>CAMVPS010000001.1:0-127996 GCA_947169405.1 uncultured Bacteroidales bacterium
TGAAGAGGATGAGGCCGATGAGCACGACCAGCAGCATCCCCCACTGGGCGAACGCGTGTTCGCCATACACTTGGAAGAACATAATTGAATAGGTTAGTTATAGAAAATTGTCATTCTGAGCGAATTACATCTTGTCATTCTGAGCGAATTACATCTTGTCATTCTGAGCGAAGCGTGAGAATCTTCTTCTCCTTCACCAGCGCCCACACCAGCCAGGCGGCGGTGAGGACGAGGGACATCGGGACGCCCACGGTGAGCATCTCGCGGAGCATCACCAGCCCGCCGCCCGCCTGATCCAGGGCGGTGAAGAACGGGAAGCGCCAGGTGAGCTCGCCATTGATGACGTGGTCCACGATGAGCATCAGGGTGCCGCCCCAGAGCATCTTCTCCAGGTCGGGAAGACGGTGCCGGAGGACGGGCGCGTCCGGCGCGGCGATCGCCGCCGCGTGACGCTTGCGGTACACGGTCGTGGCGACCGCCTGTACCAGGGGAACGATAAAACAAGCCATATCTTCAAATTGCTTCTATTTCTTTGATTTCCACCTCGTTCCCTTGCAGGAGCCAGGTGTTTTCGCTGTTGCAGTGCGGGCAGGTCCTCCCATACCGGACCGTCTCGTACTCCTGGCCGCAGCCGTCGCAATGGGTCAACGCCGGGATGGTGTTGACCTTCAGTACGCAGCCTTTCAGCAGCGGTTCCTTGTCCGCCGCCCAGCGCCAGCAGTCGGTGAGCAGCTCGGGGACGACCGTGGACACTTCGCCGATGTTCATCACCACGGCGGACACGTGCTCCACGGCGTTCTCCAGAGCCGCCTTCTTGACGTCCCGGATAATGTAGAAAACGATGCCTAATTCATGCATAAGATTTCTCCACTCGCTTCGCTCGGTCGAAATGACAAAGAACGTTACTCGGTCGAAATGACAAAGAACGTTACTCGGTCGAAATGACAAAGACGGGGTTCTTGTCATTCCGAGCGAAGTCGAGGAATCTATTTCTTCTTAAAAAGGATTTTTCCCGTTCTCTTGAGCATATACGGCAGGATGCCGGAGAACTTGTCCTCGGAGGTGCGCATGATGGAGGCGTCGGGATGGACCCGGTGCAGGTGGATGGCGTCGAAGGCGCACTTGGTGGTGCAGACGCCGCAGCCGATGCAGCGGTTCTCGTCCACGACGGAGGCGCCGCAGGACAGGCAGCGGGCCGTTTCCTTGCGGACCTGCTCCTCGGTCAGGGTGCCGTGGTACTCGCGGAACGCGTCGGTGACGGGCTTCACGCCGGGATCCTGGCGGGAGCCGTTGTCATAGGATTCGACCAGGATGTCACCCTTGTCCAGCTCGATGAAATCGCGCCGGTTGCGGCCGATGGTCATGTGCCCGTGCTGGACGAAGCGATGCAGGGACTCGGCGGCCTCCTTGCCGGCGGCGATGGCGTCGATGGCGAACTTCGGGCCGGTGTACACGTCGCCGCCCACGAAGATGTCGGGCTCGGCCGTCTGGTAGGTGAGCTTGTCGGCCACGGGATACACGCCACGGAAGAACTCCACCTTCGTATCCTTGAGCAGGTCCTTCAGCACCACGGTCTGGCCGATGGCGAAGACGACCTGGTCGGCCTCGAGCGTAATGAGCTCATTCTCATCATATTTCGGAGCGAACCGCTTGTTCTCGTCGAACACGGAGGTGCACTTCTTGAACACGATGCCGGTGACCTTTCCGTCGCCGAGGACCTCCTTCGGGCCCCAGCCCGGATTGATCACGACGCCGTCCTCGCGGGCCTCGGTGCGCTCCTCCAGGGAGGCGGGCATGATGTCCTCGGTCTCAAGCGACAGCATCGTCACCTCGGACGCGCCGCTGCGCTTCGCTACGCGGGCCGCGTCGATCGCGACATTGCCGCCGCCCACGACGACCACCTTGCCGGACACCTTCACCTTGCCGGTGTTCGCGGCGTGGAGGAAGTCGATGGCCGTGGACGTGCCGGGGAGCGTCTCGCCCGGGATGCCGGGCAGCTTGCCGCCCTGGCAGCCGATGGCCACATAGAAGCCCTTGTAGCCCTGCTCGCGCAGGCCGGCGATCGTGACGTCCTTGCCAACCTCCACGCCGCACTGGATGTCCACGCCGATTTCCTTCATGATGTCGATCTCGGCCTGGATGACATCCTTCTCCAGCTTATAGGAAGGAATGCCGTAGCGGAGCATGCCGCCGGGCTCCTCGTTCTTCTCGAACACCGTCGGCTTGTAGCCCATCGTGGCGAGGTAGTAGGCGCAGCTCAGGCCGGCCGGGCCGCCGCCGATGATGGCGATCTTCTCCTCCCAGCGGTCCTGGACGTTGGAGCAGATGTTCACCTCGGGAATGAAGCGCGTCTCCGCGTTCAGGTCCTGCTCCGCGATGAACTTCTTCACCGCGTCGATGGCGATGGGCTGGTCGATGGTGCCGCGGGTGCAGGCGTCCTCGCAGCGGCGGTTGCACACGCGGCCGCACACGGCCGGGAACGGATTCTCCCGCTTGATGAGCTCCAGCGCCTCGGTGTATTTGCCCTCGGCGGCCTTCTTCAGGTAGCCCTGGACGGCGATGTGCGCCGGGCAGGCGGTCTTGCAGGGCGCCGTGCCGGTCTCGTAGCAGTTGATCCGGTTCTTGTCGCGGTAATCTTCGGTCCACTTGTGCGGACCCCACTTCGCCGCGTCCGGCAGTTCCTGCTTGGGATAGGTCTGCGGGCCGTGCTTGGTGCACAGCTTCTGGCCCAGCTTCACCGCGCCGGCGGGGCAGTATTCCACGCAGCGGCCGCAGGCGACGCAGTTCTTCGGGTCCACCTCGGCCACATAGGCGCTCCGGGACATGTTGGGCGTATTGAACAGCTGCGACGTGCGGAGCGCGTTGCAGATCTTGACGTTGCAGTTGCAGATGGCGAAGATCTTCCCTTCGCCGTCGATGTTCGTCACCTGGTGCACGAAGCCGTGGTCCTCCGCCTTCTTGAGGATGGCCATCGCCTCATCGTAGGTGATGAAGTGGCCGCGGCCCGTCTCGGCCAGGTATTCGGCCATGTCGCCCACGCCGATGCACCAGTCGCGGTAGTCGTCGGCGCAGCCCTCGTCCAGCTTCTTCCGGCCGTATCGGCAGGAGCAGATGCCCACGGCGAGGTGCCCCTCATACCGCTTGAGCCAGTAGGAGATGTGCTCGATATCGACGGAATGGTTCTCCATCGAGATGGCCTTCTCCACCGGGATGACGTGCATGCCGATGCCGGAGCCGCCCATCGGCACCATCGGCGTGATCTTCTCCAGCGGGAGGAAGGTCATTCGTTCGAAGAACATCGCCAGCTCCGGATGCTTGTCCATGAGTTCGACGTTCATATTGGTGTACTCGGCCGATCCCGGGACGAACATCGGCACCCAGTAGATGCGGTCCTCGCGGGCGAAACCGGTGCCGGGCACGGGGCCTTCCTTCGTGTACTTGTCGCCGTAATCATACTCCAGCATGCCGAAGTAGGCGAGCTTGTCCAGAAGGTCGTCGAAGGACTTGTCGTCCGGGGTGTAATGCTTTTCCGCATTCATCTGATGCAGTTTCGCATAGGTGTGGTGCTCGCGCACTCGGAAGAAGTTCCCCGGCAGCATGTCCAGCAGGAGATCCAGCGAGGCCTCCCGGGTCACGGCGTCCATCTCGTCCTCGAAGATGCACGCGAGGCCCCAGTACTCGGGGGCGTCGGTGTCCATCTTGATCTTTCCGGGGATGCGGTCCGTGACGTGGCGGACGAATTTCAGCAGCTTGGGATTGGGATTCTTATCCCCTTTGTGCTTGGGGATAAACTTCTGGGACATCTCAGGCATAAGGATAGGCTTTTATTGTTGTTTCCAGGATTTCACCTCGGCGAGCAGCCAGTCGGCGAAGTCGTCGAGCCCCTCGCCCGTCTTGGCGCAGATGGGGATGATGCGGGCCTTGGGATTGCGCATGCGGACATATTCGCGGCACTTGTCCAGGTCGAAGTCGAAGTAAGGCATCACATCGACCTTGTTCACCAGGACGAGGTCGCAGACCGAGAACATCAGCGGGTATTTCAGCGGCTTGTCGTCCCCTTCCGGGACGGAGAGGATCATCGCGTTGCGCACGGCGCCGGTGTCAAACTCGGCCGGGCAGACGAGATTGCCGACATTCTCCAGGATGACGAGGTCCACATCGGCCAGGGCGACATTGTCCAGCCCCTGGCGCGTCATTTCGGCGTCCAGGTGGCACATCCCGCCCGTATGGAGCTGGATGGTGGGGATGCCGGTGGCCTTCTTGATCTTGACGGCGTCGACATCGCTGTCGATGTCCGCCTCCATCACGGCCACGCGCACCTTGTCCTGGATGCGCTTGAGCGTGCCGATGAGCGTGGTGGTTTTCCCCGCGCCGGGCGAGGACATCAGATTCAGGAGATAGACTCCCTTGCCTTTGAGTTCTTTTCTGAGTTTGTCGGCGTCCTCGTCGTTGTCCGCGAAAACACTCTTCTTGATCTCGATGATTTTTACATCATCCATGGCGGTTCAGGTTTCGTTTCGTGTCTGTGATTCAGTATGCGAATATACGCATAAATCCACGACTATCCAAAACTACGGCCTTACGTGCACCCGCTTCCCCTTGTAATGGACGGTCATCGGCTCGTGGCCAGGGACCTTGACGACGAAGTCGCGCGTGCGGAGCATCCCCGGGTAGGTGCCCTGGCGGGGGCCGATGGTCAGGCTGCCCTGCTTGTCGTTCCATTTCAGGTCGATGGTGGTGTACTCCCCTTTCTCGTACTCGTAGCCGTCGCCGGCGTCCTCGTACAGCGTGAAATGGCCGTCGGCACCGGGGTAGATGGCGATTTCCAGGCTGTCCCACGGCTTCTCCGAGGTGTACTGCACATCCGGGCCGAAGGGCAGGATGGCACCGGCCTTCACGAAGACCGGAATCTCGGAAATCGTGTACTCGCGCGTGTATTCCTGACCGCCTTCCAGACGCTCGCCGGTCTGGAAATCATACCAATCGGCGCCGGCGGGGAGGTAGGTCGTGAACGGCGCGGCGGTCGCGCCGGTGAGCGCGGCCTTCCCGTCGGTCAGGACCGGCTCCGTGACCGGATGGACCAGGATGGACGGACCGAACAGATACTCGTCGCTGAGGGCGAGGGCCTTGCGGTCCTTCGCGAAGTCCATCACCAGCGGGCGCATGATCATCCCGTCTTCCAGGACGGTGGCGCCGGCGAGGGAATAGATGTACGGCATCAGCTTGTAACGGAGCTTGATGGCGTTCAGTTGCTCGTCGAAGGCCCATTCGCCCGGTTCGCCGAAGCGGTAGATCTCCGTCGTGAGCGGCCCGGAAGTATGGTTCCGCATCACCGGCACGAAGACGCTCCACTGCATCCAGCGCACCTGCAGCTCCTTCAGGGCGACATTGTCCGTACCGCCCTCGTAGAACCAGTTGAAGAAGCCGCCGATGTCGGTGTTCCAGTACGGAATGCCGCAGATCGTGTAGTCCAGGCCGGACGGAATCTGTGCGCGGAGCACGTCCCAGCGGGACTGGACGTCGCCGCTCCAGCTGAAGGTCGCATACCGCTGGATGCCGAAGGAAGCGCTGCGCGTCATCTGCACGGCGCGCTTCGCATAGCCCTTCGCCCGGTAGTTGTCATAAATGCCCATGTTCGTGACCAGCGGGAACGCGTTCCGGACGCTCCGCCAAGTGCCGTCGGCGGTGCGGTAGTCGTCGTCCTCCTTGGTGGGATAGAAGTGGTCGGGCTCGGTGGAATCGCTCCAGAGGGCGTCCACGCCCTGGTCCACCAGGCCTTCCAGGTATTTCCAGTAGATTTCCCGGGCCTGCGGGTTGAACGGGTCGTAAATCTTCACGCCGCCCGTCATCGGCCAGGTCTTGAAGGGAAGGAGGGCGCCGATGGCTTCCAGTTCCTTGAACTGCGGAGTCCGCGGGCCGAAGTCCGGCCAGATGGAAATCGCCAGGTGCGCGTGGTTGTTATGGACATTGGCGATCATCGTGTCGCCCCGCTCGTACAACGGGTTGTCGAAGCGCATCGAGTTCCAGTTCTCGTTTTCGCCCCAGTACTGCCAGTCCTGAACGATACAGTCCAGCGGAATGCCCATCTCGCGGTGCGTCCGGAGCGCCTCGCACAGCTCCTCGGTGCTGTGATACCGCTCCCGGCACTGCCAGTAGCCATGGACCCAGAGCGGGAACAGCGTCGCCTTGCCGCCGAGCTTCCGCTCCGTCGCCATCAGCGCGTCCATATTGCCACCGGCGTACAGGAAATACAGGTCCGAGCAGTCCCCCACCTCGCTGGTCATCACGGTCTTGCCGCCGGGTTCGTCCTCGAAGTCGCTCATCCCGGGGTTGTCCCAATAGACGCCGTAACCCTTTTCCGAGCAGAAGAAGGGGATGTAGATGTGCATATTCTCGTTCCAGAGATGGACCTTCTTGCCCCGCAGGCTCAGGTCCGGATCCTGCCGCTGGCCCAGGCCGAACAGGAACTCGTCGGCCTCCGGCTGCCAGCACTGGCTCACCTTGAAGCGCCCGGCATCCGGATCGTCGTCCGGACGCGCCTCGAAAGCCGTTCCCGCCTCCTGCAGCAGCTGTCTGCCGCTCACGGGGTCGGAGAAGGTGACCTGGCCCGTGGCCTTGTCGATGAACGCGACGATCTTTCCGGTGTTCAAGACGACGGCCCCCTTGTTCTCCGCCCGCTTGACCCGGGTCTTCTGCGGCTCCAGCACTACGGAATAGCTCTTCTTCTGCGAAGCCCCCACTCCCTCGAGCGGGTACTTCACCACCCGCACTACATCGGGCGCATAGACGGTCACTTCACAGACAAAGGATTCGGTTTCCACGGTCTCGTGGACCACCTTCGGTCCCACGCACGCCGCCAGCAGCAGGAGCGCGGAGAGCAGGAACAGGCACTTTTTCATATCAGAAAGCGTTAAGTTTCTCAAAGATAGTGATTAATCCCTACAAAGTGCCCGTATAGGTCCAATTAATGGACCGATGCAAGCAATTTCGACCCTTTTTTGCTTGTATGGGTCCGCGAGATGGACCGGTACAAGCACCTACCGCGACCCCAGGTACAGGAAGACCATGCTCAGGAGCAGGAGGCAGAGGTCCAGGGCCTTGGATTTGAGGTTTTTCTCGCGGAGGAGAAGCGCGCCGATGGCGAAGCTCACGAGGACGCTGCCGCGGCGGATCATCGACACGACCGCGATGAGGGCTTCGGGCTGGGAGAGGGCTTCCATATAGACATAATCGGCCCCGCAGAGGAAAAGGCTGATGAGCGGGATGGACCAGGACCAGCGGAAAGGGGTGGTTTTCTTTCGGACGGGATACCACATGAAACCCGTCATGACGGCCATCATCAGCGCCTGATAGAACGTGTACCATCCGAGGACCTGCCTGCGGTCCAGGCCCAGGTACTCCGGCGACATCAAGTACTTGTCATACAGCCCGCTGGCCGCGCCCAGGATGACGGCGAGGATCAGGCACACCAGCCATTTGTCACCCGTGCGGATGCCTTCCTTCTTTCCTGAGAGCCGCAGCATCACATAGGCGGCCATGGCCAAGCCCACGCCTATCCACTGGAGCAGGTTCAGCCGTTCCCCGAACAGGAAAATCGCGCCGAGGAGCACCAGCACCGGGCGGGTGGCATTGACCGGGCCCACGATCGTGAGCGGCAGATGCTTCATCGCGAAATACCCCGCCAGCCAGGAGGACAGCACGAGGGCGCTCTTCAGGAGGATGTACTTTTGCACCTCCCAGCCGCCGAAGCCGGTGGCGAACAGGAAAGGAGAGAAGATGAGGGCCGACAGGACGGTGTTCAGGAAGAGCACCGGGATGACGGCATTGTCCTTCAGCGAGATTTTCTTCGCCGAATCATAGCAGCCCAGAAGCGCTGCGGACACGAATGCAAGGAGCCACCACATAAAAGTGGCGCAAAGATACGGGTTTTCAGCGGAAGAAGAAATAGAGCGCGGCCCATTCCATCGGGATTCCCTTGACATGGCCGATGACCCGGTAGGATGCGTCCTGCACGGTCCCGTCCGTCTTCACATGGCCGATGATCCGGTAGGAAGCGTCCTGGATGACACCGTCCGGTTTGATATGGCCCACGATCCGGTACGAGGCGTCCTCTACCGTCCCGTTCCGCTCCAAGTGTCCGACCGTCCGGTAGCTGGCGTCCTGAATGGTGCCGTTCGAATTGATGTGTCCGATCACCCGGTAGGAGGCGTCCTGGATGGTTCCGTCCGACTTGATATGGGCGACAATCCGGTAGGAGGCGTCCTGCACCATCTGGGCGGAAGCCGACACGGCCGCGAGGGCCAGGAAAAGAATGAGGGTCAAGAATCTGCGCACGGCATTCGGGCTGCAAAAAACCCGCCAAAAACGTTATCTTTGCAACAAATCACAAATAATGACCAGAACTGTTTTCCGTTGCCTGGCGGCGCTTCTCCTCGCCGCCGCCTGTTCGCCGAAACATATGCAGGACCTCCGCGAAAGGACGGTGACCCTTTTCTGCGCCCAGCCGGCCTTCCTGCAGCCCGGGGATAAGATCGCCCTGCTGTCGCCGTCCTACCATACCCCGATGGAAAACGTGGAGGCCGCGGCCGCGGTACTCCGGGGCTGGGGCTTCGAGCCCGTCATCGGCGCCCACGTCGGGGAGGTGTATCGGGGCAAATACGCCGGCAAGCCCAAGGAGCGCGTCTCGGACCTCGAATGGGCCCTGAAGGACCCGTCCATCAAGGCCATCCTGTGCAACCGAGGCGGCTATGGCACCATCCGGCTGGTGGACCTGCTGCCGCCGGAGGAGCTGACCGCCCATCCCAAATGGCTCGTGGGCTACAGCGACATCACCACCCTGCTGGAGATGGAAAACCGCGCCGGGGTGATGAGCATCCACGGGACGATGGGCACGCACCTGGCCCAGACCCGGGGGAACGACCCGTCCAGCACCCTTCTCCGCGACCTCCTGCTGGGACAGATTCCCGCCTACTCGGTTCCCGCCCATCCCGAGAACCGGCCCGGGCACGCGACCGGCATCCTGGTGGGCGGAAACCTTTGCACTTTCACGCCCATTTTGGGCACACAGGCCGACGCCACCCTGGGCCGGGACATCATCCTGTTCATCGAAGAGGTGGGGGAAGACATGAGCCACATCGACCGCCTCATCAACACCCTGGTCCTCAACGGGGTGTTCGAGCGGTGCCGGGGCGTCGTCCTCGGCGAGTTCACGGACTGCAAGGCGAACCTGGACTTCAAGAGTGTCGAGGAGATGATCTGCTCCTATGTGCCGGCGGGCGTTCCGGTCCTCTGCGGCTTCCCCACCGGTCATGACGACGTGAACCTGCCCCTGGTGATGGGCGCCCCCGCGACGCTGGACGTCACGGCCGCCGGCGCCTCCCTGTCTTTCAAGATGCAAGGCCGGCAGGTGTCCGTCCGCACGGAAGACACCGTGGCCACCCCCTTCCAGGGCGGCCAGAAGATCACCGAAGGCAAGAAACAGCGCCGCCTCGTCCGCATCGTCGACTTCCTGCGCCACTTCGAAGGCATCCGCCGCTAGCGGCTCCAATTTAAGCGGCCATTCTGCCCCATTGGGCGATGGCAAGCCGAAGCCAAGGTTGCAAAAAAGGCTTCCTATGCACCGGGATGCAACATACCCCATCTCGCGAAGGGGTATATGTTGCGATCGGGGCCGTAGAATGACGTTTTTGCAACATCACTATCGGGAAAACTGCGCCGCGTTTCATACCAAAAACTTGAGATCGTCCGGCTGGAGAAACAGCGACTTGGCCAAGCTGGCGTTCCGGCCGGACAGATGCTCGGCAAGCATACGGCCAGCCACTTTCAGTCGAACCTCAAACGGGGCGTTGACCAGAGTCTTTCCACAATAATTGACACTGTATTTGTTTCCCGTCTTTCGCAGTTCCTGAATACTCCGGGATTCCAAGTAGTCTTGATAGATTTCCTGCTTGATGGCCGCCTCGTCCTCCTTGCGCACATACAGGAAAGCGATGAAAGCCCGGGGGCTCCTAAAGAAGCGCTCCACGGCCCCATAATCCACAAAACATTCCGGTAAAATGCGTCCGTTTTCATCCATCTGCCATTGGGGCGGAAGCGGATGCTTCGTTCGAAACAGTGCCATGCGTTCCCGCCAGGTCAAACTGTCAATCCGGCGTCCTTTAAAGAAACTCCGCTTCTCGGAGAAATAGAGGTGGCCGCACCCCCAGGGATACTCACCCGGCAGTTTCCGGTAAAAGTCCATGCAGTTCCGATAGGCATACATGAATCGGGACAATGCTTTTTCCCGGATAACGACCGGCTTGCTCGCAATATGTACATTATCATCCGGGAAATGTCTTTGCAACCGCTGCTGGAGCAGACTCCTGTAGCGCTCCACCCGTTCTTCCGTGCCCTTCACCAGAGAATGGAAATGGGTATCGTTCACCGTAACCACCCAGACCCGCACCCCGGCAATTTCAGCGCAGATGGCCACACTGTTCCATCCAAATACCTTGTCCTCCACCGTGTCGAACGGAATGTCCGCCCGCGTGCCGTCAGAAAAGACATGCCAAATGTCATCGATCGGTTCGTCCATCTCTTTTTTGCGCAAGGTACCGCAACCTAACCGTTTTCACAAAAAGGGAAACGGATAAAGTTAAAAAATGGCCGTAGAAAGCCTTATAAGGGCAATTTCGTCCTCTCCATTTCAACAAAAATGCCAGATTTTTGCGTAAAACGCTCCCGTAAGATTCCGGCCGGCTCCTGATCCTGCCAAAGAAAAACCAGAATCTCCCAATGTCTCGGTTGCAGAATCATCCTTCCACGCCTTATTACGCAACATACACCACTTCACGAGGTGGGGGATGCTGCAAATGGAGCCATAAGAGGCCGGTTTTGCAACATTCTGTTCGGGACGAGCAGAAAAGGTGTGTGAGACAAAGGTGGCGTCTAAAGCTCTTTGGGTTTTATTCCCCCAAGGCCCGACGGATGCGGGAGAGGGCTTCGTCCAGGACGGAGGCGGGGCAGCCGATGTTCAGGCGGACGAAGCCTTCGCCGCCGGGACCGTAGGAGGCGCCGTTGGAGGGGATGATTTTCGCCCGAGTCCGGAACAGGTCCATCAGCTCGTCCTGCGGTAGGCCGAGGGCGCGGCAGTCCAGCCAAACCAAAAAGGAGGCTCCCGGCCGCAAAGGCTTGATGCCGAGTTCATTGTCGGCAAAGAACCGCTCCACGCGGGCGATGTTTCCTTCGATATAGCGTTTCAGGGATTCCAGCCACGCCGTGTCTTTGCGATAGGCGGCGAGGACGGCCTCGATGGTGGGGATGGAGGCTTCGTCCAGCTTGGCATTCCGGAGCGCGCCCAGATACTTTTCCCGTTTTTCCCTGTCGGGGATAATGCAGAAAGCCGTGCCGGAAAGGCCGGCGAGGTTGAAAGCCTTCGTGGGGCCGGCGAAGATGAGGCCCACGCGGGCAGCCGCCTCGCTCACGCTGCAGAAGGGCGTATGAGTGCGGCCGTAGAGGGCCAGGTCGCCGTGGATCTCGTCGGAGATGACGATGACGCCGTGCCGCTCGCAGATTTCAGCCAGCTTCACCAGGGTTTCCCGGTCCCAGAGGAGGCCGATGGGATTGTGCGGATTGCACAGGACCAGGGCCTTCGTCTTGGCGTCGAACAGCTTTTCCAACCCCTCGAAATCCATCCGGTAACGGCCGTTCTCGAAGAGGAGAGGGTTGTCCACGGCCACCCGGCCGAGCCGCTCGATGTACAGGCGGAAATGGTCATACACCGGCGGCTGGATGATGATCTTGTCGCCCGGCTCGGTAAAGGTGAGATAGGCCTGGTTGATGGACGTGATGACGCCGGGGGCATAGCCGACCCACGCCTTGTCCGGCGCGTAGCCATGGGCCTGCCGCTCCCAGGCGGCGACGGCCTCCACAAACGCTTCCGGCGTGGACGTATAGCCCAGGACATCCCGGTCCAGCCGCTTCTGCAGCGCCGCGCGGACATACGGGTCCGTCCGGAAATCCATGTCGGCGATCCACATCGGAATCTCCCCGTCCGTGGCCCGTCCATACTTGATGCTCCAGGTGCCCGCCCGGTCGACGACCTCATCGAAATCCCAGCCTTCCGCGGCCTCGCGGCGCGGGGCGCAGGCCGTCAGCGCGGTTCCGACCGCGCCGGCCGGCACCAGCGCCGTCGCGCCGGCGGCCGCCACGCCCTTCAGAAATGCCCTTCTTTTCATAGAAACAAAGATACGAGTTTTCAGCGGAAGAAGAAATAATCGTACCTTTGTAGGGCCGAACAGAAAAGACGAGAACTATGGATACCTATCGCTTCAGGAAACAGATACACAAGCTGCCCGGAAAGGTCATTCACGCGATTCCGCTGCCGGAACCGGACGTGACGGAAGGGCACGGCGCCCGCGGGCGGATCGGCGAAATCTGCCGCGAAAACGGCTATAAGCAGGCGCTGCTGGTCACGGACCGGACGCTCCATTCGCTGGGGTTCGAGCAGCCCGTCGTCGCCTCGCTGGAGGCGGCCGGGGTGGGCTGCACCGTGTTCGACGACATCCACTCCGAGCCTTCCATCGCCACGATCGAGGCGGGACGCCAGCAGGCGCTGGCGTGCGGCGCCGACTGCATCGTCGCCCTCGGCGGCGGCTCGGTGATGGACACCTGCAAGATGGTGGCCGCAGGCGTAAAGATGCCGCACCTGCCGGTCAAGGCCCTGCTCCTGAAGTTCCTGCCCGTCCGGGGCGGCACGCTGCCGCTCATCATGGTTCCGTCGACGGCCGGCACCGGCGCCGAAGTGACCGTGGGTGCCGTGGTGATGGACGAGCGCGGCGTGAAGGGCAGCACTGTGCTGATCGGCCTGAAAGTGCCCCACGTCGTACTGGACAGCGAACTTACCGTGAACGCGCCCCGCGAGGTGACGGCCGCCTGCGGCATCGACGCCCTCAGCCATTGCATCGAGGGGGCCGTCAGCGACACGGAGGTGGACGAGGAGGACATGAAGCTCTCCCTGGACGGCATCCGGCTGATCCTGCAGCATCTGCCCCGTGTGATGGAATCCCCGCAGGACATCGAGGCCCGTCTCGGCATGTGCCGGGCGGCGATGTACGGCGGCAACGCCATCAACACCCAGCTGGCGGGCTATGTCCACGCCTTCGCCCACAGCATCGGCGCGAAATACCACCTGCCCCACGGGAAGGCGATTTCCCTGATGCTCCTGCCCGTGCTGGAATTCCAGAAGGCGGCCTGCCTCGAAAAATACGCGAAAATCGCGCGGTACTGCGCCCTGGCGGGCGAGGATGCCGCCGACGCGGACGCGGCCGAGCGCTTCCTCGCCGCCGTCCGGCACCTGCTGACGCAGTGCGGCCTGGACGCCATCGCCTCGCCCGTGCGCCTGTGCGACCACGAGGAGCTCATCCCCCTGATCGCCGCCGATTCCATCAACTACTCCTCCCCCGTCACCCTGAGCAACGACCAGATCAAGCAGGTCCTTGACACCGTCACGGCCACACAAACGGAGACGGATGAGTTCACCGAAGGAAGCATCCGGGAAATCGTGGCGGCCCAGCGGCGGTTCTTCCGCTCCGGGGAGACACTCCCGATTCGCTGGCGCATCAAGCAGCTCAAACGGCTGAAAGCCGCCGTCCTCGCCCACGAGAAGGAGTTCGAGGACGCCCTGGCCGAAGACCTCGGCCGCAGCACCGTGGAAGCCTACCTCTGCGACATCGGCCCCATCATCGTCGAAATCAACGAAATGCTCGCCGGCCTGCGCCGCTGGGCGCGCCCGGAGTGCCATTTCAGCGGCCTGATGTGCTTCCCGAGCCTGGTCACGAAGGTCTACAAGATGCCGTACGGCGTCTCGCTGGTCATCAGCCCCTTCAACTTCCCCATCCTCCTCACCATCGGCGTGGTGGCGGCCGCGATGGCCGGCGGCAACACCGTGGTCATCAAGTCCAGCAGCAAGTCCGCGGCCTCGACGGCGGCGCTCAAGAAGTTCTTCGCCGAGGTGTTCCCGCCGGAATATGTCACCCTCATCGACGGCGGACACGACGTGGCCGACCTGTGCCTGGCGCAGCGCTTCGACAAGATCTTCTACACCGGCTCGCCGGCCGTGGGCAAGCACGTCCTCGCCGAGGCGGCGAAGAACCTCACGCCCGTCGCCCTGGAACTCGGCGGTGAAACCGGCAACTGGTGCGTCGTCCGCAAGGATGCGGACCTCAAGGACGCCGCCCGGAAGATCGCCTTCTTCAAGCTCACCAACGCCGGTCAGATCTGCATCAACATCAACCAGATCGCGGTCGCCGAAGAGGTGGCGGAGCCGTTCCTTGCGGAACTGAAGCAAGCGTTCGTCTCCCAGATCGGGGAGCATGCCGAGGAGAATCCCGAGTATCCCAAGCTCATCACCAGCGGCGCCTACGACAAGTGCGCACGCCTGGCCGACGAGTACCGAGACCGCATCGTCTTCGGCGGTGTCGGCAACAAGGAAACCCGCCGCTACGCCCCTACGATGATCTATCCCGTGGGCATCGACGAGCACATCGTCCAGCACGAACTGTTCTGTCCCCTACTGCCCATCGTCCCGTTCAAGGATGCGGAAGTGGACGCGCTGATGGAAACCATCGCGGGCCGCGAGCATCCGCTGGCCATGTACCTGTTCACCCAGGACATGCGGTGGGCGAACCGCGTCATGCAGACGCAGCAGTTCGGCGGCGGCTGCATCAACGAGGTGTGCATCCACATGATGGTGAAGGGCGTTCCGTTCAACGGCACCGGCCATTCCGGCATGGGCGCCTACCACGGCGAATGGGGCTTCCGGGAGTTCACCCACCCCCAGACCGTCCTGAAAGGCCGCACCCGCTTCAACCTGCCGTTAAGGGAGCACCCCTACAGCGGAAAAGCGGGTGAAACGAAAATGAAGCTGTTGAAGCTGTTCGAGCGGTAGAAAGCTATTATTTCTTCACGAACATAATCCGGCCAATCGCATCGTTGAAGAAGACATCGTAGATGCCGGCTGAGAGCGTGATGGATCCGTTGCGGGGATCAGAGTTATTGAAATCCACGCTGGAATAAAGCTTATTATCCGTAATCTCGCCTTTATTCCATTGGACATACCAATTCCCGTTGTTGACTTTCCAGCCATACTTTGTATCAGCCGGGATGTTGGAATTGTTGCCGATTGTCACCTGGCCCTTCCAATTGTGACCAACCGGCTGTGACAATTCAACAGACGTTGTCCAAGTGCTAGAATCGGCTGCATAAGGTCCGAAGACAAGATAGAGATGGGCATGGTCATAGTCTCCGTACTCATCACGGGTTCTCCAGGACTCTGCGGTCCAATAATCGGCGCCCAATGTCAAGGTGACGCCATAGACTCGGTTATCCGGAGCCGGTAGATTCCCGACATTACCGTATGTGGCAGATATGCCATTTTCATAAACACCGATGACCTTGCCCCAACCTGCCCCGGTATTGAATCCCTGGAGGATTTTAAAGCCATAGTCGGACCCTTGCCCGCTGTTGTCATAGCTATAGAGGGCACCGATAAAAGTATTTTCACCCGATTGAATCATCCGGGCGTCGGTGTTCGCGTCCGACCACCCTGTTGCCGTACCCGTCAGATAGAACTCCTTGCACTGAAGGTCGAAAGCGGGCATTTGAAGCAGATTCTTCCGCGCCGCCTCATACGGCGTTTTGATCCGGGATTTCTTGTAATAGATGAAACCGTCGGCCGCCTGGACGGAAACGGAGAACTTGTAAGTAGCGGGCGGGAGGAAGAAATAGTAGGGTTCGTTCAGTGCCCAGGGCGCAGTAATTGTCGTCCCATTGTCTCCCGAGGCAGTCAGGGACAAGTCATTGTTGACCGTGAACTTGCCGGTAATGGGCGTATTTTCCTGAACGGAAAACTCAACGATTTGGGGACGCTGGTTGTAATTCGGATAGCTGGGTGTCTTGGTGAACGGAGCGACATAAATCATCGAAGCCAAGTGCTTGAAGGCCATTTTTCCTCCGCTGACAGTCGCCTTCATCGGAAAGAAATCTCCTAGATCGGCAACGTTGGCATAGCTCGCGGGCAGGACAATCTGGTTCGGATTGCCCTCGACCGCGATAGATGCAGGATAATAGACCGTGGCGCCCTCGTCGATCTTGTCTCCGTCCTCGATAGTAAAGGTAAATGTCGGGGAATCCTCGTTGAAATCGCCCCGGATATCACCGATGACCATATTCCCATTGAGCGTGAACAGGGCGACCTTATCACTCTGGTCCCACTTCGCAGCTCCCTGGTTGCTGATATCAAAGGACAGCCTCGTCTCCGGATCGAAAGTGGCCTGCAAAGAAACGGTGTATGTCTTGGCCTCGGGATTCTCTACGATTTCAATCGTCTCGGGTAAGGTCTCTCGGGAACAGGCAGCCAGCAGCAGAGCTGCGGCGAGATAAATCATTCTTTTCATAGTCTGCCCTTACTAGTCCCATCCATCATTCTCAGTAGGCGTAATGATGTAGGGCTTTTCTACATCTACTCCCTTTTGGGTATCATAGAGAAGCCCTTCCTCCAGATTCAGTTCCAGCAGTTCGCTTTCCGGAACCTCGTAAACGCTCTTCTGTTTCATAGCTCTAGCCTGTTAATTCTGACTAATCTTACAAAGATAGTCTTTTTGGGGGACAATCGCTACAAATTCGTTTCCGGGAAGATTGTCAGACGCAGGGTTGTGCTGCCGTAAGGGACCAGGTCGATGTATTCGACGGGGCCTTCCGCATCGACCTTGTCGGGCAAGGCGGGCGTGTACCGGTTCTCCTGCAGCGTCCAGCCTTTCACACCGACGACCGGAACGCGGATTTTCATCGGCACGGACGCCGGGTCGAACGGGAAGCCCTTTGCACCAGTCGCCTGGACGCGGAGGCCGTTCAGCCGGTTCCGGACCAGCGCGTAGTTCCACTTTCCGGCCGGCGTCATACTCCAGCTCTTGAAGTCCGGATTGGCCGATACCTTTCCAGCCAGATTCTCATACACTTTCGGGTCCTCCTCCACCTTCGCCGGGACGGGGAAGGCATACAGGATCGGACCGCGCAGGACAGAGGCGCCGGCCACGGGATTGTCGACAATCTCGATTTCCATCGGCAGGTCGACCGTCAGGACATCGCCGGTCTTCCAGGTCTTTCCGACCGTCTTGAATCCCGGCTTTTCCGCTTTGCACCACCCCGGAATCCGGTAGGTGAAGTCCATGTCGACAGGCTGGTCCGTCTCTTTGCCATCCTGGAGGAAGGTGAATCGGAAACGCACCTGCTCCTCGAACGGATAGCCCGTTTCTTCCAGGATCCGCACGGACAGCCCCGCTCCCAAGTCATACTCAACGGAGGAAGGGCCGTACAATGCGGCGACCGGATGTCCTTTCCGGTCCTTCAGCCACATCCGGGCCACATAGTTCGGCAGGAAACGATGCAGGTTGCCGATGCAGCACTCGGTCTCGTGAATGGGCCGGTAGGCCATCCAGGTGAGACCGTGCTTGAAACCGTTGTGGTTGGAATTGCCAGTGGCGATGACCTGGTTCGGGCAGGAGAAATACTGCATCGACTTGAAGTCCTTGGTGATCGACCCCAGGCCACCGTTGAAAATGCCTCTCTCGATCCGGTCCGCCCATTGGCCGTCCCCGGTGGTCATCAGGTAATAGCCCAGGGTCCAGGTGTAATCGGACACGTCGCAGGTCTCGTGGCTGGCGAGCGGATCGTTTCCGGCCAGGGCCTCGGAGGAGGAATTGATCCCGTCCACCAGCAGATTCGGCCCTTCCATCTTCTTCATCGCATGCAGGGCGGCATCCAGATATTTCCGCTCTCCAGTATAGGAATAGAGGAACATCGGAATCTTGAGCAGCTCGTTCATCGTCACCCCGTGCATATGGAATTCACTATCATCCAGGGCATTGGCCTGGGTGAGCTCGGAAGCGCCCTCCTCCCAGGCCGCAACGGCGCGGTCCAGGAGCGCCTTGTTGCCGGTCAGGGAATAGGTCCACAGCATCCCCTCCACGTTCACCACGAAGCGGTTCATCGCCAGTTCCGGAACGGAATAGGAGAGATAGTTCTTTTCCAGGGCGGCGGGGATTCGCGGGTCGCCGGTGGCTTCATAATAGGCCTTGACCGCCCGGAAGAAAACGGCCCACGGCCAGGCCATAGAGCCCGTTTCCGGGCCGAGCCGGCCCTCCGGCCGGTCGTTGGCGGCGATGCGGTTCTCGCGCTCCCGGCGCGCCTGCATCTGCGCGGCCCGGGCACGGGCCCGCGGATCGGCCGAAACCTCCGCATCGAAGTTCCGCCGAGGTCTCCCGGCCTCCCGGGCCGCCAGCTCCTCGGGCGTCAAACCGGCCTTGAACGGCAGCGGATGGGCGAGGACATAGTCGATGTTCTCCTGCCAGACATCCAGGAAATGCTGGTCGTCCAGCAAGAAACCCAGACGGGTCAAGCCGTCCAGGTAGTAGGCGGTCTGCTCGAACCGCCACCAGTCCGCGCCACGAGATTCGGAGTCCCTCTCCAGCTTACCGGCCCACAGGACGGAATTGTACGGATAGGCCATCGCCTCGGGGTGGCCGGTCAATCCGTCGCGCTGCCGCTGAAGGATTTCCTTCAGCCAGCCTTCGGGCTGGATGCGGTCGATCAAACCTTCGGAGAAAATGGCGTAGGGCGCCGCCGGCACCTCGGCGGACCGCAGTTCCAGCACGTACACGCCACGAGGCGCCATCCGGACGGTGGAGGTCAGGTCGACCGTCTCGCCCGTCACCACATCGACCCCGAAGGGATGCGTGCCAATGACGTCGGCGAAGCGGGCCATATTCAGCTCGCGCTCGGTGTCGGAGCCGTTCAGGATGACGAGGACGGTGTCGTCGCCGGCGATGCGGGCGTAAACATAGCACTTGGTCTGGTTATCCGGCGTATAGTGGACCAGACGGCCTTCGGTGGCCGCTTTCGAGGTCCGGCGCCAGGTCAGGAGCTTGCTTGCAAAGTCCCAGCACTCGTTCTGGACGGGGGTGCGGCCGGCCGCCGTGAAGGCGCTCGCCGGGTCCTCCTTCCAGCCACCAGGGAAGTCGCCGCGGAGCTGGTCGGGGCCCGCCATGGCGATCTCCGTCCCGTAATAGATCTGCGGGATGCCGCGGGAAGTCGCCAGGAAGGCGAGGCCCTGCTTGAACTTCCAGACGGGGTCGCCCGGCTGCATGAAACGGCTGATGTCGTGGTTGTCCAGGAAAGTGAGCACATGGTCCGGATCGGGGATCAGAAAGTCCTGCGCGACGGTCTCGTAGACCTTGAACAGGCCGGCCTCGGAGCCCTCGGAAGTGTTGCTTTCCTTCAGGATCTCGCGTTGGATGGTAAAGGTCAGGTCAAAGTCCATGACCGTCTTCAAGTGCGTGTCGGACGGGTTCAGGGCCGATCCGCGCTGCCACCAGCCGGCGGCGGAGTTGCGGGGGTACCACCCCTCGCCCACGATGTTGAAGTCCGGATACTCGTCCTCGATCTCCTGACACCAGCGGACCATGAAATCATAATCGGCATAAGGATACGTGTCCATCCGGATGCCGTCGATGCGGGCGTACTCGATCCACCAGACGCTGTTCTGAATCAAGTACGTGGCAAGGTGCCGGTTGCGCTGGTTCAGGTCCGGCATGCCGCCCGAGAACCAGCCGTCCACGAGGACGTCCTTCTCGGACTGCGGCGCGTGCGGGTCCATCAGCACCCACTTGTAATGGGTCGTGGTCGTGAGCCCGTCGTTCCCGCGCGGTCCGCGGCGGAATCCGCCTTCCGGCGGCCCCTGCCGCTGCCGCTCCGACAGCTTCTTCGCATACGCGTCCTGGTTGAACCAGTCGTCGTCCGGAATGTCCTCGATCCACCAGTGGGAGCTCCCCGAATGGTTGAAGATCATATCCATCACGACCTTGATGTTCCGTGCGTGGGCGGCGTCGACCAGGCCGCAGTACTCCTCGTTGGTCCCGAGCCGCGGGTCGATCAGGTAGAAGTCCGAGATCGCGTAGCCGTGCGAGGCGTTGCTCCGGTTGTACTGGACCGGATTGAGCCAAACGGCCGTGACCCCGAGCGAATCGATATAGCCCAGATGGTCCCGGATGCCCTGCAGGTCGCCGCCGTGGTGGCCGCCCCCGTTCCGGCGGTCGGCCTTGAACTGCTCCCAGTCGTCATTCGCGGGGTTGCCGTTGGCGAAGCGGTCCGGCATAATCAGGTACAGCACGTCCTTGGTGGAGAAGCCCTGCGCGCCCGTCTTCGTGTTGCGCGGACGCAGCTCGAAAGCCTTCTCGGTGACGGTGCGGCCTTCCTTGAAACGGAAGGTCATCGTGCCGGGACGGGCCTTCTCCGTGACATCCAGATACACGATCAGGTAGTTCGGGTTCTTGACCTTGGCGACTTCCTTGACCTTGACGCCCGGATAGGATTTGAGGGAGAACTCCGCCTGGGCGATGTCCTTGCCGTAGAACATCACCTGGAGTTCGTGGTTCTTCATACCGGCATACCAGAAGGGCGGATCCATGCGCTGGATGTCCGCGGCATGCGCGCCCACCGCGAGGAACAGGGCGGCGAGCAAAGAGAGGAGTCCGTGTTGTTTCATAAGTCGATGGGCCTATTCGGGCAGGAAAGTGACGGCCGCGCCGCCGCCGGGGGCGAGTCGGAGCGTGAGCGTGTCCTCGCAGGTGACGGTGCAGGTGGTGATTTCGTAGGCGGTGGGGTTCGTGTCCCAGTGCGCGTCGGCGGCGTCGCCATAGACGGTGGCGGTGTAGCGGACGCCGGGGCGCAGGAAGGTCAGCGGCTGGTCGAAGGTGCGGCCGGTCTCATCGGTGGAAGCGCCCAGGAAGAAGCGGTCGCCGGCGCGGCGGACGACGCTGATCCACTCGCCCACCTCGCCCTGGAGGGCCTCGGAGGCGTCACAATCGGCGTCGAAGTCGCGGAAGAACTGGAAGGCGGGATGGCCCTCGTAGTTCTCCAGCAGGTCGCAGGCCATCTGCATCGGCGAGTACAGGATCACCCAGTTCGCCATCTGCTTCGCGAGGGTCGTATGCTCGCTGAAATCGGAGCTCGGCCGGCCCCAGGTGCGGAGCTGCGGCTTGCCCTGGACGCACGTGTACTTGATGTCGAACACGCCCGGCGTATAGTCCACCGGACCGCTCAGCAGACGCGTGTACGGGAGGATGACCGTATGGGACGGCGGATTGCCCGGGCCCCAGCCGTTGTACTCCATGCCGCGGACGCATTCCCGGGTCATGAAGTTGGGCCAGGTGCGGCGCAGGCCGGTCTCCTTGATGACTTCATGCCCATCGACCATGATCTGCCGCTCGGCGGCCTCCTCGATCACCTTCTGGAAGTGGCGGACGCCGGTCTGGCTGTGGCGCGGAGCGCCGCCGGACAGGCCGCCGCCGGCATAGCCGGTCTTCATCGCGTGAATGCCCAGCGAAGCGTCCCAATCCAGGGTGCGCTCCAGCTGGTCCTCGAAGCGGAGATAATTGCCGCCGGTCTCGTTGTGGGTGATCAGGTAAATCCCCTTCTCGCGGGCGTACGCGGCCACTTTCGCCACGTCATAGTCCGGCGCCGGGCTCGTGAAGTCGAAATCGGGCTTGGCGTCGGAATTGTGCCACGCGTCGTTCCAGCCTTCGAACAGGACGCCCTGGATGTTGTTGGCGGCGGCAAAGTCGATGTAGCGCATCGCATTCTCCGTCGTCGCGCCGTGGCCTTCCCCGCCCCAGGACTCGGTACCCAGGTGCAGGCTCCACCAAACACCGATGTACTTCATCGGCTTGATCCAGGAGACATCCGCCAGGGCGCAGGGCTCGTTCAGGTTCAGGATGAGGGAAGAATTGATGAGGCCCACGGCGCTATGGGCGATCTGGACCGTCCGCCAAGGGGTCTGGAAAGTGCCGGGGACCACGGCTTTCGCGTCATTCGTTTCCTCGACGGGCTGTCCCCGGCGGCGGCGCTGCTGCCGGAGCGGAGCCAGCGAAGCCTGAAAAGTCAGGCCGTTCGCCTGACGCAGCACCATCTCGGGGAAATCGACCAGAGCGGCCTCGTGGACCGCAGCGTACAGGTCGTCGGAGAACTTGAGGGTGAGCGGCGTATTCGCGTCGCGGAGTTCCGACAGCCGCATCTTGCGGTACAGGTGCTCGTAGGAGTTGAAATCGCCCGGAATGGACCACGTGTCGGCATCGGCGGCGAAGGCGAACTGCGTCCGCTCGCCGTTGATCCGGAGCGTGTCGGCGCCCGGCGCCGCATACGCGTACCGGAAGCCGAACCCGTCGTCGAACACGCGGAAAACGACCTCCAGGCCCACGCCGGCGTCATTTTTCAACTGGAGGGCAAGCTCCCGATGGTTGTCCTCCACCTCCTTGTTCTCGCCCCAGGGCTGATGCCAGGTTTCCCGATGGCTGTTCACCTGGGAGGACTTGAGCGCGAACCCGCTTTCCAGGTTCACGCCTTCCGCCTGGAGGCCCAGGGTGGACGGCGCCAGGAAGGGTTTTCCATCGACGTCCACCGCATAGGAGGGAACGCCTTCGGCATCCAACGCGAACCGGACGGAGATCCGGCCATCCGGCGAAGTGACGGTGGTCTTCGGGGAGCAGGCCGCAAGCAGGATCGCAACGGCCGCGAGAACGGTCTTTTTCATCGGAATCTGTATTTATTTGCGGCCCGGGGCCCGGCCAAAGGCCCCGGACCAGTCCTTACCCATTAACTAACTACACTCTAAGGAAAGGACAAGTTTCAACCTAATCAACTTTTTTCAAACAAGGGGCGGACTATCGGCGATAGTCCACGACCAGGGCGGTATACGGGGCGACCTCCGTCGCGTCGGAAACGGTCACCTGTTTCCCCGTCAGGACGTCGACCCCCTCGCCGAGACCGGCGGACATCTCGCGGAAACGGGTCCACGGGACTTTCACGGTCTGGTCGGAGTTATTCAGGAACACAAACACCACTTCCCGGTCGTCATACCGGAAATAGCCGTATGTGTTGTTCTCGGGGATGAAATGCAGGGTCTTGCCGTGCTGGACGGCCGACGAGCCCTTGCGCCACTGGAAGAGGGTGCGGGCGTAGTCGTGGAGATCGGCCGCGTGGGCCCACGGGCCGTCGGCCTTCGCCCGGCCTTCCGCGGTGAACAGGTTCACCGGGTCGCCGGCCCAGCCGCCCGGGAAGTCCATCCGGAGGCGACCGTCGTCCCGTTGCGGATTCCCGGTGACGAACATCATCTCGTCGCCGTAGAAGAGCTGCGGGATGCCGCGGAGCGTCGCCAGCATCGCGAAAGCCATCTTCATCCGGCGCGGGTCGTGGCCGAAGGTGTCGCCGATGCGGGCGATGTCGTGGTTCGACAGGAAGATGAGCATGTGGCTCAGGTCGTGGTAGATGAAATCGTGCGACAGGGCGTTGTACACGGCGGAGATGTCCGGTCCCCCGCGGCGGCCGCGGCCCTGGGGCGGGCCCTGCCGCTGCTCCTCGCGGCCCGGAATCGGGGCCGTCAGCGCGCCAGTCATGGCCGCCTGTAGCGGGAAGTCCATGATGGACGGCAGGTAGGAGTTGAAGCCGTCGGAGTTGGGGTTGTCTTTCTGCCAGTAGGCGACGAAGTCGGGATTGGCCTGCCACACCTCGCCGACGATGTTGAAGTTCGGATACTCGTCGGTAACGGCCTTGGCCCACTGGGACATCGGCACTTTCTCATTGTAGAACCAGGTGTCCACGCGGAAGCCGTCCAGGCCGGAATACTCGATCCACCACACGGCCCACTGCTGGAAGTATTTCAGCATAAAGGGATTGTCCAGGTTCATGTCCGGCATATTCCGCACGAACCAGCCTTCCTCCATGATGGCGAGGTCCGCTTTCGAAGCGTTCGGGTCCAGGGCCAGGCCCATCTGGTGGTTGGAGTTCACGTACGGGTCGTTCATATGGACCCAGTCCTTGAACGGCATGTCCTGCATCCACCAGTGCTCGGTGCTGGAGTGGTTCGTCACCACGTCCAGGATGACCTTGATGCCCTTCTCGTGGGCCTTCGCGACCATCTCCCGGTACAGTTCGTTGGAGCCGTAGCGCGGGTCGATGTGGTAGTAGTCCGAGCAGGCGTAGCCGTGGTAGGAGCCGCGCGGGGCGTTGTCGCCCAGCAGCGGCGTGCTCCACAGGGCCGTCGCGCCCAGGTCGGCGATGTAATCCAGGTGGTCGATGACCCCCTGGAGGTCGCCGCCGTGGCGGCCGAACGGCTCGCCGCGGTTCGCCTTCTCCGTGGCGTTGTCCACGGAATCGTTGGACGGGTCGCCGTTGGCGAACCGGTCGGGGACGATCAGGTAGATGAGGTCGGACGTTGTGAAGCTCTCCCGGTCGGCGGAACCCGGCTTGCGGGCGGCGATCTCGTAGGGATGGCGGACGACATCGTTCCCTTTCTTGAACACGAGCGTGTAAGTACCGGGCTTCGCCTTCGGGCTCACCTCCACGTCCACGAACAGGAAGTTCGGGTTGTCGGCCTGGTGGACCTCCTTGATCTTCAGGCCCTTGCCCTCGACGGAGACCGCATAGGCGCCGATGCCGGGCCCCTGCACGAGGAGCTGGAGGTCGGTCTTCATCCCGGTCCACCAGGACAGGGGTTCCACGCGGGTCACTTCGCCCGCCAGCAGGGAGGCCGCCATGAGAAGACCGGCGGCCAAGGTCAGGAAACGTCTCATAAGCTAGAAAGTCCAGATCTTGAATTCATACGCGCCGAAATCCTGCGAGGTGGGCACGCCGTTCTTGCCGGCGTTGGCCTTCGGGAGGGAGGCCTTGCAGGCCTTGCCGCTCACGTTCACGCCCACGAGGGCCTTCGGATAGGCCACATACACCACGCCTTCGGACTCGCTGGCGACCATCGCGCCGCTGCGGTCCACCTTGGCGAGGGCCTGCAGGGCCTGCTGGTACTTGGCCTTCAGGTCCGCATTGGCCGTCCAGTCCATCGTCTGGGTGTTGAAGAAATTGATGGTCTTGTTATAGCCCACCTCCTGGCTGCCGTACAGCATCGAGGAACCGTTCAGGGCGGCCATCAGCACATAGGCGGCGAGGGCGCCCTCGTTGGACTTGAACTGGGTGGCGGGAGTCCCCTCGGTCGCGTCGTCGTGGTTCGTCACGAAGAAGAGCTTGGTCTTGGGGGCCGGAGCCGCGTCCTGGTCGCTCTTGTACCAGGTGAAGAAACTCTTGGTGGAACCCGTGCTGCCGATGACCTTCCGCATCTCGCTCTTCATCTTCCGGTCGAAGATGATGTCGAACCCGTCGTCGAACATCCGGGTGAAATCGGACTCCGCCAGCATGATGAAACCGGGCTTGAGGGCCTTCAGTTTGCCGATGGCCTCCTTCCAGAAGTCGTCGCGCACGCCGTGGGCGTAGTCGCAGCGGTAGCCGTCGATGCCCACCTCCGTCACCCAGTACTGCAGGGCGTCCTCCATCGCGGCCCAGAGTTCCTTCTTGCCGAAGTCCAACTGGGCTACGTCCTTCCACTCTCCGTCCTTGGTGGGCCAGGCGATGCTGCCGTCGGCCTTGTGCTCGTACCACTCCGGATGCTCGGTCAACCACACGTTGTCCCAGGAGGTGTGGTTGGCCACCCAGTCGAACATCACTTTCATTCCCTTGGCCTTGGCGGCGTTCACCAGGGCTTTCAGTTCATCCAGCGTGCCGTACAGGCTATTCACCTCCTTGTAATTCTTGATGCAATAGGGAGATCCGAAAGGGTTGTTTCCGGGCATGCCCGGCAGAACGGTCTTTCCCTCGGCATAGACCGGCATCAGGTACAGGATGTCCGTGCCCAGGGCCTTGATTTCGTCCAGGCGCGCCTGCACCTTGCCGAAGGCGCCGGAGTTTCCGTACAGCTTCAGGTTCACCTGATAGATCTGGTAATGGTCGCGGGCCGTCGCCGGGAGCGTGAGAACCTCCGTCGCATAGGTGATACCGGGCTCCGGGATGGTTTCCTTTCCGCCGGTGCCGGGCTCCTGCCCGGACGGGATGACGGGCAGCGTCTGCGGCTTCCCGCAGCCGCAGGCGGCGAGCACGAGAAGCGAAACGGCCAGGTATAAAGTCTTTTTCATCGCGTTTGGGTTTATTGGCAAGCCGGGGTCCGGTCAGGGGCCCCGGCCCGTTGTCAGGTTATTCCACCACGGTCACGTTGTCGGCCGTGAAGTGGAAATAGTAGTCGCGGGTGACGGTCTGGCCCTTCAGGCAGTCGAAGTTCTCCAGCTGAGAGCCGTTTCCACCGTTGTTCAGGATGAAGTTCGCCGTGTTGCCGAAGGCCGAGGCCGGAACCTCGAAGTACTTGTAGGTCACGCCGCCGATCTCCTCGGTGCCGGCAGGGGACGCGCCCGGCCAGCCGCCGAAGATCTCGGAAGTGCCCCAGACATACAGGGAAACCTGATCCCAGCCGGTCTCGTCCTGCACATAGACGCGGGTCGCCGGCTCGGTGGTCTTGCACGCGGAGTTCTCTATCTCCAGAAACAGGTCCTCACCGAGGGTCACGGACATCGCGTCGAACTGGGCGCCTTCGCCGTTGTTGAAGATGAGGTTCTCCTTCTTACCGGAGGCGTCGGCGCCGACGGCATAGGTGTAGACAGGCTGTCCGCACCAGGTACCGATCTTGGTACCGGCCGCACCGGCCCAGCCACCGAACACTTCGGCATCACCCCAGGCATAGAGATTCAGCGTCTCCCAGCCCTGCTTGTTCACCACATAGATGGTGGAAGCTTCGCCGCGCGGGTTGCCCTCCACGTTGTCCACGTAGTAGTTGGCGTTGATGTTCAGGAAGATTTCCTCCTCGGGAACGGTGATGGCGAAGTCAGCGAGCTGCTTGCCGCCGTTGTTGTTGTTAAAGATAAGGTTGAGGGTCTTGCCCGCCATCTCGGCCGGGAGGCCGAACACGGTGTAATTCACGCCCTTGACCTCCTCGAAGCCCACCGGCGTGGCGCCCGGCCAGCCGCCGAAGGCTTCGGCGTCGCCGTAGGCGTACAGGGAGATGGCATCCCAGTCAGTCTTGTTGTTCACCAGGATCTTGATGTCCGGGTTCCGCGGGTCGATGACCGTACCGGTGAGGGTTCCGTCCACCACCTCCAGCTTGATGAAGGTCTCGCTTTCCAGGACGAGCGGAATGTCCGCCGTCTGGCCGCCTTCACCATTGAAAATGAGGTTCTCGGAACGGCCGAGGGCATCCTCGACGGTGAAGACCTTGTAGTTCACGGTGCCGATCTTCACGGTCTTCTCGGCAGGGGCCATGCCCGGCCAGGCGCCGCAAAGGTCATTGCCTGCGACATTCTTGTCTCCCCACATGTAGAGGTTGACAGCCTCCCAGCCGGAGAGATCCTGGACATAGATGGTCACGGGATCCTTGGGCTGCTCCACCGGAGGTTCCGGGGTGTCACCGCCGTCCGTAGGCAGCGTGATCGGGTCGCCGGCGTTCACGATGATGACGACGGCGGTCTCCGGGTTCAGGAAGAGGTCGTAGGTGCCGTCTTCGAGGCCCTTGATGTTGGCGCCGTCCTGCTTCACCGCGAAGGCTTCGCCGAGGGCGGCGAAGTCGCCGCCGAAGTTGACGGCCCAGTCGGCGTCCTTGCGGAACTTGAACTCGTCGCCGGCGCCGACCGCGAGGCCCAGGCACGCGTGCCAGGTGCCGTCGGTCACCATCGGCTCGTCCGCATTCCAGCTGTTGCCCGTGGAGGCGATGGAGCCGATGATGCTCCAAGGGCTGGTCTCGGTCATCTTGGAGCGCGGGTCGGAAGAACCGCCCTCGGCGGGATTCGGAGCCTCGGCCACGCCGTCGGGCGTCACGTGGAGGAAGTAATCCTGCACGCCGTCCTCGAACTTGAGGGCGTAGTCCGCCAGCTGGCTGTCGCCGTTGTTGGAGAAGATCAGGTTCTGGGAAAGGCCATACACCTCGTCGCCATACTCGAAGTAGTCATAGGACTGTCCGGCGATGGTGACCGTGCCGCTGATGGCCATGCCCGGCCAGCCGCCGCCCAGGTTGTTCACGTCGCCCCACTGATACAGGGTGAGGCTGGAGCCCCAGCCCGACTCGTTGATGACATACACGCGGACTCCGTCATGCTCGGGCAGCGACGGACCCGAAGGATCCACCGGCGGCTCGAAGTACTTGGCCCACTTGTCGGCATAGACATTGGCCCATTCGCCCGTGCCGATGGTCAGCTTGTGGGTGACGTCCTCGTTCTTGGGACCCCGCTCGAGGCCCTGCTGGACATTGTAGAAGGTGAAGCCGTCGGCGAGGGTCTTGCCGCCCTGGAAGGCCGAGGGATCCACATAGACACCCCACTTGGCGGGGATGGCCACGGAACGGGTGAGCCGGTAGGCGCTGTTGCCCACGGCGTCGATGCCACCGTTGAAGTCGCCGATGATGTACACCTCATCGTCGGCCGCGGTCGCCTGCGGGAGGATGGCCTCCACCAGGATACGGTCGCTCCGGGTGTCGAAGGCCTGCTCCTCATGGGCGAATTTGATCTCTTCCTTCGGCGCGCAGGCGGCTGCGGCGAGGAAAAGGGCCGGTATCGTCAGATAAGATAAGATTCTTTTCATGGTCATTACTGAGCTACATAGTTAGGATTCTGTACGAGGCCGGGGTTCACCGTGAGGGCGGCCTCCGGCAGCGGGAACCACTCGTACTTGCGGTCGCGCTTGGCGGGATAGGCATCGTCACCCTCGCCGCGGCCGAAGAACCACCACTGGCCCTGGGTGAACTTGTCGAAACGACGGAGATCCGTGCGGCGGCGGCGTCCCTCGCAGAGGAACTCCTTGCCCCACTCGTTGAGCATCCAGTCGAGGTCGAAGGCTTCGAAGCCCGGACCCGGCTCGTTCTGGACGGTGTTCCAGTCGGAGGCCTTGAAGTAGCGCTTGCGGACCTGGTTCACGAGATCCTTGGCCGCATTGGCGTCGCCCGCACGGAGCTTGCACTCGGCCAGCATGTAATAGACCTCGGCCAGCCGGAACTCGACCTCGTCCGTATCGCGGAAATCCACGCCGCACACGTCCGGGAGGATCGGGTAGCGGAGCATCCGGAAACCGGAGTTGGTCTCGCCCCAGTGCGGGGACATGACGTCCGCCAGCTCGCGGCCCTTGTTCTGGAAGGTGCCCACCTGGTCCACATAGACCAGATTCTGGCCTTCGCGGTCGGCGTCGGCCGGCAGGGCCTCGCCCGTGTAGTAGTCAACCTGCGGGCCCATCAGGAAGAGACCTTCCCAGTTGCCCTTCTCGTCGGCGTGGTAGGCCTTCTTGCGGATGTCGCGGTTGTCGAAACGATCGTACACGGCGCCCAGTTTGTCACCATAGTCGAACAGGAAGGACTTGCCGCCCGTGTCGGTGCCGCCGGTCGGGAGGACCGTACCGGAGTTGTCGTGGGACGGGGCGATGATCACGCAGTTCCAGCGGCCCTGGTCGTTGTTGGAGCCCAGGATGGAGAGCGGATCGCCGAAGGCGTTGTACGGAAGGAACGTGACGTCACGCATGTTGTAGGCGTTGCCGGCGGACTTGCCGTACTCGTAGGCGAGGGCGAAGACGACCTCGGGGCAGTTGACATTGTCCGGGTTGTAGATGTCCCGGTAGTCGCCCGCGAGGGCGTAGTTGCCGAACTCGCCGCTGATGATGCTCTGGCACAGGGTCGCGCACTCGGAGAAGTGGTCCTCCTTGATGAATACGGGGGCGTTCAGCAGCAGGCGGGCCTTGATCATGCGGTTGGTCGCCTGGTTCATCCGGTTCACGTTGTTCTTAGGAAGGTTCGAGAGGCTCTCGTCGAGCTCGGTCATCAGGAAGTCGTAGATCTTCTTGCAAGAAGTGTCGAAATCGGGATCGGCCGAACCGGGGACCTCGGAAGTCACCTCGGTGTTGAGCGGCAGGGCGCCGCCCCAGACCTCGAACAGGTTGTAGTAGCACCAGGCGCGGAGGGTCCGCATTTCACCGATATACTGGGCGGCGTGCTCGGGAGAGACGCCGATGGCGTCGAGGTCCATCGTCTCCAGGTCGTGGATGATGCTGTTGACCTCGCCGATGGCGCCCCAGGTGTTGTTCCAGGCGCTCTGGATGATGGAGGACTGGGAAGTCCAGGTATGGGAGGAGAGGACGAACTTCTCGGCGTTGTCCCATCCCCACTGGCCGCCGTTCCACACGCGCCAGGCGATCTGGTCGGCGGAGAACTCGTTCAGGTAGAAGAAATACTCGCCGAAGGAGCCTTCCGCCGTGTAGTACACGGAAGCGATGGCGCCCTTCACGCTGCCTTCGTTCTGGTAGAAGTTGTCGGCTTCGATCCGGTTGAAGGCCTGCTCGGTGAGGTCGAAGCAAGCGGTCAGGCTGAGCGCGGCCGCTGCAAGTGCGATGGTATTGAATATCTTTTTCATGTCGCTCGCGGATTAGAAGGTGACGGTCGCACCCAGGGTGACAACGCGGGTCTCGGGATAGCCGACGCCGTTGTCCACGCCCGGCGTCAGTCCGTTGGTGGAAAGCAGGGCCGGATCGGTGCCGGTGTAGCCGGTGAAGGTGTACAGATCGGTCGCGGTCAGGAAGATGCGGAGGCTCCGGATGATCTCGCTGCTGGGATTCAGGGTGTAGCCCAGGGAGACGTTCTGCAGCTTCATGAAGTCGCCGTGCTCCAGGAAGTAGGAGGTGACGACGCCGCCGTATTCGCGGACATCCTTGTCGCGGGTGTAAGCGGTGCGGAAGACGTTGGCGTTACCGGAGCTCTGGAGGTTGCCGGCGCGGCGGTTGTTGTAGATCATGTGGCCGAAAGCGCCGTTCATGAACACGTTCAAGTCCCAGTGCTTGTAGCGGAACGTATTGTTCCAGGACAGGAAGAGCTTCGGGATGGTGTTGCCGATGTAGCGCTTGAAGGCGGCGTTGGCGGAGGCGGCGGTGATGACGTTGCCGTCGTTGTCGTACACCATCATGTCGCCGTACTCGTTCACGCCGGCGGCCTCGTAGCCGTACAGGGTGCCGATGCGGCTGCCCTCGGTATAGCGGTAGTAGTAGGAGGTCTGTCCCAGGCCGCCGGTGCCCAGCATGTCGATGTAGGAGGCGCCGTAGATCTGGTTGGACAGGGTCTTGATCCGGGAGTAGCCGACGGACGCGTTGATGCCGGAAGTCCAGGTGAAGTCCTTCTTCTTGATGATGTCGCCGTCCAGGGCGAGTTCGGCGCCGAGGTTCTGGGTCTCACCCACGTTCACGAGGATGGAGCTGTGGATGAACGGCGGCTGCGGAGCGGTGTAGTTGTACAGCAGGTCCGGGCTGCGGCGGTCGTACAGGTCGAGGCTGCCGCGCAGACGGTTGTCGAAGAAGACGAAGTCGACACCGACGTTCACGGCGACGAGCTTCTCCCAGCGCAGGTCAGGATTCGCGTTGGAGGCCGGGCGATAGCCCTTCACCCACTCACCGTCCATGAAATACTGGCCGTGGCTGCCGTAGGTCGGGCGGGACACGTTGGAACCGCCGCGACGGCCGGTGACACCGTAGGAGACACGGGGCTTGAGGCTGTTGATCCAGCGGGCGCCCTGCATGAACTCCATGTTCGCCATTTCCCAGGCGATGGAGGCGGCGGGGAAGTTACCCCACTTGTGATTCGCACCGAAGTTGGTGGCGCCTTCGTGACGGAGGGACAGGGAAGCGAAGATGGTATTGTTCCAGTTGTAGTTCACACGGCCCAGGAGGGCGATGACCTTGGACAGGGACTTGCCGGAACCCATGCCCGTCTGGGCGGGATTCTCGGTCCGGGCGGTACCGGCGCCGATGTCGTTCCACAGGAGGGAGTCATAGGTGAAGCCGCGGTTGGTCATGTTCATGCTCTCCGAATTGTGGTCCTGGTAGGAATAGCCGGCCACCGCATTGAGGTGGTGGGCTCCCTGGTGGAAGGAGTAGTTGAACAGCCACTCGAGCTGGTTGCGCCAGTTCTTGCTGTAGCTCAGGGAAGCGGTGCCCTCATAGCCGTTCCAGTACTTGTCGTGGGACTCGATGGGGGTGTAGTTGTTGGACTTGTAGTCGTTGTAGTCCAGGGAGTAGGTGACCGTGGAGCTGAGGTTGTGGACTTCGTTCTTGATGAAGTTCGCCTTCAGGGACACGGCGCCGGTGGTGTACAGGCGCTGGCCGTTCGCGGTCTTGTTGAGCATCGCCTCGACCGGGTTCGTGGCGCCGGTCGGAGCCGTCGGCTGGTAGAAGGAGCCGTCGTCGTTGTAGATCGGGAACGTCGGATTAATGGTCATGGCGGTGCCGAAGGAACCGTCGTTGCCGTATTCCTCGTTCACGCGACGGGCGTTCAGGCTGATGTTCAGCTGGAGGATGTCCTTGATGAGACGCTGCTCCACGGCGGCGCGGGCGCCGAATTCCTCACGGGCGTCCACGAGGTCCACACCGAGGGAGTTCTTGTAGGACACGGACGCGTTGTAGGAGCCCTTGTTGGTGCTGCCGTCCACGCCCACATAGTGGCTGTGGCCATAGGAGAAGTCGCGCAGGAGGGCGTGGTACCAGTCGGTGCGGGCGCCGTAGTCGGTGCCGCGGCGGGAACGGACCCACTCTTCCGGAGTCAGGATCGCGATCGGTTCCTTCACGAAGTTCACGTTGAAAGCGCCGTCGTAGGTGACGTGGGCCGTGCCGGCCTCGTCCTTGGAGCCCTTCTTGGTGGTCACGAGGATGACACCGTTCGCACCGGCCGTACCATAGATGGAAGCGGAAGCCGCATCCTTCAGGACGGTCATGGACTCGATGTCCTGCGGGGCCAGGGAGCGGATGTCGCCGCCCGGGACGCCGTCGATCACCACGAGCGGGCCGTTGCCGGCCTGCAGGGAGGTGGCGCCGCGGATCTGGTAGTCGGAACCGGAGTTCGGGTTGGAGCCCTGGCTCGTCACGACGTTCAGGCCGGCGACCTTACCGGTGAGCATCGTCATCGGGTTGTTGGTGGTGCCGCGGAAGAAGTCCTTGCTGTCCACCTGGACGATGGACGCGGAAACCTCCTTCTTGGACAGGGTACCGTAACCGATGACGACCACTTCGTCCAGGAACTCGGTGTCCTCGAGGAGGAGCACCTTGGCCGGGACCTCGGAGGCCTTGAAAACTTGGGTGGCGTAGCCGATGCAGCTGATTTCCACCAGCGCATCCGCATTCGGGACGCGAAGGACGAAGTCTCCGTCCAGGCCGGTCGTCGTGCCGTTCGTCGTGCCTTGCTGCAAGACGGTGGCGCCGATCACCGGGCCCATCGCATCCTCCACCACACCTTTGACCAGGTATCCGCCCTGGGCGGACACCAGACCCGCTGCCAGAAGCAGGAGGGTCAATGCGGAAAGAATCCTTTTCATTGGGTTGGTAGTTGGTTATATTGGGTTACTGTTGTCAGTGTACCGCAAAATTACCGGGATTCTCACGCGCGTCCGAATAACATAGGGAAAATATAATTATAAAACATTTTAATACGCTGTGAACCAGTGCATTAACTTACATATCAGCGGTAAAAATATAACGGTTGTATTGGCCCTACCGGGCCCCGATCTTCATGATTTCGGCCTCGAAGCGCTCGTTCTCCACCCAGGACTTGTTCTTCACGCGGGTCTTGTAGGTGTTGATGGTGTGGACGGAGTAGTCCAGGAACTTGGCGATGCGCTCGGTCTCGGAGATGCCGAGGCGGATGAGGGCGAAGATGCGCATCTCCGGGGTGAGGCCTCCGGCGGGGAAACGCTGCTCGGTTTCCGGGAACAGGGCGTTGTAGTCGTTGACGAAGGTCGGGAAGATCTTCAGGAACGTCTGGTCGAAGGACTCGTACATTTCGTCCCGCTCCTTGTCGATCGTGGATTCCTTCAGGGAACGGCGCAGTTCGTCGTACTGCCGGGTGACGATCATCCGGTCCACCATCTTGTACAGCTGCGCCATCTTGTCCAGGAACTCGGCATTGATGTAGAAGGAGTTGCCGATGTATTCCGACTTGATCTCGTTCGCCTCGGCGAGCTGCACGTTCGCGGCCTCGAGCTGGGCGTTCCGCTCCTCGATGGTCGCGCGCGCCTCGTGCAGGCGGCGATTCTGCCGCCGGATGAACAGGAGCGCGGCCACGGCGGCGAGGATGACCAGGGCGAGCAGCGCCAGTCCCCAAGCCAGCAGGTTCCGCTCCCGCTGCAGACTGTCGTAATGGTTCTTCTCCACGAGGGGCAGCACCGCGCCGACTTCCAGCTTCCGGAGCCGGGCGTTGTAGAAGTTGGCGTCGTCAAAGGACTCCCGCACATAACGCGACGGCCGCTCCACCTCGCCCCGGCGGGTCAGGTACTCGGCGAGCATCCGGAGCGCGGTCGTCTCCTTGGTGGAGGACTTGAGGTCGAAGATGGCCGATTCGCAGAGCGACTTGATCGCCTCGTCATCCCGGCCCAGGCAGTGCTGGAGCCAGCCGGTGGACGACGCGAAAATGGCGCGCTGATGGTAATCGAGGTTCTCGTCGGAGAGCAGACGGCTGAACGCCGCGATGCCCTCCTCGTACTGGGCGCTCTCCATCAGGTAGTTCGCCCGGTATTCCCACCAGACGGGCGATTCCACCGGAACCATCTCCATGATCTTCCGACTGTACTCCTCCCCCACCCGGGAATACTCGTCCCAATACGGGGCCGTCTGGGAATAGCCGCGGGCGGAATAGTTCAGCCGCACCTGCATCTTGTAGTATTCCAAGAGTGTCTTGGGGGAAACCCCATCCACGCCCAAGGCGTCCATCACGTCGAACGCCTCCTTGTACAGGCCGGCCGATATCAGGCAGAACGTCGTGGCGCAGCCGGCCTCGACCCGGGCGTCGGGCAGGTCCGCCGCGGCCGCGAGCCGGGCCATCTCCTGCGCGTACGCATAGGCCGAATCGTACTTGTAGCTCTGGTATTCCTCGTACAGTTCGCGCGTGACGCCGTAGCGCTCCCGGTCGTCAAGCGCGGCGCGGAGGCGGCCGCGCAGCTGCCCGATCCGGGCCTCCTTCCGCGCGTCATACTCCTCCTTCTTCGCCAGCTCCGCATCCAGTTCGTCCAGCCACGGCTCGCCCCGCTCCCGCCCTTGCAGCGGAACCAGCGTCAAAAAAAGCAGCGCAATGATATGAAGCCACTTCATCATTACGCCGCAAGTTAGTTATTTTCAACGAAAAGCACAACCCTTGACCGGATCCGCTCCCGTTACAGTTTGAACACCACGGAGGAGTTCGGGCCGAGGGTGAGGGTGGTGTGGTCGTAGGTGGCCGTACCCAGGAGGCCGACGGCGCGGGACATGTCGTCCTTGACGGTGACGTCCTTCGCCGTGCCCGCCGTGTTGTGGATGACGAGGAGCTTCTGGCTGCCGGTGGTCATGTACCAGGCGGCGATGGTGCCTCCGTTGCCGGGAGCCACGGTCATCGTGCCTTCGGCCAGGGCCTGGTAGGTGTTGCGGAGGCGGCTCCAGGTCATGTACACGTTCAGGAGGGAGTTCGCATCGGCTTTCTGGGCCTCCACGGAGATGGAGGAGGTGAGCATCGCATTGTCCACCTTGTTGTTCGGACCCTTCTTCGCGCAGTCGCTGCCGCTCTTGTTCCACATCATCGGGGTGCGGACATACTCGTCGCCGCCGCCCTTCGTTCCGTAATAGCCGAGCTCTTCACCCTGGTACACGAAAGGCTTGCCGGGCGTGGTGAGCATCATCGCGGCCGCCTGCTTCTCCTTCGCCACGTTCTTCCCGAGGGCTTCCGCCGCGCGGTCCTGGTCGTGGTTGGTCATGAAGATGGACGTGATGGCGTCCGGACGGACCGCCGTATGGTCGGAGATGAAGCCGCTCACCGCGGACACATAGCCAGCGGCATTGCCGTTCACCGCTTTCTTCAGTTCATCGAAGTAAGCGAACTCGAAGCAGGAGTTGATGCCCTTGTAGTAGTTCTTCTCGACTCCGTGCGACTCCCAGGCCTCGGCGACCATGAAGATGTCGTCCGTGTGGCCCGCCGCCTTGTAGGTGGCGTTACAGTGGTCGTACCACTTCTTCAGCAAGGTCTGGTTGGCCGTATTGTTGTAGGAGTTGATGCCGCCGCAGATGTGCTTGACCGCATCCAGGCGGAGTCCGTCCACACCCAGGTCGATCCACTTGTCGGCCGAACCTGCGAGGGCCTGGAACGTGGGATTGTCCTCAGCCGTTGCGGGATCGCCGTAGTTCAGGTCCGGCATCCAGTCGCTGAAGCAGCCCATGTAGTACAGGGTTTCCGTGGTCACGTTCGAGAGTTCGATCTTGTAGCGTCCGCTGCCGGTGAAGGTCATGTCGCCGCCGTCCGGCATCAGGTCGACCGTCTTGCCCTCCGTGATCGTGACGTTTCCGGGAGCGCCGAACTTGGAACCCGGGTCCCAGTTCATGTACTTGCGGATCAGCATGCCCCACTTGCCGCTGATGTCCATCACCAGATAGTAGGTGCCGTCCCCCTTGGCGGTGAAACGGACGGCCTTCCCTTCCCCGCCGTCCTGCCAGGTCCAGAGATTCCAGTCGGAATTGCCGCTGGTCACGGCCTCGGTGGTCTTGGTAATGGTCATTCTCGGCGAACCGGAAGTGGCCTGTTTCCACTCGCCGGCCTGGTAGGTCGTTCCCTTCAGCATCGGGAATGTCGAGTAGTCCGACGAGGGATTGGAACTGAAGAAATAGTAGTCCCGGTACTGGGAGGACGGATCGGCCAAGGCTTGCTTGAACCAGTCATTGCCCTTGCCGGAGTGGTTCAGGACATAGTCCATGTAGATCTTGATGCCCTTGGCGTGGGCCGCCTCGATCAGGTTCTTGAAGTCCTGCTCCGTGCCGAACAGCGGGTTCACGGCATAGTAATCATCCACGTCATAACCATGATAGGAGGACGTCTTCTGCGCCGGCGACAGCCACAGCGCCGTCACCCCCAGGCCGTCCAGGTAGTCCAGCTTGTTCTGGATGCCCTTGAAGTCGCCGATTCCGTCGCCGTCACTGTCGGCGAAGGAATAGATGAGGAGCTGGTAGGTCGTGGAAGAGCGCTTGTTGCCGTCGAAGCTGTCGGGGTTCGCCACGACCGTGACGATGTTCTTCCCCTTCTGGGTCACGGCGATCGAGACGGTGTTCGACCCCTTGACGGAAATCGAACCGGAGCGGTCCTCGCCCGTGTTGGCGTCGACCTTCACCGCCAGGTTGGCCTTGCCGGTGCCGGAGGTTTTCTCCATATGGATCCAGGAGGCGGAAGGCGTGGCCGTCCAGTCCTTTTCGGTCGTGACATACACGAGTTTGCTCGAGGCGTCCTCGGCCTCGAACTCAAGCGAGGCGGGGCTCACCGTCAGGGTGTCCTGGGGCTCCTGCTTGTTCTTCGTCGGATCGCAGGAGAAGAGGACCAGTAATGCGGCCAGGAAGGTCAGGATGGGGAGAAGGATCCGTTTCATAAGGCAGTTCAACGTGTTTTTGTGATTCCCAGCCAAGCCGGGAATGAAGGTTGCTTGGCAAGCCGGGGTCCGGTCAGGGGCCCCGGCCCGAAAAAGTTATTCGATCACGCCGGTTCCGGCGTTGAAGTCGAGGGTCACCTTGGCGCCGGCGGCCACTTTCACGCGTTCCTGGTCACCGCCGTTGCCGCGGTAGGCGATCTTGCCGTCCAGGATGATGAACTCACGGGTCCACCAGTCGGAGGTCGCGATGGAGGAAGCCGCATAGAGGCGGAGTTCGTCCGCATTCGGGACGGTGATGGAGAGCTTGCCGTCGGCCGCCGTGAACAGCGCGCCTTCCATGGCCTCGTCCCAGCCGCCGAAGCAATTGCCGATGCCGTACACCTTGGCAGGCTCCACGCACACCTTCTTGTTCTCGACGTCGACATAGATCATGTACACGCCGGTTTCGGCCACGAAGCAGTTGCCGCCATCCACGGTGTAGCCGGTGTTTTCATCCAGGCCGGTGAAGTCACCGTTCCACTCCTTGACCGCGCAGAACTTGAAGCCCTTGCCGGCCTCGATGTTGCGGATGGCCCAGAACTGGCCGGGCTTGCCGTTGACCGGAGTCATGTCCACGATGTAGTCGGCACCCCACTCCCAGCCGCCGATACCGTCGCCGATGATGTACATCGTCTCCGGGAGCGTCGGGGCCTCGCCTTCACCGGCGATGGAGCCGGTGCCGGCGTTGAAGTCGAGGGTGACCGTCTGGCCGGCGAGCACGCTCACGCGGGCCTGGTCGCCCTGGCCTTCGTCGTCGCCGCGGTAGTCGATCTTGCCGTCCAGGATGATGAACTCACGAGTCCACCACTCGGAGGTGGAGATGGCGGAGGCCACGTACATGCGGAGTTCGCCGGCGGCCTGGGTGGTCGCTTTCAGCGTCTTGCCGTCCGCCGTGAAGAGCGCGCCCTCCAGGGCCTCGGTCCAGCCGCCGAAGCAGGCGCCGATACCGTAGACACGGGCGGGTTCCACATGGACCTTCTCGTTCTTGAGGTCGATATGCACGAGGTAGAAACCATCCTCGGCCACGGTGCAGTTGCCACCGACCTCTTCGAAACCGTCATTGGTGGTCAGGCCCCAGAAGTCACCGCCCCATTCACGCTTGGAATTGAACTTGAAGCCCTTGCCGGCGCTGAAGTAGCGGACCGTCCAGAACTGGCCCTCCGAATTGTTGCAGCCGGCGCCCCAGTCGGGCTGGTACACGACCGGCGTCATTTCCACGACACCGTCGGAGTTCCATTGCCAGCCGCCGAATTCCTCGCCGATCATGTACAGGTGCTCCGGATACTTGGATTCGCCGATGAGCACTTCCTTGGTCTCGGGGTTGAAGGTCACTTTGTACTGTCCGGGCGCGACGGAGATGTTGCCGCCCGGCTGGACGGCCGTGAAAGCGACGCCCGGTTCGGCCGTGAAGCCTTCCTCGGCGCCGTACACGTCAGCATCGGCCCAGGAGCAGTTGTGACGGATCTTGAAGCCGCCGTCGATGGCGACGGTCACGCTCGTCCAGACGCCGTTCTTCTCGGTCATAAACACATCCTTGGTCCAGGAGTCGCCGTTGATCTCGCCGATGAGGGAGAAGACGTTGCCTTCGCTCACGGTGATGGTCAAGGCCTCGGTGTCGAGTTCCACCTTGTAGAAGCCGGCCGCGACGCTGATGTCGCCGCCGCCCGGGACCGCCTCGAAGGGCTCGCCGAGGGCGGCCATCGTGCCGCCGTAGTTCTCGTCCCAGGCGCCGTCCTTGCGCCACTTGAATGCCGTCGCATCCGTCGCCGTGATGTAAGCCGTCCAGACGCTGCCGTTCTGGGTCGCGAGGACATCGTTGTCCCAGTCGCCGTTCAGGCCGATGATGTTCCAGCCGGTCACGGCGGGTGCCGGAGGTTCGGGGGTGTCGCCGCCCACGAGCGGGCTCTTGCCGCCGAGGGACTCGACGACCTTGTAGACATTGGCGTCCGGATTCACGAGGAGGTCATAGGTACCGTCGGCCGGAACCGCGATGTTCTTGCCGCCGGCGGCGCCGTCATACTCGGTGTCCAGCTCGACGACGAAGGGCTCGGTGTCGCCCGTAGCGCCGATGTTGGTGTCCCAGCCGAGGTCCTTGCGGAACTTGAACTGGTCGGCCGTCGTGAGGACCACGCCCTCGGCGACATGCCATTCACCGTCGGTGGTCATCTGGATGTCCTTGTTCCACTCCATCGGCACGCTCGGGATGTTGCCGATGACGGACCAGGTGCTGATCTCGTCGAAGCCCGGATAGGTCTCGAAGGCGTTGAAGAGGGTCAGGGTGCCGGCCTCGGTGTCGAGGAGGAGGTCATAGTAGCCTTCCTCGGGCACGCCGAGGTTCTTGCCGTTCGGGGTGGCCTCGATGGCGGTGCCGACCTCCATCACGTACGGCTCGGTGTCGCCCGGGGCGCCGAAGTTGGTGTCCCAGCCGCCGTCCTTGCGGACCTTGAACTGGTCGTTCGGGGTGAGCAGGACCTTCATCGCGACGTGCTTGTTGCCGTCCTCGGTCATGTACATCGGGCCGTCGGCGTTCCAGTTGTTGCCGGTGCTGGCGATGGAGCCGATCATACCCCAGGTGCTGGGCTGGGTGAATTCCTTCCAAGGATTGCCCTGCGGCACCGGGATGGTGACGATGAAGCCGCGGACCTGGATCCGGCCTTCGGAATCGACATAGCCGTTGCGGCCGTTGTCCTTGGAGACTTCCTGCATGGAGGCGCGGACCACCATCTCGAAGTCGACGGAGTCGCCTTCGTTGTAGCCGAGGGTCATCAGGGCCTTGCTCAGGTTCGCGACGGTGGCGGTGGCCTGGCCGTCCTTGACGGAAGCGGTGACGGTCTTGGTGACGGCGTTGCCGCCCGCGGAGACGATCACGAGAGAGTGGTTCACCGGCATCTTCTGGTTGAAGCTCTGGTTGAAGACGCCAGGAGTGTAGGAAGCGGAGACTCCTTCTTCGGAGACGTCATACGAATTCAGCACCGGAGCGGTGGCTTTCGTCGCATCGAAGACAGTCATCTGCTCGCGCACGCAGGACACGAAGCCCAAGGCTACCAGACCTGCGGCCAATATGGAAACGATTCTTTTCTTCATGGTGTTCATCTGTTAATAGCCGGGGTTCTGGGCGAGGTTGGAGTTGGCCAGCCGGTCGCTGTCCGGAATCGGGAAGAGCTCGCGGTAGGAATCCACGTCACGGCCGTCCTTGACTTCGCCCTTCCACTGCCAGTTGTAACCGGAAGTGAACTGGCCGAAGCGGATGAGGTCGCTGCGGCGCCAGCACTCCTGGTAGAGTTCGCGGCCGCGCTCGTCCAGGATGTCCTGGAGGCTCGGGTTCGCAATCGCGTTGAGGCCGGCGCGGGCGCGGACGGCGTTGAAGCCGTCGATGGCGCCGGGAACGGCCGCCCCGCGGACCTGGCACTCGGCCGCCATCAGGAGGACGTCGGCATAGCGCATCATCGGGAAGTCGGTGTTCACGAAGCTCGGACCGGTCCACTGGCCGTCCTCTTCGTTCCAGGTCTTGTTCGGGACTTCGCCGTCCACGCTGTTCACATTGCGGAACTTCATGAAGGCGATACCGTGGGAGAACTCGCCGACGTCCTCGATGTCTTCCTGCTGCGTGGCGGTGTAGAACAGGTTGCGGGCGTCGTTCGCGGAGAACTTGTGGTAGAACTCGGGCGTGGTGCGGAGGCCGCCCCAGCCGGAGGAGATGCCCATGGCGAACGGATCCATCTGACCGCCCGTCGAGGCGAAGATGATGTAGTTGGTGACGCCGTAGCTCTGGGTGTAGAGGCCGTCCTGCTCCACGGAGAAGATGATCTCGTCGGTGCAGCGGTCGTTGTCGGCGCAGAAGAGGTCCTGGTAGGCGCTGAACGTGGTGCCGTTCGGCGTGGTGTGCAGGCTGTAGCCGTCGTCCATCAGGTCCTTCAGGACGTTGGCGCAGTCGGCGAACCGGTCGGTGCCGGTGTAGACCTTCGCATTCAGGTAGAGCTTCGCGAGGAGGAACTTCACGGCACCCATGCCGATATGGCCGGCCTCGACGGCGGAGCGCTCGGGAAGGGCGCCGTTCGCGAGGATGTCCTTGAGCTCGCCCTCGAGCCAGGCGAACAGGTCGGCGCGGGAGATCTGCTGGGGATTCACGCCCACGATGTCCTCGTCCGTGGCGAACGGGACGTTGCCGAAGCAGTCGATGGCGTGGTAGTAGGCGATGGCGCGCATGGCGCGGGCCTCGTCGATGTAACGCTTCTGGAGCGCGGCGTCGAAGTCCACCTTCTTCACCTCGCGGATGAACTCGTTGGCGGCGGAGACCTGCATCAGGATGCGGGAATAGAACGCATAGATGAAGGTGTCGTCCGTGGTCCAGTTCATATAGTGGAAGTTCTTGATGGTCTGGTCGTTCCAGCCGCAGACGCTCTCATCGGTGGTGAGCTCCTGCAGGTGGTACAGGCCGCGGATGTACTGGGAGGCGCCGCCGTCCAGGCCGGAGATGGATGCGCCGCCGTTCGGGCCGTAGTAGCCGGAGGTGGCGAAACCGAGGTAGACGCCGGAGATGTAACGGTCCAGGGAAGCCTTGTCCGTCAGCACCTTGTCCACCGTATTGGCATTCGGGTCGATCGGGGTGACGTTCAGGTCCCAGACGCAGGACGAGACGGCGGCCGTAAGCGCGATGACACCGAGGATATATTGAATCTTTTTCATTGCTTTTCCCTATTAGAAGTTAGCTTTCACACCGAGGATGAAGATTCTCGGACGGGGATAGACCGTGCCGTCGATACCGCCGAAGATTTCAGGGTCGATGCCCGTGTAGCGGGTGAAAGTGCAGATGTTCTGCACCGTACCGAAGACGTTCAGGGAGAAGGGACGGTCCTGCGAGACTTCGAAGAGTTTCGGGAACGTGTAGCCCAGGGTGAAGTTGTCCAGCTTGAGGAAGCTGCCGTCCTGGAGGTAGTAGTCGGAGAGGTACTGGGCCTGGGAGAACATCGACTTCGGAGCGGAGGCGACGCGGTTGGAGACGAACTGGTTCGTCCACAGGTCGGCGAGCATCTCGGTGTCGGAGGCGACGTTGTTGTACACCCAGTTGCCGAGGGAGGCGTGGCCGGAGAGGGCCGCGGTCCAGTTCTTCCAGTTGAGGGCCGTGTTGAAACCGAAGGTCCAGTCGGCGTCGGCGTGGTGGCCGAGGTAGCGGTCGTCCGCGGTGATCTGGCCGTCGTTGTTGCGGTCCACATAGACCCCGTTGATCGGGTTGCCCTGCTGGTCGTACACCTGCTGGTACAGGTTGAAGGTGCGCATCGGATAGCCGATCTGGATCATCTGCACGTTGTTGCCGGTACCGCCGGAGATGCCGCCGGTCTCGATGCCGGTCGCGTTCTCGTCGGAGGCCGTCAGCTTGGTGACGGTGTTCTTGTTGTACGCGGCGTTCACGCCGAAGGTCCAGCTCAGGTCACGGGTCTCGGCGAGGACGGCGTTCACGTCCACCTCGACACCCTTGTTGGTCATCGAGCCGATGTTGGTGTTCAGGTAGTTCGTCAGGTTCGAAAGGCCCGGCACCGGAATGTAGTTGAGGATGTCGCGGGTGTCGCGCTTGTACACGTCCACGGAGGTGGTGAGGCGGTCGTGCCAGAAGCCGAAGTCCATACCCACGTTGTAGGTGGTGGTGGTCTCCCACTTCAGGTTGGCGCTGTAGCCGAGGGCCACGACCGGGGCGGTGTAGTTGCCGCCGTTCACGAAGTAGTAGGAACCCGGCGTGTTGATGGACAGGAACTGGGCGAAGGTCTCGTAGTAGCCGCCCACCTCCTGCTGACCGGTCTCACCCCAGGAGAGACGGAGCTTGAGGGTGGAGACGGGCTCCACGTTCACCAGGAAGGGCTCGTGCTTGATGTTCCAGCCGAGGGCCACGGACGGGAAGATACCCCACTTGTTGTTCTGGAAGCGGGAGGTACCGTCGGCGCGGACCGTGGCGGTGATCAGGTAGCGGTCGGCGAAGCTGTAGTTGGCGCGGCCGAAGAAGGAGAGCAGGTAGAGCTCGCCCTTGCCCTCGGTGTTCGAGAGTTCGACCTTGTCGCCGAGACGGTAGGTGTAGTTGTGGCTGTTGCTCCAGAAGTGCTGCCAGGAATAACCGGCCATCAGGTCCACGAAGTGCTTCTCCGCGAAGGTGTGGCTGTAGTCGCCGTAGAACTCCAGGGTGGTGTTGCGGCGGAGGTAGTCATAGTCGGTATGGCTGCCCTGGCCGGACTCGGAGGTGTTGTGGTAGGAGGCTTCGGTGCCCTGCTTGTTCTCGGTGACGCCGTCGGACTTGGCCCAGTCGATACCGAGGTTGAGGTTCAGGCGCAGGTCCTCGAAACCGTGGATCTTGTAGTCGAACTGCGTGTTGCCGATGAAGCGGAACGCGTCAGCCAGGTCCCGGCGGGAGTCGAGGAGGGCCACCGGGTTCACCGTGGCCATCGTGTTGATGTTGCCGGAAGCGTCATACCAGGTGGTGTAGCCGTTCAGGTTGGCGCCCGGGACGTTGTTGTACACCGGCTTGGTGGGATCGTAGTGGTTGGCGGCGCCGATCGCGCCCTGGTTGGCGTACCAGTTCAGGGCGTAGGTGCCCTTGCCGTTCACATTGACCGTGAGGTGGTTGTCGAAGAAGGACGGGGAGAGGTTCAGGCCGAGGGTGACACGGTCCATCTCAGAGCCCTTCAGGGTACCCTGCTGGCGGATGACGCCGGTGGAGATGCGGTACGGGAGGAAGGAACCCAGGCGGCCGGTGAGGCTCATGTTCGCGTCCATCGTGGTCGCGACCTGGTAGATTTCCTTCTGCCAGTTGGTGTTGTACAGCTTGCCGCCCACGCCGAGGTGCTGCTCGGCGGCGGAGTTCGCGCCGTAGAAGTCACGGACGAGCTTGACGATGCCGTCGGCGTCCAGGAGGTCGTTGTACTTGGCGATCGTGTTGATGGACGTCGTGAAGTCGGCCGCGACCTTCGGGGCGCTGGAACCGGTCCGGGAGCCCTTCTTGGTGGTGATCACGATAACGCCGTTGGAAGCGCGGGAACCGTAGATGGCGGTCGCGGACGCATCCTTGAGGACGGTGAAGCTCTCGATGTCCTCCGGGTTGATGGAGGCCATCGGGTCGGACATGCCGGAGATGCCGTCGTTGGACACCGGCAGGCCGTCGATCACGTACAACGGGGTGTTGGAGGCGTTGATGGAAGAGCCGCCACGGATGCGGACGGTCGCGCCGGAACCCGGCATACCGTCACCGGCGGTGACGACCACGCCCGCGCTCTTGCCGCGGAGGAGGTCGGTCGGGGAAGTGACGACGCCCTTGTTGATCTCATCGGCCTTGACCGTGGAGACGGAACCGGTGAGATCGCTCTTCTTCACGGTGCCGTAGCCGATGACCACGACCTCGTCCAGGAAATTGCTGTCCTCTTCGAGGGTGACCGTGGCGGGCACTTCCGAGGCCTTGAAGACCTGGGTCGCGTAGCCGATGCAGCTGATTTCGATCAGGGCATCGCCGCTCGGGACATTGAGTACGAAGTCGCCGTCGATGCCCGTGGAGGTGCCGTTCGTCGTGCCTTGCTGCACGACGGCGGCTCCGATCACGGGTCCCACCGCGTCGACTACGACTCCTTTTACCTGATACCCGCCTTGGGCGAGCACAGTGGTGCTTGTCAAGCTGGCCAGCAAGACAAACACGGCAGTTAGAATCCTTTTCATTAGAGTGTAGTTAGTTTTTGTATTGGATTGATTCTATTTCTTGATGAAGCGCACGCACACGGCGCCGACCACCAGGTAGATGCCCGCCATCAGGAGCATCGCCGGCTGGCTGTCGCCCACCAGGCGCAGCACCAGTCCGCCCGTGGCCGCCGCAACGATCTGCGGCAGGCAGATGGTGCAGTTGAACAGGCCCAGGTAGGAGCCCATGTACGGGCTGCCTTCGAGGGCGTTCGTCAGCAGGGTGAACGGCAGGGCGAGCATCGCGGCCCAGGCGAAGCCGATGAGGAAGTAGCTCACGAAGAGCGCGTACTGATTGTGCAGGAACATCACCGAGGCGAAGCCAACGGCGCCGATCAGAAGGCTCACCACGTAGCCGGTCTTCACGTTCTTGAAGCGCGGCAGCACCGTGGCCCACAGGATGGAGCCGACGGCCTGGATGGCGAACAGGACGCCCACCCAGTTGCCGGCGGCCTGGAAGCCGGCCGAGGCGGCGGCGCCTTCCACGGCCATGTCCACGCCCCAGCAGTTCACGGCGATGGCGCCGTTGGTGTAGTTCCACATATACAGGAACGCGGCCCAGCAGAAGAACTGCACCAGGCCCACGGTCCAGAAGGTCTTCGGGGCCTCCACGAGGAGTTTCATCAGGCCCTTGTCGGACTTCTTCTCCTGGTTCTGGAGGTCGATGCCGTGGAACTCGGCGTATTCTGCCGGCGGCATCTCCTTCACGCGCAGGAACGTATAAAGGACGCACAGGATGAGGATGGCGGCGCCCACGTAGAAGGAGTACACGACGCTGTCGGGGACGACGCCTTCGGGCGCCTCGTTCGCGATGCCGATCCAGGTGAAGAAGATCGGGAAGAGGTAGCCCAGGAGGGAGCCCGCGTTGCACAGGAAGCTCTGGATGGAGTAGGCGGTGGTCTTCTGTTTCTCGTTGACCATGTCACCGACCATCATCTTGAAGGGCTGCATCGCCACGTTGATGGAGGTGTCCAGGAAGATCAGGGAGAACAGGCCGAACCACATCGCCATGTTCAGGCCCAGGAACACCCGGGTGGAGAAATGCAGGGAGCCCGCGTTCGGCAGGAACAGCATCACCAGGACGGCGATGACGGCGCCGACGATGAGGTACGGCTTGCGCCGGCCCATCCGGGTCCACGTGCGATCGGACCACTTGCCGATGAGGGGTTGGACGATCATGCCCATCAGCGGGGGGAGGATCCAGAAGAAGGAAAGCTGGTGGGGATCCGCGCCGAGGGTGGCAAAGATGCGGCTGATGTTCGCGCTCTGCAGGGCATATGCGATCTGGACCCCGAGGAAGCCGAAGCTCAGGTCCACCATCTGCCGGAATGTCAAGTCACGTTGAGTTGCCATGGTTACTAATTTGCGGTATTTTGCAAGGCAAAAATATAATCTTTTTCCCGCAATTCCCTGCGGGAATAAACCAACCCCCGTTTTTGGCGGACGGGCGGCTCGTTTTTCAGGACGAACGGAGGAGGCTGTTTGCTTTTGAACGGCTTTTTTCGTAATTTGGCGGTGCTTAATGAAAAGGATCGGAACAGGCTGGATCGTCCATGGTTTCGCGGCGCTGCACGTCGCGGTGGTGGTCCTGTGCGCCCTCCTCGGCTGGCCGGATTCCCTCCTGCTGACCGCCCTGACGATGTTCATGACCGTCGTCATCTGCCTGCGGCGGAACCTCACGGTGGAGTTCACGGCCGTGTGCGTCGTCCTCGTGAACATCCTGGGCTACCTGCTGGGGCACGTGGGCGCCGAGCTCTTCAACTTCACCCCGGAAATCGTCAACAACATCCTGGCCACCTTCCTCACCACCGAGCTCATCGGCTGGGCGTTGGACCTGTTCGCCCGCACCTGGAACGTCCCGACCAGCGTACCGGGTTCCTGGAAGGAGAACCTCGGCTGGCTGGTCTTCGCCGTCATTTCGGTGTTCGCCCTCCGCCTGTTCATCGAACTGTTCATCTTCCGGGGCGCGCCGTTCAAGGGCGTGGACATCTTCGGCGCCTTCCGGTCCTTCCTCGGGAATTCCCTGGTGGTCCTGGCGATGTTCGTCGGCACGCTCTTCTTCATCCGGACCGGGCACGACAAGCACTACAGCCTGGATGTCGCCACCATCGGCACGACCCTGTTCATCGGCCTGATCGCCGTCCTGGGCGCCCTGCTGCACTCGTTCGGCCTCCCCTTCCACTGGACCTTCCCGCTGGACCCGGCCGCCCTTTCGCGGAACATCGTCGTGGCCCTGCTTGTGGAAATGACCCTTTTCGGGCTCACGTACATGGTCGAGTATGCGGTGAACATCCGGCGCGAGCTGGGGGCCCAGCGCGAGCGCCGGCACTTGGCCGAGTATCGTTACATGGCCCTCAAGAACCAGGTGAACCCGCATTTCCTGTTCAACTCGCTGAACATCCTGGACGCCATCGTGCAGGACGGGGAGAAGGAGGAAGCCAGCCTCTACATCCACAAGCTCGCCGGCATCTATCGCTATATGTTGCAGCACGACAACCAGAAGCTCGTCACCCTGGGCGAGGAAGTCACCTTCGTGACAATGTATGCGGACCTGCTCCGCGTGCGCTTCCCCAAGGGTTTCCACGTAGACCGGCAGATCCGCGAGGAGGACCTCTCCCGGAAAGTCGTCCCGTGCACCCTGCAGCTCCTCCTGGAGAATGTGACCAAGCATAACGCCATCTCCCCCGAAAAACCCCTCCGCATCGGCGTAAGCACCGACGGAGCGTACATCACGATGGAAAACGACCGCATTCCGCGGGCCTCGGCGCCCGTTTCCACGGGCCTCGGCCTCCCCTATCTCCGGAAACAATACATGGACCTTTCCGGCAAGGAAATCCTCGTCGAGCAGACGGAGGACACCTTCCGAGTCCGCATCCCCCTCTTATAACGCCTCTTGACCCAAACGCATATGAAAGCCCTGATCGTCGAAGACGAACCCCGCGCCCAACGCGCCCTCGAAAACCTCCTGAAGGCGAATTTCCCGGAAGTGGAAGTCGTCGGCCGCACCGCCTCGGTGAAGGAAACCGTCGACTGGCTCGCCGGGAACCGGCCCGACGTCATCTTCATGGACGTGGAACTCGCCGACGGCACCTGCTTCGACATTTTCGCGCAGACGTCCGTCGACGCCCAGGTCGTGATGACCACGGCCTACGACAACTACGCCGTCAAGGCCTTCGAGGTCAATTCGGTGGACTATCTGCTCAAGCCGGTGGACGTGGAGGAACTGAAGCGGGCCGTCGCCCGCGTCGCGCAACGGCTGGCCGCGGGCGGGCCGCATATCGACTTCGACGCCGTCCGGGAGGCCATCCGTCCCCGGGAGAAGTTCCTCATCCGGCTCAACGACCGCATCGTCCCGGTGAGCGTGCGGGATATCGCCTATTTCTATTCGGAAGCGAAGAGCACCTTCATCGTCACCCGCGACGGCAAGAACTATGTGCTGGACGATTCGCTGGACGCCATCGAGGCCGGCCTGGACCCGAAGGCCTTCTTCCGCATCTCCCGCGGTGCCATCATCGCCGAGAACGTCATCGACAGCGCTTCCAAACTCCTCGGCGGCCGCTTACGGCTCACCCTGGCGCCCGGCATCCCCACCGCCACGGACCTCACCGTCTCCCGCGCCCGCGCCGACGCCTTCCTCGAGTGGCTGGAAGGCTAACCTTCCAGGCTTGACCTCCCGTCATTCCGGGCGGTTCCTGAGCTTGTCGAAGGATGACCCGGAATCTCCCCCTAATCTGTGTAAAACGGGCTGTTTTGCACAGATTTTCGGCAGTCGCAGCGTCCGGCCGCTCATCTCGTGAGCAAAAAAGGCCGATTTTGCTCACGAAGTCAACAAATTCCCCATCTCGTGAACAAAAGTAGCCCTTTTCGCTCACGAAACAGAGCAGGCGTTCTAATCGGTGTCGAGCCCACAGTTGCAAAAACGACCCCCTACGCGCTGTAGCGCAACATATGTCTCAGCGCAAGGTGGGGTTTGTTGCACTTGGGCGCGTACAATGGCGATTCTGCTACCAGGACTTCGGCTAGAACAGATGCGCGCAGAAGCCGATACCGGCGAGGAGGCAGAAGAGGAAGGTGGAGATCACCAGGAGGGGAAGCATCGGGTCGAGGGCTTTGCCCGTGCGCTGCCAGACGCCGCGGAGGTGCAGGACGTACAGCGGGAGGGTGACCACGAAGAGGTAGTGCCACCAGGAGAACATCCGCAGTTGACAATAAGCCAGCATCAGGATCCAACCTAAGACAATCAGGATGGTCTGGTAGATTTTCGCCTTCTTCTCACCCAGGCGGATGGCGGTGGTGACGCGGTTGGGCGCGTCGGTTTCCATGTCGCGGATGTTATTGACATTCAGCACGCCCACGGAGAAGCAGCCCACGGCGGCGCCGGGCAGGAGGAGGCGCCAGAAGAGGGTGTGGCTCGCCACGAAATAGCCGCCCATCACGGCCACCAGTCCGAAGAATAAAAAGACATACACATCACCCAGTCCGCGGTACCCGTAAGGGTTGCGGCCGAGGGTGTATTTCATCGCGCCCATGATCGCGCCAGCGCCCAGGAGCAGGACCAGGATCGGGGTCAGTTCCAGCAGGGTGCCGAAGGAGCGGAGCGTCATCATCGTGCCGAAAAGGATGCACAGGCCCACAAACACGCCAATCAGGACTTTCATCTCCCCGATCGTGAGCACGCCGCCGTTCAGGCCGTACTGCGGGCCCTTCCGGTCCGCCGTGTCGGTGCCGTGGAGGACGTCGCCGAGCTCGTTCGAGAGGTTGGACAGGATCTGGAGGCAGACGGTGGTGAGGACGATGAGGACGGCCACCCACAAATCGACCTTGAAGTCGGCCGTGGCGAGGAGGATGCCCAGGAGGACGCCGCCCGTGGAGAGCGGCAGGGTGCGGAGCCGCATGGACGCGACGGCCGCGCGGAACTTATTCATAGACAGACAAGTTATGGATCACGAACCGCCGGAAGGCGGAGCGCAGGAAGTACCAGATGGCGGAGAACAGCCCCTTGGTCCGGAAGTCCAGGACGAAGTCCGAGGCCAGGGTGCGGTCCGGGTCCGGACGCACCGGGCAGGTGCAGGCGATCCCCGGCGCGATGACGCTCGGGTAGCCGGCCTTGCGGGCCCGCATGCAGTAGTCGAAGCCGGCGAGCTGGCCGCGGTAGCGGCCACCGAGCACGCCGATGCGCCGATACACCGCCTGCGGCACGAGGGCGAACAGGCCGTCGAACATCCGGCAGGCGACGGGAATCACCGGGTCCGGCTGCATCAGGCGCCGGCTCCGGCTGAAGCCGCCGCTGACGATGTGGCCTTCCACGTCCTGGACCGTCCCCACGAGGAGGGCCCGGTCGCCGAGGAAGGACGAGTTGTCCAGCAGGCTGTAGATGGCGCCTTCGACCGGGGTCACCAGGCCGTGGAGCCAGATGTAGAAATCCCGCGTCCCGGCGGCGCGCCACGCCTCGTCCAGGTCGGGATTGACAAAGAGTTCGAAGGTGTACTCGTCGGACGGGATCAGGTCGATCTGCCGCCGGCATTCGGCGACGGTGGACTCGAGGGCCTCGGCGTATATGAGGACGGCGACGGTTTTCATCTAGTCGAGTTTCAGGACCGCCATGAACGCGCTCTGGGGCACCTGGACGGTGCCGATCTGGCGCATCCGCTTCTTGCCTTCCTTCTGCTTCTCGAGGAGCTTGCGCTTGCGCGTGACGTCGCCGCCGTAGCACTTCGCCGTCACGTCCTTGCGGACCTGGCGCACCGTCTCGCGGGCGATGATCTTCGCGCCGATGGCCGCCTGGACGGCGATGTCGAACTGCTGGCGCGGGATGAGTTCCTTGAGCTTGAGGCAGATCTTCCGCCCGAAATCGTACGCGTGGTCCTCGTGGATGAGGGTCGAGAGGGCGTCGGCCGGGTCGCCGTTCAGCAGGATGTCCAGCTTCACCAGGCGGGCGGGCCGGAAGTCCGTCACGTGATAGTCGAAGGAGGCGTAGCCCTTGGAGATGGACTTGAGCTTGTCGTAGAAGTCGAAGACCACCTCGGACAGCGGCAGGTCGTAGTTCAGCTCCACCCGGTCGGTGGTGATGTAGTGCTGGCCGATGAGGGTGCCGCGCTTGTCCATGCACAGCTTCATGATGGGCCCGTAGAAATCGGACTTGGAGATGATCTGGGCGCGGATATAGGGTTCCTCGATATGGTCGATGAGCGTCTGCGGCGGGAGGCCGGACGGGTTGTGGACGTCGATGACCTCGCCCTTGGTCGTATAGACCTTGTAGGACACGTTCGGGACGGTGGTGATCACGTCCATGTTGAACTCGCGGAACAGCCGCTCCTGGACGATCTCCAGGTGCAGCAGGCCCAGGAAGCCGCAGCGGAAGCCGAAGCCCAGGGCCAGCGAGCTCTCGGGCTCGTACACGAAGGAAGCGTCGTTCAGCTGGAACTTCTCCAGCGTGGCGCGGAGTTCCTCGAACTTGGAAGCATCGACGGGATACAGACCCGCGAAGACCATCGGCTTCACCTCCTCGAATCCCGCAATCGCCTGGGAACAAGGGTTGTCCACGTGCGTGATGGTATCGCCCACCTTCACTTCCACGGCCGCCTTGATGCCGGAGATGATATAGCCCACGTCGCCGGTGCGCACCTCGCCCGTGGGGTTCAGCTTGAGCTTGAGATTGCCGATTTCCTCGGCCTCGTATTCCTTGCCGGTATTGAAGAACTTCACCTTGTCGCCCTTCCGGATGCTGCCGTTCACCACCTTGAAATAGGCGATGATGCCGCGGAAAGAGTTGAACACCGAGTCGAAGATGAGCGCCTGCAGCGGCGCGTCGGGATCGCCCTTCGGCGCGGGAACCTTGTCCACGATGGCGTCCAGCACCGCCGGCACGCCTTCGCCCGTGCGGGCCGACACCCGGTACACGTCCTCCGGGTCGCAGCCCAGCAGGTCGCACACCTGGTCCGTCACCAGCTCCGGCTGCGCGGAATCCATGTCGATCTTGTTCAGCACGGGGATGATCTCCAGCCCGTGGTCGATGGCCTGGTACAGGTTGGAAATCGTCTGCGCCTGGATGCCCTGGGAGGCGTCCACCACCAGGAGCGCGCCCTCGCACGAGGCGATGGACCGCGACACCTCATAGCTGAAGTCCACGTGGCCGGGAGTGTCGATCAGGTTCAGCCGGTACGTCTCCCCGCCCCGCGTGTACTCCATCTGGATCGCGTGGCTCTTGATCGTGATGCCCTTCTCCCGCTCCAGGTCCATGTCGTCCAGCACCTGGTTCTCCATCTCCCGGTCGCTCAGCGTACGCGTGAGCTCCAGCAGCCGGTCCGCCAGGGTGCTCTTCCCATGGTCGATATGCGCGATGATGCAAAAGTTGCGGATGTTCTTCATAACTTGCAAAGATACGCATTTTCTGGCAGATATCGCACTTCGCACCCCGGAGCGCTTTTGTGGTGCCATATTGGCACCTCCTCTTCGGCCGCAATTGCGGAAAAACATCTCTGCAATGCATCCGGACTGCCGTCGCGTCCCGGATTTCCTGGCGTTTCCCGAGGTCCCGGTAGCAGAATCGCCATTGTACGTGCCCAGATGCAACATACCCCACCTTTCGATGGGGCATATGTTGCGCTACAGCGCGTAGAAGGCCGTTTTTGCTACCTTGGGTTCGGGAGATTCGATTATAGCGTGTGGCAGATAATCGCGCGGTCAGCAGGTGAGAAATAGTAATTCCTGCCGGCATAAATGACTCCGAGCGGAAAAGTGTCGTACTCCACGACCTTGTACTTCCGGTCATCGAGGTTGTAGACGAGCATATAGTCTTTCCCGTCCAACGTAAAGGCGAGGTATATCCGGTCGGTGGTTTTCTGGACATTCGTAAAGACAGGATCCCGCTTGCCGAAGTCCCATTCATACCAAGGGAAAATGAAATCATCGCCTCTGTAAAACAAGATATCGCCAGAGTGGGCGCAGAAGCAGAAAGTGGAATCGTTGCTGTGAAAATAACGGCCGCTTTGGTAATCCACCGCTGGATAAAAGTCGTTCACAACGGTGTAGAATCTATTCTGTCCGATGAGATAACCGCAATCGTACGCCCTCCCGTTCAAAGATCCCTTCAGGTCGATGGTATCCTCATCCACCCTGGCTAAACTCGTCAGGATCACCTCGTTGTTCCGGATGGGATAGGCAGTCAGGAAAGAGCCGTCTTGAATATCATATTCTGAGATGGCGCCCGCTGTCAAGACATCGAGAACTTGGTCCTTGTACGCAGAAATGTCGATGATCTTCTCGGGCTGGTCGATGGTGGCCAGATAGTCCCCTTCCCAGTTGAAGACACGGATGGTATTGTTCTCTTTGTCCAGCAGAAAAAAGCGATCCGCGGCAACTTCCATCACCGGCTGGCTTTCCTGTCCCAAGGTCATTCCTTCCGAAAAGTGGAGTGGGATGACCGCGGCCTGCGCGTAGAGTTCCCGGACATCGACCTGCTTTTTCAGGGCCTTGTCGATATCGACCTTGAGCCGATCTGAATGGCTCCAGCAGGAGACGGCCATCAGTCCGACTGAAAGGATGAAGAAAAACCGTTTCATTACAGCCGGGGCTTCTTGACAATCCGGAGGACGAGTGAAACCAGATAGATCATCATCCCGTAAATGACCGGAATCATGATCACTTTCCCGGCGAAGAGCACGCCTGGTGAGATCAGGTCGAACAGGCCGGTTATATCATTTCTGTCCGCCGCCACCTCCTGCAGGGCGGTGAAGAACTGATAAAGCGGGAACATGGGGGTCATCAGCCCGAACACCAGGGCGAATTCCCCGATTTCCTTGATCCAGCGGGGGGCTTTCCAGGCGGCGAAGAAGATGGCGACCAGAAGGACAGTGAGGATGGTCATGTAGCCGGCACCTCCCTGCATGAAAATCTTGAACATGGAACTCTCGATTTAATGGGTTTGACTTTCTGTTGCAAAGGTAAGCGGCGGAGGTCCTTTTCCCAAACCGAAACCCCACGATGAAATGTCGAATCCCCCTTTTCGCACCCGGACTGCGCTGGAAATGCGTTTTTTATGCTATTTTTGCATCAGTCCGATGAAACGTTTTCTGGTCATATCCTACTGGGTGGTTTCCATCCTGCTGGTGGCGATTGTGCTCACCAGCGTCGGTTACAGTTTCCTGGAAGCGTTGTTCATCGGGTCGATGTTCCTCCCCGGGGCCTTGGCGGCCAAATACTTTTTTCCAAAAGTGAAGGGCATCAAGGACACGGTTTTCATCACGTTGGGAATCCTGGCCGGGGAAATGCTTCTGTTCCTGATCGCTCATTTCACGATCCTCACTTTCCGGGGGAACCTTCCGGGCCCGGTCCTGGAATGGCCGGACATTCCCCACATCCTGACGAATCCCGTTTTCATCGCCATCATCCTGACGGCGCTCGCGGCCGGCAGCTACTTCTTCGAATCTTGGATGGACCGGAAGCGCCCCTCCCGGCCGGCTCCCATTACGTTCACATCGGACCGGAAACCGGTGACGCTCCCACTGGAAGAAATCCTGTACGTGGAATCCAACGACGACATCACCACCGTCATCGCGACGGGCGACCGCCGTTTCCGGAACAAGACCCCCATCTCCCAGTGGGAAGCCATCCTCAGTCCCCATTTCCTCCGGATCCATCGGTCCTTCCTCGTCAACAAGGAGGCAATCACTCGTGCCGACGGAGACCTTCTCTATGTCGATGACATCGAGCTCCCCATCTCCCGCAAATACAAGGATGCGGTCGTAAACGCCTGCTCTGTTTCGTGAGCGAAAAGGACTCCTTTTGCTCACGAGATGGGGAAATGGCCGACTTCGTGAGCAAAATCAGCCGGTTTTGCTCACGAGATGATCGGCCGGATGCCGCAACAGCCGAAAATATGTGCAAATACCTGGGTTTTCGCACATTTATTGGCTCAAACGGGCGAAATATGTGTAAAACGGCCTTGTTTACACATTTTTCGACCAAAAACGGGAAAATGTTTGCGAAACAGGGGTGTTTTGCACTTTTACCGGTGGAGATTCCGGGTCAAGCCCGGAATGACGGGAGGCAAGCCCGGAATGACGGGAGGCAAGCCCGGAATGACGGGAGTCAAGCCCGGAATGACGGGAGGGAAAGCCCGGAATGAGGGGCTGGCCGCTCAATACCCGTACCGCTTGCGGTAGGCGAGGATGAGGGTGACGGCGACGAGGAGACAGCAGAAGTCGGCGGCATCGACGGCGAGCCAGATGCCGTTGGGGCCCAGGACGGCCGGGAGCAGGAACACGAAGCCGAGCTCGAAGACCAGATTCCGGATGAACGAGACGGCGGCCGATACCTTACCGTTGCCGAGGCCGGTGAACCAGGCCGAGGCGAAGAGGTTGATGCCCGCGATGAAGAAGCTGATCATATACAGCCGGATGGCGTGTTTTGTAAGGGCCGTCAACTCCGGGTCATAGCCCACAAAGAGGCGCGCAGCCGGGCCGGCCGTGAGTTCCGACACCAGCGTCATCAAGGCGCCCAGCACCAGCAGGAGGATCACCGAATGCCGCAGGAGGCTCTTCAGTTCCATCTTGTTCCCCGCCCCGTAGTTGTAGCCGATGACCGGCGTGACCGCGATGTTGTACCCGAAGAAGACCGCGGCGAAGATGTATCCGTAGTAGAGCAGGACCGAGTAGGCGGCGACGCCGTTCTCGCCCATCATCCTGAGGAGCTGGAGGTTGTAGCTGATCGCCAGGACGTTCCAGGAGATGTTGCCCACGTACTCGGAAAGGCCATTGCTGGAAGCCTGCAGGATCGGCTCCCGCTCCAGCTTCGCGCGCATCATCCGGAGCGAGCTCCGGTTATGCCGGCTGGAGAAGTACCACAGCGGGAAGAAACCGCCCACGCAGCAGGCGAGCATCGACGCGGCCGCCGCGCCGGCGAGCCCCCAGTGGAACACGACGATGAACAGGGCGTCCAGGGCCATGTTCGTGACCGCGCACACGATGGACATCACCGTCCCGAGCTGCGGGCGCTCCGCCGTCATGTAGAACGACTGGAAGCACATCTGCAGCATAAAGGCGGGAAGGCCCACCGTGCAGATGGAACCGTATATCACACAAAGCCTTACCGTTTCGCCCTCGGCCCCGAGGAGCCGGGCCAGGGGCTCCATGAACACCAGGAGCGGGACCATGAACACGAGCGAAAGCAGGATCGTGAACTTGACGAGCATCGTGAAAATCTGGCTCGCCCGGTAATAGTCCCCTTCGCCCATCGTCTTGGAAACCAGGGCCGATCCGCCCGTTCCGACCATCAGTCCCAGCGACCCCACGAGCATCACCGCCGGCCAGATGATATTCAGCGCGGCGAAGGCCGACGTCCCCACGAAATTGGACACGAACAGTCCGTCCACCACGCTGTATATGCTTCCCACGAGCATCATCAGGATGCTCGGAATGGAGGATACGGCCAGTCTCCGGTACCCGTAATGTCCTTGCAGGGCGATTTCCATAAGAAGTGCAAAGATAGAGTTTGTTTTTGTAAAAAACACAAATAAATGCTATCTTTGCATAATCGCGAAATTATTAGGTTACCTCAGATATGTACGACAACAAGCAACTCCAAGAGATCTCGACGCAGGTGCGGCGGGACATCCTGAGGATGGTGTGCAGCGCGAAGTCCGGGCATCCGGGCGGATCGATGTCATCGACCGACATCCTCACAACCCTGTATTTCAACGTGATGAAGCAGGACCCGGCCACGTGGACCCGTGACGGCAAGGGACAGGACATGTTCATCCTCTCCGCCGGCCACATGACGCCCGTGTACTACTCCGTCCTCGCCCGCGCCGGTTACTTCCCGGTGTCGGAGCTCGCGACCTTCCGTCAGTTCGGCGCCCGCCTGCAGGGCCATCCGTCCATCCGCAAGAACCTCCCCGGCATCTTCCAGGCCTCCGGTTCCCTGGGCCAGGGCCTGTCCGCCGCCTGCGGCCTCGCCCTCGGCAAGAAGCTGGACAAGGACGACAACTTCGTCTTCTGCCTGTGCGGTGACGGCGAGTCCGAGGAAGGCCAGATCTGGGAGGCCGGCATGTTCGCCGTGTTCCACAAGCTGGACAACCTCATCGCGATGACCGACTGGAACGGCAAGCAGATCGACGGTCCCGTCTCCGAAGTATCCGGAGAAGGCGACCTCTCCGCCAAGTGGGAAGCCTGGGGCTGGAACACCATCGTCGCCGAAGGCCACGACTTCGACTCCATCGCCAAGGCTTTCGAGCTCGCCAAGGCCGCCAAGGGTAGCGGCAAGCCCACGATGGTCCTCTTCAAGACCGAGATGGGCCACGGCGTGGACTTCATGGCCGGCACCCACAAATGGCACGGTTCCGTCCCGAAGCCCGAGCAGCTCGAGGACGCGCTCAAGCAGTTAGGTGAAACCTCCCTGGGTGATTTTTAGCAAGCCTCATCCCGGGCTTGACCCGGGATCTAAATTCCATTGACATCATGAAAAAGTATATCGATACAGGCAAGAAGGACACCCGCAGCGGATTCGGCGTGGGTCTTCTCGAAGCGGGCCGCGCGGACAGCCGCGTCGTCGCCCTCACCGCGGACCTCAAGGGCTCCCTCAAGATGGACGCCTTCGCCGCAGAGTTCCCGGAGCGTTTCATCCAGTGCGGCATCGCCGAGGCCAACATGGTCGGCGCCGCCGCCGGTCTCGCCATCACCGGCAAGATTCCGTTCATCGGCTCCTTCGCGGAGTTCGTGACCGGCCGCGTCTACGACCAGGTCCGCCAGGAAGTCTCCTACGGCAAGGCCAACGTGAAGATCGCCTCCTCCCACGCAGGCATCACCCTCGGCGAGGACGGCGCGACGCACCAGACCATGGAGGACATGGCCCTGATGCGCGCCCTCCCGGAGATGGTCGTGATCAACCCTTGCGACTTCAACCAGACCAAGAACGCCACCATCGCCGCCGCGAAGTATGTGGGTCCCGTGTACCTGCGCTTCGGCCGCCCGAGCGTCCCGAACTTCACTCCGGAGAACGAGGAGTTCGTGATCGGCAAGGCCCAGGTCCTCAACGAGGGCACGGACGTCACCATCATCGCCTGCGGCCACCTCGTGTGGGAGGCCCTCCAGGCCGCCGAGGCCCTCGAGGCCGAAGGCATCAGCGCCGAGGTCATCAACATGGCCACCGTCAAGCCGCTGGACGAGGACGCCATCCTCACCTCCGCCGCGAAGACCAAGGCCATCGTCGTGGCCGAGGAGCACAACATGGCCGGCGGTCTCGGCGAAGCCGTGGCCGGCCTGCTTGCCCGCACCGTCCCCACCCCCGTCGAATTTGTCAATGGCAAGGACCTGTTCGGCCAGAGTGGCACGCCTTCTGCATTGATGGCGCAGTACGGCCTGGACGCCCAGCACGTCGCTGAAGCCGCCAAGAAGGTCATCGCGCGGAAATAATGGACAATGCCGAACGGCTCTTCAATGAGATTGTGAAGGAATACAGCGAACGTGTCTACTGGCACGTCCGCCGGTTCGTGAACAGCCACGAAGACGCCGACGACCTCGTCCAGGAAATCTTCCTGAAGATATGGACTGCGCTTCCCTCGTTCCGGGGGGAAGCGCAGCTCTTTACCTGGGTGTACCGCATCGCCACGAACGAGACCCTCAACTGGCTCCGCCGCGAGAAGGTCCGGTCCGCCCTCCGCTTCACCTCCATCGACGCGGAAATGGAGCGGCGCATCGACAGCGACCCCTTCTTCGACGGGGACGCCGCGGACCGCGCCCTTTCCAAGGCCGTGGCAAAGCTCCCGGAAAAACAGCGCCAGGTGTTCATCCTCCGGTACTACGACGAAATGCCCTACGAGCAGATGTCGGAAGTGCTGGACACGTCCGTCGGCGCCCTCAAAGCCTCCTATCACATCGCGCAGGAGAAAGTCCGTTCCGCGCTGGGCAAAGATATTTTCATCGGAACGGATTAAACCTTCAAAAAAAGCCCGTGTCTAAACCAGTGTCTATGAGCAAAAGAAACGACATAACCACGCCGGAAGGCTACTTTGAGAACCTGCAGCAGCGGCTCTTGGAGATTCCCGCACGCCCCGTCCGCGTCAGCACGGTCCACCGCCTGGCGCCGTACGCGGCCATCGCCGCCAGCTTCCTGGTGGCCGTGATGCTGGGCAATGCCATCCTCCGCAAGACGGCCCCCGTCTCCGCCGAGGACGACACCTGGACCTATGTCTCCTACCTCGCCGACGCCCTCGATCCGGACGGCGCCGCGATGATGGACCTGTACGACTACGGGGAGGAAGCCGAGGAAGAAGGCCTCTCCGCCGACGATATCGTCAATTACCTGCTCGCAGACGGCATTTCTGTCGAACACTTGAATTATCTCAGTTATGAAGAAGGTTATTAGTGTATTGTGCGCCCTCGCGGTCCTGTCCGCAGGCGCTTTCGCCCAGGGCCCGCAGGGTCCCCAGGGCAACCGCCGGGGCGGCGACAACGGCTGGCGCGAGCGCGTCCGGGCCGAAAAGGTCGCCTTCCTGACCGAGGAGATCGACCTCACCGAAAGCGAAGCCCAGGTCTTCTGGCCCATCTACAACGAAATCCAGAAGACGCAGCGCGACTCCTTCGAAGCCGTGAAGAACGCCTATGACGCCATGGTCAAGGGCGTCGAGGAGAAGAAGGGCAGCAAGGAGATGGAGAAGCTGGTCAAGGCCTACATCGACGCCAAGGAGAAGAACGAAGGCATCGAGACCAAGTATCTGAACAAGCTGATGAAGGCCCTTCCCGCCGAGAAGGTCGCCCGCTATTATGTGGCCGAGGAGAAATTCCGCCACCAGCAGATCGGCCGCCTCGGAAACGGCAACTTCCCCAACCTCCGGATGAGCGAAGAGCAGAAGCAGCAGTGGAAGGAGCGCGGCGAACAGATGCGGGAGCAGTTCCGCAACTGGACCGGACAGGGCCAGAAGAAAGACAATGACTGATCGCGCTAAGCGTTGATGATTTGATTTGGTTGGTTGAAAAAGAGCAGCCCGGCGATGGTCGCCGGGCTGTTTTTTCATTCAACCCCATCGATGAACTGGCCGTCCCGCATCACGAGGGTGCGGTCGCAGAGGGCCGCGAGGGACGGGTCGTGGGTAACGATGACGACGGTCTGGCCCAGTCGGTCGCGCAGGTCGAAGAACAGGCGGTGGATCTCCTCCTTGGTCTTGCTGTCCAGGTTGCCGGAGGGTTCGTCGGCGAAAAGGATGGCCGGGTCGTTGACGAGGGCGCGGGCGATCGCGACGCGCTGCTGCTCGCCGCCGGAGAGCTCCGAGGGCTTGTGCGTAAGCCGCGCGGACAGGCCCACCTCGCCGAGCAGGCGGGTGGCCTTCTCCCGCGCCGCGCGCATCGGGAGGCCGCCGATGAGGGCCGGGATGGTCACGTTCTCCAAGGCGTCGAACTCCGGCAGGAGGTGGTGCGCCTGGAAGACGAAGCCGATGCGGCGGTTCCGGAAGGCCGACAGCTCACGCTGGCCCAGGTGGAGGACATCCGTCCCGTCCACCGTGAGGGTGCCCGCATCCGGCGTGGACAGGGTGCCCAGGATCTGCAGGAGGGTGGACTTCCCCGCCCCGGACGCGCCCATGATGGCCACGACCTCGCCGCGTTCCGCCTGAAAATCAACGCCCTTCAGCACTTTGAGCGTGCCGAAACTCTTCTCAATTCCTTTTGCCTCGATAATCATACGACAAAAATAAGGAAAAAACACCGAATCGGTGTGGTATTCGGAAAAAAAGTCGTATCTTTGCCGTCCGCAATCTCGAGAAGGTTGCATAACGCATTTATTAACAAACAAAAAACAGATTCACAATGGCTGTTAAAATCAGACTCCAGCGCCACGGTAAGAAGAATTTCGCATTCTTCCACATTGTTGTGGCCGATTCCCGTTCCCCGCGTGACGGACGTTTCATCGAGCAGCTCGGCTCCTACAACCCGAACACCAACCCCGCCACCATCGTCCTTGACAGCGACAAGGCCCTGAAGTGGCTCAACGTCGGTGCCCAGCCCACGCTGACGGCCCGCCGCATCCTCTCCTACGAAGGTGTCCTGCTTCGCAAGCACCTCCAGGAAGGCGTCGCCAAGGGTGCCCTCACCCAGGCCCAGGCCGACGAGAAGTTCGCCGCCTGGAAGGCTGGCCAGGATCAGAAGATCGCCGCCAAGAAGGCCGGTCTGAAGAACGAGGCCATCGCCAAGGCGAAGGAAGCCAAGGCCGCCGAGGCCAAGGTCAACGAGGCCCGCGCCGAAGCCATCGCCAAGAAGAAGGCCGAGGCTGAGGAAGCCGCCCGCAAGGCCGCCGAAGAGGCTGCCGCCGAGGCCGCCGAGGCCGTCGAGACCCCTGCTGAATAATGCAGCGGATCGGGCAGGTACTGAAATCCAACGGCCGGGACGGCGAGCTCCTCGTGAGCTTCTCCGGGATCGCGCCCGAGGATATCGACCTTGAGGAACCGGTGTTCATCGAATTCGATGGACTGCCGGTTCCCTTTTATTTTGAAGCATTCAACCAGCGGGGCAACTCCCGCGCCCTCGTCCGCCTGACCGGCGTACACAACCTCACGGACGCCGACGAACTCGCCGGCGCCATCCTCTACGCCGAGGACGACCTCTACGAAGACGAGGAAGAAGACCTGACCGGCTGGACCGTCCTGGATGCGGACGGGACGAAAGTCGGCACCGTAACGGCCCACGAAGACATTCCCGGCAACCCCTGCATCTGGGTGGAAACCGGCCACGGCGAATGCCTCCTCCCCCTCCGGGAAGAGCTCGTCCTGGACGTGGACGAAACGGAAAAGACCCTCCGGATGGAAATCCCGGAAGGTCTTCTGGATTTATGATCCAGAAGACCTAAATCCATGTCCACGTTACCCCATCCCTAAATCCCTTCCCTCGGGGAAGGGACTTACTGGGGTTCTTCGATTCAATGTAATCAGTATGCGTAGCCGGCCAGCTTCGCGATCAGCGGGGCGATTTCGGCGTTGTCCTTGACGGTGTTGAACTGCTCCGCGCAGGCGCCCGTGACGTACAGGCCCACCGGAGAACCGGAGTGGGAGCCGAAGCTCCACTGGTAGCCGGCGGCGCGGTCCAGCGCGCGGACCACGTCGGCGACGATCTGGAAGTTCACCGAATACAGGTTGGACTCGCTCAGGCTGAGGTCGCCGCCCTTGCCGAAGGTCCGGTCATAGACGTCCTTCAGCTCCTTCTCGACGCGCTCGCTCACCTGGACATCCCCCCACATACCCGTTTCCTCGGCGAAGAAAGCCTTCACGGCGTCCCACGTGGGCGTCTTGAAAGGCTGGCCCTCCGGGAAGAACTTCGCCCGGAACTGGTTCGTCAGTTCGTCCACGCAGGCGTGCTGCTTGGCGAGCCGTTCCGGATGCATCTCATAGCGGCCGCTGCCCAGCATCAGGCCACCGGTCTCGTGGTCGGCCGTGATCACGATGAGGGTCTCCTTCGGATAGCGGGCCAGGAACGTCAGGGCGAGGTCCACGGACTGGGCCATGTCATTGACTTCCTGGAAGCAGGTCGCGGCGTCGTTGCCGTGGCCGGCGTAGTCGATCTTGCCGCCTTCGATCATGAAGAAGAAGCCCTTCTTGCCGTAGCGGGCCTCCAGGTAGCGGATGCCGGCGTCGGTGAAGTCGGCCAGCCGGGTGTCATCCTCCTTGCGGTCGATGGCGTACGGGAGGGAATCCTCCGCCTTGGCGCTCAGGCACAGCACGCGCGGAGCTTTCAGGTCGACATTCGCGATGGCGCCGGAGCCCTTGAAGATGGCGATGCCGGCGGAATCGGCCTTGTGCTCGAAATAGGCCGCATCGTGACCGGAACCCCGGTTCACGAGGAAGGTCGATCCGGCCATGAAGTCCACGGGGGAATCGATCATCTGGAGGGAAATCTCCTCATAGCCGTTGCGGCTCGCGGTGTGCGCCACGAAGCTCGCCGGCGTGGCGTGATTCACGCCCACGCTGGTGGCGACGCCCGTGCCGAAACCGGCCGCATGGGCCCATTCCGTGAGGTTCGGGGTGGGATTGCCGTCCGGGTCCACGCCCACGACGCTGTTGTTGATCTTCACGCCCGTAGCCAGCGCGGTGCCGGCGGCGGAGGAGTCGGTGACCAGGGAGTTCGCGGAGACCGTCGTGATGAAGTTCACCACAGGGAAGCTGGTGAAATTCACGTTTTCCTGGCCGTTGGCCTGGTTGTAGAGGTTCGTGCCGATGACTTCGTTGACGCCCATGCCGTCCCCGATGAAATAGAACACGTACTTGACCTTGGGCTCGGAGGAGCAGCCCACCACGAGCAGGGAAAGCAGGAGAAGATAAGTGATTCGTTTCATATACAATTGGTTAACAGTTTTTTCAATAGATCAGGATTTCGTCCGTGAACAGCCATTCCTTCGTCCGGAAGGCGTGGTAGCGGATGTAGCGGGCGTCCTTGCCCACGGAAACACCGTAGGGAATGTACTTCCCGTCCGGATTCTCGTTCAGGAGCATGCCGACGAGGGTGAAATGCTCGCCGTCCACGGAGTACTCCACGCTCACGCGGTCGGGCAGGTAGATCCAGGCGCCCGGATCCGCCAGGAAGGTGGCGGTGACATAGTGCACCGGCTGCACGCGCCCGAGGTCGACGGTCACGTCCACATCGCTCTGGAAGCCCTGCCAGCGGCCGTCGCCGTAGGACCAGCCGCCCAGGTTGCCGTCCGTGAGGGTGGCCGCGCCGGCGGCGGGATACTTCTGGTTCCAGCCCTGGGCGTAGACGACTTTCGCCCCGCGGCCGAGATGGTTCTCCCGAACACGGGAAGCCGGGCGGTTGCCCACTTCGTCTTCCAGTTTGAAGGTGTTGTAACCGCGCTCGCGCAGGGCCGCGGCGTGCGCCGTCGCCCGCTCGCGGAAATCGACCGCATCCTTCACCTCCACCGGACTCCAGCCGATCTCCGCAATTGCGAACGCGCGCGGATACAGCATATACTCCGTATGGGACGGCTGCGGGATGAGCTCGTGCCAGAGATTGCCCTGTACGCCCAGCAGATGCCCCAGGGAAGCCTCGGGAATGCCCGCGGCCGGGTCGTAGACATAGATGCTGTCGATGGGCAGGTAGCCGCCGAAGCCTTCCGGCTCGCGCACCGGCGCGTCCTGGACCTTGTCCAGGTAACAGCGGTTGCCAGGCGTCATCACGGCGTCGTGCCCCTGGCGGATGGCCTCCTGGCCGCCTTCGGTCCCCCGCCACGACATCACCGTGGCGTTCGGGGACAGGCCGCCCTCCAGGATCTCGTCCCAGCCGATGAGCCGGCGTCCGTGGGCGTTCAAGAACTTTTCGACGCGGCGGACCAGGTAGCTCTGGAGCTCTTCCACGCTGTCCAACCCTTCCTCCTGCATCCGGCGCCGGCAGTCCGGGCAGTCGTGCCAGTCCCGCTTGCCGGCCTCGTCGCCGCCGATATGGATGTACTCCGAGGGGAACAGGTCCATCACCTCGGCGAGCACGTCCTCCATCAGTTTGAACGTGGCCTCCTTGCCCGGGCACAGGTCCTCCGAGGAGTCCTTGCAGCCCACGCCGGGAATGGCGTACACCGTCTCGCGGGAATGGCCGGGCATCTCGATTTCGGGCACGACGGTCATATGGCGCTCCGCGGCGTAGGCGACGATCTCCCGGACGTCGTCCTGGGAGAGGAAGCCGCCGTAGGAGCCTTCATATCTCTGGCCGGTCGTGTTCCACTCCCGCCAGGTGTCGCCCACCCGCCAGGCGGCCTTCGCCGTCAGCTCGGGGTGCGACTTGACCTCCAGCCGCCAGCCGGCGGCGTCGGTCAGGTGCAGATGGAGGACGTTGAGCTTCACCTCCGACAGCGCATCGATCTGCTTGAGGATGAATTCCTTGTCCCGGAAATGGCGGGAGATGTCCAGCATAATGCCCCGCCAGGCGAAGCGGGGATAGTCGATGATCACCCCGCAAGGGAGCGGACGCTCCAGCTGCGCGAGGGTGGTCTTTGCGCGGAACACGCCTTCGGGCGTATTGGCCTCAATCCGGACCTGCTTGGGCGTAATGGTCAGCCGATACGCCTCTTTGCGGGCGTACTCCGGCAGGAAAGCGCTCCAACGGGTGAAGGAACGCGTGCCCACGACGACCTCCACGTCCTTCGCGGTGGACGTGCCGTCGGCCCGCTCGAACGAAACTGGCGCCGGGAGAATCCCAAGCGCCACAATCAAGGATAGGAGAATCTTCATTAAATCAGACCTCCGTTCGCTTCATAGTCGGCCTTGACGTCCTCGTAGAAGGCGGCGACGGAGGTCTGCATATACGGAGTCAGCCAGAGGTAGCCGATACCGAAGGTGAACAGGCACAGGAAGCCCCATCCGATGAAGCTGAGCAGCAGCCAGAACAGGTCGAACTTGTGCCCCTTCATCATCGCGCGGCTATGGTCGATGGCCTCGCCCGCGCTGAGCTCGGGATGCTCCTCCAGGATATAGGGCGTCATCGCATAGGAGAAGGCCTTCACGATGCCCGGGATGATGAGCAGCAGCGACCACAGGAAAACGAACACGACCATCAGGAACATGCCCCAGACCTTGTGCCAGTAGTTCGTCGTGGCGGTCTTGACCATATTCCCGGTCAGCTGGTTGTCACCCTGGACCAGCAGCTTGAGGAAGCTGTTGACGAATCCCACGCCGAGCGGCAGGATGACGAAGAAGAGCATCAGGTAGTACAGGCCCATCGTGCCGTTCGCCTTCGCCTGCATCGCCGCATACTCGGGATCCTGCGCCAGCGAGAGGCTAACCTCCACCGCCTGGCGCATCGCGGTGCCGAGGCTGGTGGTGGAGGACACCTGCGGCAGGTTCTCCTGGACAAAGGCCTGCACCTTGACCGTCTGATACACATACGGGCCTACGGCGAAGTAGGTGACGGCGACGTAAACGACGGTGGCCAGCACGGCTTTCCACCAGTTGCCCTTCAGGGCGGCCAGGGCGTCATTCTTGTAGTCGGTGTTTCGTTTCATAAGGGGAGGGTTTTATTCGTAGATTTCAATGTAGTGGTAGCCCATGTCGTCCAGGCAGCAGTACAGCGGGAAATCCGCGCGGCTGGAAGAGAGGTGCAGGCTCAGTTCGTCGATCTTGCCGAGATCGGACAGATCCACGTTCGTCCATTCCTTGAGGTAGCTGGTGCCGTCGATGAGCGCCACCTCCTTGGTGCCGGTCACCTGCTTGTTCAGCATACCGGTGAAGGTCAGCTTGAGGTAGTCACCGGCCTGGAAAGGGCCTTCCGCGAGACCGTTGCCGTGCACGGCGGCCTGCACGGCGGCCTGCACATTGTGGACGAACGCGTACTCCACCGAGCAGGAGGACGTCGCATTGGGAACCAGGACCTGGATGGTATGTTCCGGCATCTGCGCGGCCGTCGTGTCGTGGAAGACCGCATAGGCCCGCGACTTCTGGTTACCGCCGTCCGCGTCGAAAACGGCGAACCGGGAAGGCTTCCGGCCGGCCGACGCGTCGGCGTCCTTGCCGCGCGCGAGGCAGATGCCGCCCAGGAACTCGTCGGCATCGTCCAGCTTGGCGAAATGATAGATCGGTCCGATGAAGATGCTCGGGCTCCAGGCGATGGTATCTTTTCCGTCGTTAAACAACTTGTTGAGGAATTCATCCCACTCATAATCATAGTCCGGCTCGAACTTGACGAGCAGATGCGCGTCGTACTCGTTCCGGAAATCATGCTTGCCGAAGCAGGCGGCCGCCAAAAGGGCCACGGCGCCCAGGAGGGCGCATCGTATCAATTTTTTGTTCATGGTACAAAACTACATATTTTTTTGTAAATTTGTTCGATTGACAAACCATTAAACCTCAATACTATGTCTACAACGCTCATCATCGTCCTGGTCATCGCGGCCGCCCTCGTCCTCTGGGGCATCAAGGTGCAGAACCAGCTCGTGCAGGCCGACGAACTTTGCAACAACGCCCTGAAGCAGATCAATGTGCAGCAAGTGAGCCGCTACGACGCCCTCAAGGCGATCGTGAAACTCACCCGCGAGTATGCCTCCTACGAGAGCGAGACGCTGGAGAAGGTGATCGCCCAGCGGAAGATCACCGCCGCGGCGAACCCGACCGTCGACGACATCAACGCCAACGAGGCCGCCCTCCAGGCGATGAGCGCGAAACTTATCGCCATCGCCGAGCAGTATCCCGACCTCAAGGCGAACCAGAACTACCAGCAGGCCATGGCGGACGTCAAGCAGTACGAAGAGAATGTGCGCCTGTCCCGCATGACCTTCAATGACACCGTCACGAAGTACAACAACATGGTCCGCATGTTCCCGGGCTCCGTGGTGGCCGGCATCCTGGGCTTCGCCAAGCGCGACTACCTCGCCGACGAACCCGCCAAGAAGGACTATCCGGACATCTTCTAAGCGATGAAACGACTGCTCCTCACCGTGCTGGCGGCTCTCGCCGGCACTTTGGCCGTTTATGCCCAGACCATCCGGGACCTCGACATCCGGGCGGTCCTGCGGCCGGACGGCTCCGCGCGGATCACCCAGGTCTGGGACGTCAACGTCGTGCGGGGCACCGAATGGTACATTCCCATCGACAACCTCGGGAAGATGTCCGTCACGGACCTCTCCGTGAGCGAGAACGGCCAGCCGTTCATCAGCGAGGGGAACCGCTGGGACGTGGACCGTTCCCTGGAGGAGAAAACCGGCCGCTGCGGCATCGTCGAGAAGCGGAACGGCGTGGAACTGTGCTGGGGACAGGGCTCCTACGGGCCCCACGTATGGACGGCGGAATTCACCGTCCACGGGCTCGTCCAGGCCTTCAACGACGCCGACGGCTTCAACTTCATGTTCGTCAATCCGGGTCTCGCCGCCCCGCCGCAGCACGTGAAGATCACCCTGGTCAACGGAACGGGCGGCCCTCAGTGGACCTATGACAACACCCTCGTCTGGGGCTTCGGCTCCTACGGCGACATCAACGTCCAGGACGGCGCCATCGTGTACGAGTCCCTCGAACCGTACTCCGACGGAAGTTCGGCCATCATCCTCACCCGCTTCGAGAAAGGGCTCTTCCAGCCCGAGGTCGAGCGCGACATGAGCTTCGACGAGCTCCGGGAAAAGGCCCTGGAAGGCAGTTCCTACGGAGAGAGTGACAAGGAGGAGACCTTCTTCAAGTGGCTGATGGCCATCCTGTTCGGCGGCACCCTGTTTGCGAGCATCCGCGCGGCGGTCCTGCAGGCCCTGGGCTACAAGTACAAGAAGTCCATGTACGGCAAGACCAAAATCACCGAGTGGTTCCGCGAGGCGCCGCTGGGCGGCAACCTGTTCGCCTCCAGCTACGTGCTGGACCACGGCTGGCGGTTCGCCGGCCCCGCCTCGTCCAAGAACCTCATCGGCGCGCTCTTCCTGCGCTGGATCCTGGACGGAAAGGTGAAGGTCATGCCCGATCCGGACAAGCCCAAGCGCGTGAACCTGGCGTTCACCCCGGGCCTCGAGTTCGACGACGACGTGGAAGGCGCCCTGTACCGGATGGCCGTCGAGGCCAGCGGCGGGAACCTCCTGCTGGAGTCCGGCGAGTTCGAGAAATGGTCCGAGCGGCACTACAAGCAGTTCCTCGCCTGGCCCGACCGGGCGAAGGCCCGCGGCCGGAGCTACCTCCACGAAAAGAATCTCCTGCAGCACGGCGACACCACCAACCAGGACGGCCAGATCCAGGCCTGCCACGTGGTGGAATTCAAGAACTTCCTGAACGACTTCACGCTGTCCAAGGAGCGCGGTGCCGTGGAAGTGGGCCTGTGGAAGGACTACCTCGTGTTCGCCCAGCTGTACGGCATCGCCGACAAGGTGGCCGAGCAGTTCCAGAAGCTGTATCCGAAGGAGTTCCAGGAGCTGTCCCAGTCCGTGGGCATGGACCCGAACATGATGCAGCGCACCATCCGCCTGAACAACATGACCACCACCTCCGCGATGAACCGCGCCACGAGCAAGTACCAGGCCGGCAGCATCAAGGGCACCGGCGGCCACACCTCCTTCGGCGGAGGCGGCGGCTTCTCCGGCGGCGGCTTCGGCGGCGGCAGCCGATAGACTTCCTTTATCTTATGACCGGCGGGAAAGCGAGGCTTCGTTTTTCCGCCGGTCGTGGTATTCGGCGACGGCGGTGAAGAAGACGTCGGAGGAGGAGTTGAGGGCGGTTTCGACGGAGTCCTGGACGACGCCGATGATGAAGCCGACGGCGACGGCCTGCATCGCGATGTCGTTGCCGATGCCGAAGAAGGAGCAGGCCATCGGGACGAGGAGGAGGGAGCCGCCGGCCACCCCGGAGGCGCCGCAGGCGCCGAGGGTGGCGATCAGCGACAGGAACAGCGCCGAGGCAAAGCTTACCTCCACGCCCACCGTGTGCGCCACGGCGAGCGAAAGGACCGTGATGGTCACGGCCGCGCCGTTCATATTCACCGTCGATCCCAGCGGAATGCTCACGCTGTAGAACTCTTCATCCAGGCCGAGCCGCTTGCAAAGGTCCATGTTGATGGGGATGTTCGCGGCGGAGGAACGCGTGAAGAACGCGTTCAGGCCGCTCGTGCGCAGGCACTGCCAGTAAAGCGGATACGGGTTCTTGCGGATATGCAGCCAGGCGATGAAGGGATTCACGATGAATGCGGTGCAGCACATGCAGCCCACCAGCAGGAGCAGGAGCTTTCCATAGTCCCGGAAGATTTCCAGGCCGCTCTCGGAGACGGAGGAGAACACGAGGCCCAGGATGCCGAAGGGGGCGAATTGGATGACCCAGCGGACAATCTGCGAGACCACGTCCGCCAGGTCGCTGAAGACCTCGATGGTCCGCTCCGAAGCCAGCAGTTTCAGGGCGAAGCCCAGGATGATGGCCCAGAACAGGATGCCGATGTAATTGGCCTGCGCGAGCGCCTGGACGGGATTCATCACCATGTTCGTCAGGAGCGTCAGGAACACGTCGGACAGGCCGCCGGGCGCGCTGCCGCCGGCCTCGGTCCCCTGCAGCGCAATCGTGACCGGGAACAGGAAACTAGCCACCACCGCGAAGATTGCGGCGCACAGCGTGGAGACCAGATACAGGAAGATGACCGTGCGGAAGCGGGGGCCCAGGCCGCCCTTCGCCTTGGCGATGGACGAGGCGACAAGCAGCGCCACCAGCACCGGGGCGATGGCCTTCAAGGCGCTCACGAACACCTGCCCCAGAATCCCGACCGCCTTCCACTGCGGGCACAAGAGCCCCAACACGGCGCCGATCACCAGGCCGACCACGATTCGCAGCACCAGCGAACTGTCGGACCACTTCTTCAGGACGGAAGAAAACTTGCTCATAGATTGCAAGGTACGAAAAAAGGCCGGAAATGGCAAGAAATCACTATATTTGTGAAAAGTACTAAAACGATATGAAACGTCTTCTCTCATTCGTTACGGCGCTCGTCTTGGGCGGGACTGTCTGGGGCCAGGTGTCCATCCAGGTGAAGTCCGGAAAACCGGCGGGGAACATCGACCCGATGCTGTATGGACAGCTGTTCGAGCACATCTATTTCTCCGCGAACAACGGGGTTTGGCAGGAGCTCATCTATGAGCGGTCGTTCGAGCCGGAGCATTATCCGGGCATTCCGCCGCGGGACGGGTATTTCGACGGCTGGTTCGCCGACGACGACGCGGTGCTGCATTCCCCGACGCGCTATGAGCAGCCGATCCGCCTGGCCGCCCTGGACACCGACAGCTACGATGTGGAGATGGACGTGAAATGGCGGGCGTACCTCCTGCCCGGCCGGCGTTGGAGCGGCGGCCTGCTGGACCTTCGCTTCGCCTTCAAGGACCTGGCGGACGGGTCGGACTCCTACTACCTGCGGCTCTATGACCCGGCCTACGAAGGGCAGCGGTTCACCCTGGCGCAGACCCAGGCCCAGATCGAGGCCGACAACCAGGCGAAGGCGCTCGCCAAGGCGCAGAAGGCCGTCACCGGCGCCCAGTTCGCCCTTTCCGTCCGGCAGGAGAAAGAAGTCGCCTTCGGTCCCCGGACCCGGAAGGTCGTCACGCTGGAGCCGCTGGCCGCGAAGGCGGCGCAGCCCGTCCAGCTGGACCAGGACGCCTGGCACCATCTGAAAATCAGCTGCCGCGGACCGCGCGTGCAAGTCTGGTGGGACGGCAAGCAGGTGCTTTCCCGCACGGTTCCCGACAGCCGTCCGCAGAACACCCTCACCCTGTGGGAGAACTATACGGAAGCCCTGTACCGCAACATCCGCGTGACTTCCGCCAAGGGGAAGAAGATCCTGTTCGAAGGTATGCCGGAGGATGTCAAGATTCCGGACGTGGCACCGCAGTGGAAGGCTTTCGGCCCGGGCAAGTATCGCCTGCTGAAGGGCGATGCCGTCAATATGGACTACGCGCAGGAGATCACCGCCGGGGCGACCGCGGCGGGCGTCGCCCAGGGACCGCAGAACGTGGTTCCGGGAGAGACGTTCGTGGGCTCGGTCTATGCCAAGGGCGACGCCCGGCTCTCCGTCGCGCTGGTCCGGGACGGGCGCATCCTGCGGGAGCAGGCGCTCGGCATCCCGGGCCCGGCGTGGAAGAAGTTCGACATTTCCCTGCCGGCGGGCGACCTGTCCGGCGACGCGGACTTCGCCATCCTGGCGACCAACGGGACGGTGCTGGTGGACCAGGCGACCCTGTCCACGGCCACGGGCCAGGCGAACGGCGGTTTCCGGCCGGACATCCTGCAGGCCGTGAAGGACCTGCATCCGACCTGCCTGCGCTGGCCGGGCGGCGGCTATGTGGCCCAGTACTACTGGCAGTGGGGCATCGGCCCGCAGGAGCAGCGCTACCGCTGGCCGCACTGGATGTGGATGGACTATGACCAGAACTGCTTCGGCACGGACGAATTCATCAAGTTCTGCCGGGAGGTGGGGACGGAGCCCGTGATCGTGGTGTCGGTCCATTTCGAACGCCCGGCCGAGGAGTACGATTCCATCCTGGCCGACGCCGTGAACTGGGTGCGGTACTGCAACGCCCCCGCCACGGACGAATGGGGCGCCAAGCGCGCCGCCAACGGCCATCCGGAGCCTTACAACGTCAAATACTGGGAGATCGACAACGAGATGTGGGAGATGGGCATCGAACGCTACGAAAAGTGCGTCCGGGACTTCTCCACGGCGATGCGCGAGGTGGATCCTTCCATCAAGATCATCGCCTGCGGCGGCTTCCGCGAGGACGAGGAATTCCTGCAGCGGTCGGCGAACTACTTCGACTACCTGAGCCTCCACCACTATGAGCAGGCCGGCGGCTACGCCACCGGGCCGAAGCGCCTGGGCGAGCAGTACGACCGCTATGCGAAGATGATCGCCGACTGCCCCAACCCGAATGTGAAGCTGTTCATCTCCGAATGGAACCTGAACAGCACGGACTGGCGGACCGGCCTGTTCGCCGGCGGCTTCCTGAACACGTGCGAGGCCCGCGACGTCGTCGCGATGGGCGCCGCCGCCCTGTTCCTCCGCCGCACCGACGCCCCCGACTGGAACAACGCCTTCATCAACTTCGACTACAAGGGGCTGTTCGTCGCGCCCAACTATCTGGTCACGCAGCTCTGGTATCGGCACTTCTCGCGATACCTGCTTGATTACGAGGGCGATACGGGCGACTTGAGCATCGTCACCACCCTGTCGGAAAACGGTCGTGACATCATCGTGAAGGTGGTGAATCCCACCGACAAATCCTGCGACCTGACCGTCAAATGCGACTGGGTGCGCCTGGGCGACGCCGCGTACGAGTATTACGCCCCCGGCTCGCTGGACGCCGCCAACCGGATGAACGACAAGGAAGCCATCCAGCTCCGGCACGGCACGCCCGAGGCCCTTGGCAACGCCACTTTCATTACCGTTCCGGCGCTCTCCGCCGGTGTCTTGACCATGACTAAAGCCTTATGATAATGAAAAGACTCCTGATTCTCCTCGCGGGTATCCTCCTGCTCGCCGGCTGCGCGCGGAAAGAGGTCCGCATCAAGACGGACGAGGGCACGCTGGTGCTCCAGCCCCTCGTGGACAACGCCATCCGGGTCCGCCTGGAACCCGCCGATTACAAACCGCTGGACGAACTCGTCTATGTGGAGAACGTGGCCGCGCCCACGTTCGACGTCGCCCGCAAGGGCGGAGTCGTGGAAGTGCGGACTGCCGCGATGACGGCCCGTTATGAGAATGGTCTCCTCACTTTCTCCGATGCCGATGGCAACGTACTCCTCCGGGAGGACGGCCACCGTCTCGTCCAGGCCACCGTCCAGGGCGAGCCCACGTATGACGTCACCCTCCGGCTCGCTTCGCCCGAGGACGAGTTCCTCTATGGAACCGGCCAGTTCCAGGACGGTTTCCTGAACATCCGAGGCGTCACGCGGCGGCTGACGCAGGTGAACACGCAGATCGCCCTGCCCTTCGTCCTGTCCAGCAAGGGGTATGGCCTGCTGTGGAACAATTACGGCCTCACCGACTTCAACCCGGCGGACCAGTGCGTCGCGCTGGCTCCGGCCGGCGAAGACGGCGAGGGCCAGACGGTGGACGCCACCGGCACCGCCGGCAACCGGCGGGAACGCCGCTTCTCCCGGACCTTCGCCGGCAGCCTGGACATCCCCGAGGACGGGACTTACGCCCTGCTGCTGGACGTGGGCCAGAAGATGGCGCGAAGGCACTACCTCGCCCTCGACGGCGAGCCTGTGGTGGACGTGTCCAACACGTGGCTGCCACCGACGACGTCGGCCCTCGTCGACCTGACCGCCGGCGCGCACGCCGTCACGGTCGAAGGGGTCCGGAACGACAACCCCGTCCTCTATTGGAAGAAGGTCGACGACGCGACCACCTTCCACTCCCCCGTCGCTGCGGCGCTCGACTACACAGTGTTCGCCGGCAAGGCCGACGAGGTCATCGGCGCCTACCACACCCTGACGGGTCCCGTCCCCCAGATGCCGGACTGGATGTTCGGCTACATCCACTGCCGCGAGCGCTACCACTCGTCGGAGGAGATCCTGGCCAACGCGCGCGAGTTCAAGGAGCGCGGCCTGCCGCTGGACGTCATCGTCCAGGACTGGCAGTGGTGGGGACCCACCGGCTGGAACTCGATGGAGTTCGACCGGGAGCACTATCCCGACCCGAAGGCCTTGACCGACACGTTGCACGAGATGGGCACGCGCTTCATGATCTCCGTCTGGTCCAAGGTGGACAAGAACTCGAACCTCGGGAAGCGGCTGGAGGAGCGCGGCAGCTACATCGAGGGAACTGACTGGATCGACTTCTTCAATCCTGACGTCGCCACGTTCTACGCGCAGAATTTCGTGGACAGCCTGGCCCGGCCGTACGGCATCGACGCCTGGTGGTTCGACGCCACGGAACCGGAGAACGACGACCTCGCGGGCCGGCGCATCGGCAAGGACCAGATTCCGGGCGAATGGTACCGGAACGTCTATCCGCTGATGGTCAACCGGACGATGTACGAGGCACTTACCGCAGAGGGTCTTTCGCCCGTCATCCTCACCCGGAGCGCCTTCCCGGGCGCCCAGCGCTACGGCGTCGTGACCTGGTCCGGCGACGTGGGCAACGACTTCGGCACGCTGCGGCGGCAGATCGCGGGCGGCCTCGGCCAGATGGCCTCCGGCCTGCCCTGGTGGACCTTCGACGCCGGCGGCTTCTTCCGCCCGGGCGACCAGTACACCTCCGCCGAATACCAGGAGCGGCTCGTCCGCTGGGTCCAGGCATCGACCTTCCTGCCCTTCATGCGCGTGCACGGATATATGAGTCAGACCGAGCCCTGGCGCTACTTCCCGGAGACCTACGAGATCATCGCCTCCTACATGGACCTTCGCAAGCGGCTGGAGCCTTATATCCTGGACTGCGCCAAGCGCGTCTCCGAGGAGGGCTACACGATGATGCGCCCGCTCGTCTTCGACTTCCCGGACGACCCGGAAGCCCTGCGGCAGGACGACACCTTCATGTTCGGCCCCGCCTATCTCGTCCATCCCGTCACCGCCCCCGGCGTCACCACCTGGCGCACCTACCTCCCCGCCTGTGACGACGGCTGGCGCGACTACTGGACTGGCACCCCCTACGACGGCGGCCAATGGGTCGAAACCCCCGTCGACCTCGCCACCATCCCCGTCTTCGTCCGCGGCGGCACGGCTCCCGGCGTCCTTTAGCAGTGCCTTCGCCCCCTCGGGCAGCCCGAGGGGTCTTTTTCCCGCCCCTATGTACAAGGTGTGTTTTTATATGGGACACCTTGTACATAGGATTGGCTTTCCAGCACCGTCAGAGGGCTTTTCGGTGTACAAGGTGTGACACGAAAAATCACACCTTGTACATCGGCTTGACCTGCTAAGGGTATCGGGCTCGTCAACGAGGGTGAAGGATGGCCTTGACAGTCTCGCGGTCCAAACCGAAGACGCGCGCCAATTGCCGCACCGTCGTTTTCCGAGTCCGGTTGAAGAAAGGAATGAGCCTCGTCTTCTGGAGGAGGCTCAGGGCGGACAAGTCCGTTCCGAACCAACGCTGGGCCTCGGCCGCCGCATCCTTCAAGACTTCGCCGTCGGTATGCATTGTCCGAGGCCCATCCACAAGCCGCTGACGCATTTCTGCTACGTTCACTGTCCCGATCGTCCGGATGAAATATGCCTGATCGTAGTTGAAGGCCTGCTCCAGATAGTCCATGTCGCAGAAACTTTCGGGAACCAGGCAGCCATCGGCATCGACCAGCCAAGGGACACCGGAAAGGTCGTCCCCCGTATGGAAGAGAGCCCGATGTTCCCGGCGGGTCATCTCTGCGACTTTCCGAACGGGTCCTGGAGCTCCGGGAGGAATCCGGCCCCGAAACATCGCCCGGTATCCGGACCAACGGTACTCGTTGACATTACAGCCATTGTCCAAGGCGTTGCGCGGAACATAGGCGAGCGTATTGCGCAGATACCAGTCACTGTCCAGACAAGGAGCGTTCATTTCCACCCCACGAAGCAGCTTGCGTTCCCCATAACGGCCGGACACCCACATCGACGCCATCTTCTTCACCTCCTCTCCGTAACTGTCGGCGTCATCCTGGCATCGGGCCAGGACGGTAGCGTGGCTATGATTGGAGACAACCGCGTAGATGACCACGATGACGTTTTTCCGTCGCGCCGCCAGGCAAATGATCTTGACAAAGGCGTCATAATCCTTGTCGTCGCGGCACAGCACCGCCTTCTCCAGGCCCTCCAGGTAAATATGGAAAGGCTGGACATTGCCGATGCTCCCGTCAGGGAGCACCCTCCGAACGATGCGTCGCATCGCCTAGCTCCGCGACTTGGGCGGGGCGACGCCGGGGCCGAAGACCATCACTTTGCCGCCGGACTGCTCGAAGGCTTTGCGGGCGTCGCGGATGGAGGCTTCCAGCATGCCGGAGGCATCGTCGAGGAAGCCGACCATCTGGCGGCGGTTCACGCTGACGCCGAGGTCCGCGATGGCGAGGGCCCGGATCATGGCCAGGACGGCCTGCTCGTTCCCGCCCCACAAGGTGGTCATCATCGCCATGGCCAACTCGGTGACCGTCTGATGGATGGTGTCCGGATCCTTCAGCGGATCGATGTCCGTGTGGAACCGGATGTCATTCTCTCCATACCGGAGAACTTCAAGGATTTTCTTCATACGCACAAATCATTAACTATTATCAATAAGGGACAATACTTGCCCATTATCAAAAGAATTCGTACTTTTGCAGTGCGAGCCTGATGTTTCAGTTGCCGAGCAAGGCAAACTGCAGGTAAACAAAAGGACATAAACGCATCCGAGAGGGTGCGTTTTTTTTGTGTTTCCACGTTGTTCTCCATACGCACAAATCTTACGGTTCGGGGCAAACATCGGAAAAAGAGCCGTTTCCTAAAAATTTTAAACGTTTAAGTTCCAAAAGGGGGTTTCAGGGGGCTGGGAGGCCGATTTTGGAAGGTCGGGGGAACCGCCGCAAGGGGCATTTCACGCAAAATTTCCGGGTTTTTGCGTGAAAAGGGCCCTCCCAGGGCGCCCGGTGGCCGATTTCCGCCCAAAAGCGTAAAACGGTTTTTTATCCGGGATTTTCCGTAACTTTGGACAAACGATTTGTCCATGAAACGATTCTTCTCCCTGCTGGCCGCGCTGGCCATCGGCGGCCTGCTCTCCGCCCAGGAATTCGACGGCCAGAGCTGCACGTCCATCATGGTGGGCCGGAAGGCCTCTAACGACGGTTCCGTGATGACCTCCCATACCTGTGACGGCCGATACCGGACGTGGGCCCAGATGGAGCCCGCCGCCGACCACGCGCCCGGCTCGATGCACGAGGTCCTCCGGGGCACCATGCACACGAGCTTCCGCGGAGACACCACGGGCGTCAGACTCATGGGTGAAATCCCGGAGGCGGCCCATACCTACGCCTACCTCAACACGGCCTACCCCTGCCTCAACGAGAAGCAGCTGGCCATCGGCGAGACCACCTTCGGCGGGCCGGACACCCTCGTGAACGCCGCCGGCTGGTTCACGATCGAGGAACTCGAGCGGGTCGCCCTGCAGCGCTGCGACAACGCCCGGGACGCCATCCGCCTGATGGGCGCCCTGGCCGAGCAATACGGCTACGGCGACAGCGGCGAATGCCTCACGGTCGCCGACAAGAACGAGGTCTGGCAGTTCGAGATCGTCGGCGTCGGCAAGGACCGGATCGGCGCCGCCTGGGTGGCGAAACGGGTCCCCGACGACCACGTCGCCGTCTCCGCCAACATCCCCCGGATCGGCAAGATCGACCGGAAGAGCCCGGATATGATGGCTTCCGCCAATGTGGAGAAGGTCGCCATCGACAACGGCCTCTGGGACGGGAAGGGCGAGTTCATCTTCTGGAAGTATTTCAACACCGACTATGCCAAGGGCAAGAACTTCAACGACCGCGAGTACTTCATCCTCAATCACTTCGCGCCCTCGCTCGGGCTCACCTACGACATGGACGAGCTCCCCTTCTCCGTCAAGCCCGAGAAGCCCGTCGACATCCGCGAAGTGATGGCCCTCTACCGGGAGACCTACGAAGGGACGGACTTCGACATGACCAAGGACGTCAAGATCGCCCGGGCCGCCAACAAGCAGCATCCGGCCGATACGGTCGTGAGCCCCGTCGCGAACCCGTGGCTGACGACCACGATGCGGAACACCCTGAACACCATCGCCCCCGGAACCGTCGAATTCCGGAGGACCGTGGCGGTGGCCTGGTGCGCCTACTCGCACGTGACCCAGCTCCGCGCCTGGCTTCCCGACGAGGTGGGCGGCGTGTGCTGGCTGTCGCTGGACAACCCCGGCCAGAGCCCCCGCATCCCCGTCTTCTGCGGCACCACGGCGCTCCCCAAGGCCTATGAGACCTGCGGACAGAGGCAGTATGTCGAGGATTGCGCCCTCTGGCAGTTCCGTCGGGCCAACAAGCTCGCCACCCTCTCGTGGCAGAGCACCAAGGCCGGCTTCAACGAGGAAATCCTCCGGCTCGAAAACCTGGCCCTGGACGGCGCCCCCACGGGACCCGTCTCCCCCGCCGCCCTGAACGCCTACACCGAATACATCTACCAGGAAAGCGTCCGCAGCTGGAAAGCGCTGGAGAACAAGTATTGGGTCCAGTTCGGGTCGGGCTTCTGAGAAAGCGCTTCTTTCACCCTCGAATCCCTCCGGTTTTCCGGGGGGATATTTTTTTTGCATTTTTTGCAAAAAAGGTTGAAAGATGGAAAGGGACTTTCCGTATAACTTAATGCAAGCCTCTACGCCATGACAGGAAGAATCGCGAATATTTCGAAAAAAGGTTTGATTGCGCAGTACTTTGGCACAACCAAGCCCTACCTTTGCGGTGCTTTCGACATCATGGACGGTGTATGTAAAAATTACGCAGTTTTGCGTGTAGAATTCACGCAGCGGCACGGTTCTTGTTACATTGGCAAGGACCTGTCAACTGTCAGATAACCTCCCCCTCATAGGCTTCTATGATCTCTTACCGGGCATCGCCCGGCGAGTCTGCTTCGCACCCTCGCCTTGGTATCTTCGCGGAACCACTCACACACTCAACCTAGTAACCATTTACAAACCAGCATGTTAGCGATTGACCCGAAAGATTATTGGACGACAGCCACCAAGGCTGTCATGAGCTATGTCAGCAAGAAGTTCGCCGGCTTCTTCACCGAGGCTGACAAGCAGGACATCGTGGCAGACGTTGTCACGAGAATGTGGCGTGCGCAGGAATCCTACGACCCGACCAAAGGCGAGGAGTTCACGTGGATTTGGACCATCGCCAAGAACGCGGTGAACGACGCGGCGACCGACAAGCGCAAGAGAGAGAACATCGGCGGCTGCTGGGACGACGACGCCGACGAGCAGGCGAAGGGAATGCTCGGCGACGACAGCGCGGACAGCGAGCTGCTCCGGGACGAGTTCGTGGAGGAGCTCCACGACCGCCTTCGCCAGGAGCGCGACAAGCGGATTCTCCTTTACTTGGCGCAGGACCTCGACTACGAGGAGATCGCCGAGCGCGAAGGCCTCACCAAGCAGGCCGCCTACATGGCCGTCTTCCACGTGAGACAGAGACTCGGCAACCACGCCGCCTAACAAAAACGACACAGGATGAGAAGAAAAGAACCTGCCCACGACAAGAACTGGTGCCCCGGGGCCCTCACGATCCCGGGGGTGGCCGCCAGCCTGGACCGCATCTACAAGAAGGTGAACGCCGAAGGCTTCGCCGAAGACAATGCCAGCGAGCTGGAGGAGGACATCCGGCGCGTGCGCGAGCGCTTCGCCATCGGGGACCGCGCCGCCGTGCTGCTGGCCGCCATCCTGGAGAACAACCCGCGCAACGGCTGCGACGACGACGACCTGTCCAACTACATCGGGTGCTCGAACATCGAGTTCCTGGGCTTCCGTGAACCGCTCCGGCAGCTGGAGGACCTGGGCATCGTCATCCATCGCAGCAGCCGCGGCAATCGCTACGTGATGTGCCGCGAAGCGGTCCGGTCCATCGAGAAGGACACGGAATTCCAGCCGTTGAAGCGCACCGGCCTCATCGCCGAGGAGCTCTTCTCCCGCATCCGCCTCGTGTTCTCGGAGTATCTCCGGGACAACATCGACGCGGAGCGCCTGCTCGAGGACCTCGACCAGCTGGTGGACGAGAACCAGCAGCTGGAATTCTGCCGCAAGACGAAGGCCGCCCTGGACGACGAGCGGTTCACGGACACCGAGCGCCGCATCTTCTACGCCCTCTGCTATCGGTTCGTCTCCTTCGGCGAGCCGGACTTCCCCATCGACAAGTTGCTGGCCCTGACCGACTTTATGGAGGACGACCAGCGCCTGAAGCGCGCCATCGCCAACGAGCGGACGAACATCCAGAAGGCCGGCCTCGTCGTCTTCGGTGGTGACGACGCCTTCCAGAACACCGAGAAGCTGGCCCTCGCCGACGGCGTCAAGAAGACCTTCTTCACGGAGGTCATCCTCGCCAAGCCCCAGGCCACCCGCCACCGGGATCTCGTCCCGGCCGCGGACATCAAGGTCCGGGAGCTCTTCTACGACGGCAAGGTCGCCGAGCAGATGGAGCGGCTGGCCTCCCTGCTGGAACCCGCCAACTTCACCGGCGTCCAGCAGCGGCTGGAAGAGATGGGGATGCGGAAAGGCTTCGCGGTCCTGTTCACCGGCGGCGCCGGCTGCGGCAAGACCGCCGGTGCCTACGAGCTCGCCCGCCGCACCGGCCGCTCCGTCTTCGCCGTGGACATGTCCGAGCTCAAGAGCAAGTGGGTGGGCGATTCCGAGAAAATCGTCAAGGGCGTCTTCACGACCTACCGCGAGATGTGCCGCACGCACGAGCTGGCACCCATCCTCCTCTTCAACGAGGCCGACGCCATCTTCTCCAAGCGCCTGCAGGACCCGGAAGGGAGCGTGGACCAGATGATGAACTCCATCCAGAACATCATCCTCCAGGAGCTGGAGAACCTGGACGGCATCCTCATCGCGACGACGAACCTCGCGTCGAACTTCTGCGACGACGCCTTCGCCCGCCGCTTCATCTTCAAGGTGGAGTTCGAGAAGCCGGCGCCCGAGACCCGCGCGAAAATCTGGAAGTCGATGCTGGACGACCTCTCCGACGCGGACGCCCTCACCCTCGCCACCCGCTACGACTTCAGCGGCGGCAACATCGAGAACATCGCCCGCAAGGCCGCCGTCGGCTACGTCCTCTCCGGCCACAAGGCCGGCCTCGGCGAGCTCGTCACCTACTGCGACGAAGAGACCCTCTCCTCGCGCAAGACCGCCCGCCGGATCGGGTTCCAGGTCTAGGGGCGAATATATGGATATGACACAGACAATCTCACTAGAACAGATCTTCCAGAGTATCCTCGACACGGAAATCGACCGCATCGGCCATAAAGACTTCACGCATCAGGACGGAAGCTGGTTCAAGCCGACCGACACCCGAATCGAGGTCACGCCCACGATGGCCCGGCAGGAGCTCCGGTACGGGGTCTGGACGAAATACCTGAAAGTCCTGAACCAGGAACAGACCGAGCCACTCGCCGCCGAAAAGGCGTTGGCGGAACTCCAGCGGCGCGGCGTTCCCCGCGACCATATCCAGTTCCGGTCCAACTCCTTCCGGCTCCGCCTGGAGAACGGGGAGTACCGGATCTACAAAAGGGGCGCAACCGAGATCGTCGCCTGCCCCTGGCCGGCGGACAGCTGGCAGCCCGTCCGCCTCACCGGCGAACGCTTCGCGGATTTCCTGCAGTTCTTCGACGCCCACCTCCCGGAGATCGACGCGGCGGTTCCGTCCATCCTCGAACTCATCCACGAGCGGGAACTGGAGGAGAAGAAGCAGGAGATGGAACGGAAAATCAAGACGGCCACCATCCGGTCCCTGGCGGAAGAGTTCCTGCTGCCGCTGGGCATCTCCGTCTCCTTCCAGCTCAAGGACGACGACCGGGTAGCCGTGATGATGACCCGGACGGAGAACGGGCAGATGGAACTCCCGCTCGAAGAGCTCGCGGAGCGCCTCCGCGACACCGCATCGATCCTCGCCGCCCTCCAGACCGAGCCCGCAACGATCCTCAACGCGGACTACTAGCGCCGTCGTACCACGTACAACGGCCTAAATATATGTGGGACACCTTGCACATCAAAACGGCACACAGCCGCGCCAGAGGGCGAAACAACGAACAAGGTGTGATGGTTAAAATCACACCTTGTACATAGAAGCCACTCAAGGAACAAGTCCGCTTGGGGGGCCGACGGGCAGCGACCATTCTTTAACGAACCAGTCGTACTCCCGGAAGAAACGGTAGTCAGCCCTCGTCAAGATCAATGGCGAAGCACCGTGGGATCTCGGTCGATATCGAAAAAGTGGGTGGCGGAACCTATGGAACTGCTCTGCGACGACAAGCTGGAGTACTACCTAAGCGAACTCAAAAGTGAACGCGACAAGCGTTTCCTGCTCTATCTGGCCGACGGCCTCAAGTCGGACGAAATCGCCAAGCGCGAAGACATTCCGGTCAACCAAGTCTATACCATAACCTGCCGACTCCGCAAGTTTCTGCGGGGGTTGGCGGGGTAAGGCAAACTCGGGTGCTACCCCACACCCCGCCGTATCCCTTGTGGTGACGGTAGCGGCCACGCGTGAAGTAGTTGGAAGCCTGAAGGTAATTGATCACGGCGGCTGTCAAGGCCTGTGAGGATGGCGAGCCTTCCACCAGCCGGTGCTGACGGAGTCGGCAAAAGAGAGCGAGCGACGAAGGGGCGTACGAAACTCACGCAGCGCTTTATTGTTGTGGTGATGTCCTATGGAGAATCGCTCGTCTTCCGTAAGCTGAAAACCAAGCCCATCAAGTATACGCAGGGAGCGGGCTGCGTGCCCCCTATTCCGCTCAACCTTGCCCAAATCATGGAAGAATGCCGCCACGGCCATACTATCACTGGGAAGAGTCAGGGATGTGGATTTCATAACCCGATACACCTCCAGGCAATGCTGCGCCAGTCCCCCTTCCTCCTTATGGTGTCCGCCTCCCGGCTTCGTAAAATAGCCGGACGCTTCCATGAAGCCAATGACGTCCTCTATCTTGGGTCGCTTTGTAGCACGGAGTATGGCGATGATCCTGGTCTCGACGGTCATGGCGGATGGTCAGTTCCAGAAAAAGGAGCGAATCAATTCCTTGGAGCGTATCCGTCGACATACAGCAACCGGACATCCTTGTCCGGATGACGCTGCAGCCAGTCGGTCAGATAGGCCATGACGGTTTCATCATCCTTGCTTCTCGGGAGTTCTGCCCCATATTCGTCGGTCAGATAGAGCGGGAATGTCGCAATGACTTTGGCCTCCTGATAGACGAGGGCATCGATGAGCCCGTTCATCATTTTCTTGTACTCGTTGACGGTCAGGGCGCTCTCCCGCTCCCTGTCATACATGAACGAGACCAGCTTTACACCATTCGCCGGATTCCTGATGTACCCCATCCATGAGCCCTGGGACTCGCTGAATCCTCTTTTGATCGGATCGATAATGGCGTCGATTCCCATGCTCTCGACGAAATCCTTGTCAAACATCCTGCAATAAACATGTTCGCATGCCCTGGTCCTGGCGGGGATGCTCTGACATCGTTGGTCGATAAGGATGTAGATCTTCTTGATCGGCAAAAGCGATCCCTGCCCCTCCAAATAACGACTGACCATGCGCAGAAGCATTTCATCAGCTTGCCGATTGTCAATGATCTCCCCTTCCCGGTCGGAGAATTCAACCTGGCTGATGCCGATCGTGCGCCCGCCCTTGCCGGAAACCTCGCACAACATATCCGCCAACTTGTGCCGGACCAACATCTCGCTCGGATGCCTGCCGAATGACCATACGGCTGTCCTATCCACAAGATCCGGGGAAGGATCAGCCATATAATCGTGTGTAAAGACATCCATCGGGTTGAAACCTTGCTTGTGGAAGACGACCAGTCCGTCCAGGCCCAACTCTCTTTGCAAGTCCTTGTCAAAGATGCTGCCGTCCATCATCTTGATTTCCGTCCTGTGGGACAGACGCCTGAAGATTTCATCATCCCGGACCTCCTTCCCAAGGAGGACGGTCGCGGCCTTCGACGGCAACCCCATGATACTGTAATAAGGAACGCCAAGAATGCCTTGCAATTCTTCGGGAGTCTCGGGCATAAACCCGGACAAGATAATCTGTGTCCCTTGCGGCTGCAATTCTCTTGCTAGTCGGATCGCCCAGTCCTTGAGTTTGTCAATGACAAGATACTGGGGGACGTCTTGCATATCTTTTGAGTACCGGATGGCGGCCGGCTCATTGGTAAGGGCCATTGCCTCCCATCCTTCAACTTGGAAAATGGCGGCCAGCTTTCTTGAAAAGGCCGGGGAGCCTGCGGCCAAAATGTATCTCTCTTTCATCATCGTATTAGATAATGCCATTGTCCTTCCGTGGAGTATTCCGGCGGGCGGCTAGCACGGATAGCCGTCCCAGATGTCGACGCGGATGCCTTCGGGAGTACGGGCGAGGTCGATGAAGCAGACTTCGCCGATACCTTCGTCGGCTTCCTCGTCGATCCAGATGGTCCGGTTGAAGAACATGCCGGCCAGGGTGCGGAGCTTGCCGCCCGTGAGCTTGGCGGCGCGTGCCGCGAGGACTTCGTCATCGGCCAAGGCATCGGCCAACATGAACGAGGAGACGCACTGCCCGTATTCATCCTCATCGGGATCATCAAGGCGGAGGTTATGCCTGACGATGTACTCGTCGATCTTGTCGGCAATCTTTTCCAGGGTGTCCTTGGGCTTCCGCCTGCGCACGAAGGGGATCTCCTGGTTGTCCGTCAGCGAATAGAAGTCGCACCGGTGATACCGGGCGCATTCCTCCTTCTCTTGGGGAGTAGGCGTAAAAGCCTCCTTGACAAGGATGCTCCCATCTTCATCGACGATGATGATATTGGCGTACATCACCCCATAACTGAAGATCCGGCCTGCATCTTCCCGATCCGGATCGAACAAGCGGGTGCAGTGGTATTTATTCAAAGCCTTTTCAAGGTCGAACTTGCCGTCGACTTTGTGGTCCGTGAAACAGACCTTGCGGCCGGAGGATAGGATGCGGAGGGCTTGGTAGATAGTCATAGCAATTGTGGTTGGATGACAAAGATACGGATTTCCCGGGAACCCATCAAGGGATTAGTCCACTTGCGGGCCGACGGGCATCGTCCATTCCCGGATGGCCCGCTTGAACTCCCGGTAGAAGCGGTAGTCGGCCTTCGTCAAGGTCAATGACATCGGCGGCACAGCAATCCGGGCCAGCCTGGCCTGGAGCGCTTCCAGGCCGATGTACTTTATCGGCACGCGCGCCAGCGTCACATGCAGCCGATAGGGACCCAGGTGGTAGCCGGCACTTGAGAGTCGCGTCCGAATCCTGTCGACAAAGGCCACCCATTCCTCCGGCACCCGTGAAGCCGTCAGATTCACGATGCTTTTCTCGCGATTTTCAGAAAGAAAGGCACCCACGGAGTCGAAGACAAAGGTAGGGGCAGTCATCCCCTTGAGCTCTTCATCCAGAATCTCCGCCACCTTTCCCGCCCCAACAAGGTCAATCTCGTCTTTGATGAACGCGACCGTAATATGGAAATGCCCCTCCTGCGGTTTCACCCTTCCCAGCGCTTTTTTCACCGCACTATACCACCCCGCACGGCGGTCCAGCGGGACGAAGAATTGGAGGTAGGTTGGGCCGGCTCCGTTCTCTTTGTAAGTCATATTCAAAGATAGCATCTATCTTCGAAGAACGCAAGGGCAGGAAAAAGCCCGTGAAGAAAGTTCTTTTCGTTCAAGGAGACGGAACAACTCTCCCTCAATTCTCAATCTTGGACAAGAGCTCTACTGTCTCCGAAATATCCTTATACTTAGTTCGAATCGATTCTCGCTGATAAAAGTTGAGAAGATCGGGTTTGCTGATAACACCACCCTCTTCAAGATACTTCTCAAGATAATTCTGGGTAAATTCAATAGCAAGTAAGTTCTTTTTTATCCTTTTGAGAATTGTCTTGTTATTCTCAATATTCTTATTGACAAGGTCTTTGATGGACTCAACATCTTTAATGTCCGCCAAAATACGCCGAATGAGCATATTGACAAACTCTCCTTTAACCGTATCGCCATCATTATCAATGTTTTGAAGCGCTATCGAACGGGCCAGATTATACGCCATCGCCAAGTTCTGGTAGTTTCCAGCTTGATAATCAACAACGCAAACAAACCCCACTTCAGGGATGTAGGAAACGCCATCTACATTTTTAAGAACAGATGCATCCGCATTCGATTTATCAAAGACGATAATACTAATGCGCGCCTTGCGGTTAACGACAGCCTCTAATAACTGACTCCAAGCTGTATCTTTATTCTTATTCTCAATATCCTTGGATTCAATGCCACCTAATTGTAGACTCTTGTCAAGCTTACACTCTATAGCGATCATCCTGGTTTCTAAGCCATCAACACACGCAAGAACATCACCCGTCTTATTGCCTTTTATCTCTCCTCGAAGTTTACCCGTTAACTCAACCGAGTCATTGTAGCCTCGTTTCTGGCAATAGGCATCTAAGAATGTACAGACATCATCCTCAAACTTGACACCCTTCTTCGTGGTTTCGTGAAAGGCCTTGTTTTGCAAATCAAGCCGAATTTTCAAACTCTCTAATTGTACCCCCAATTCACTCTCAGTCTTCTCCAAGAAAGAGGAGAACCTGTCTTCCGCAAGAGCAAGAACACCTATCCGTATGGCACGGGACAACATCTCATTCCGATCTTCTTTCTTTAAACTATCAAAATAACCAAAAACAAGATCGTCAGAAAGAACAAATCCATCAATTGTGATTTGCTTAAGTTGTTGATTCAAATTCATCATAAACTATGTATTATTAGTGTCATTAAAAAGCATTAATAAATCTATTCCGAGGTCGATATGACATCATATAAAACCGGGAAGAAGTCAACACCCATCTCCGAAGTAGCCGCGAAGAACGCTCATAGGTACGGTATTCTGCCTCCGTTAGTAAGACGGACTTATTCTAACGATTGGACTTCTTCTTGGACTTCTTGTATTTGTCCTTTTATCAAAAGATAATAAGGGAACAATCCTATTTATACTGATTAAAGATATTCCTGCTTAACTCTTGGTTGAAACGTTCGCAGGAGGTTTCGGGAAGATGGACACAGGCGAAGCAATGCCCTCCTTCCGACTCACAAATCGGATCGTTAGAGCAATCAGATGCCCGCTCGGAAGCATTTTGGATGATCCTTTCAATATCATTGGACTGAAAGATGGACGTAATTCCGCCATAGCTACCGGCTGCACCTCCGATAGAATAGATTAAGAAACCATATTTTTTGTCTTCCGGGAAGAAATACAACCGCTCATTCATGGATGCGGCTGGATAGCCACACACAAACTCTAGCTCTTTGATTAGCAAATGGCTGAACGTATGCAGGAACATCAGCTTATGATTCAAATCCGGAATGGTCTCCAAATCCAATTCTACCAGAAAGCCCTCGCCATAGGAAGAAAGCGCGGGCATTCTTAGTATGGTGCCCTTATCTCCCTGGCAAGTCGGATGAAGAGCCACATCTACAGAATCAACAGTATCCAAGGCAGGAATATACCACTCTTTAGCAGGATTGTTTTGTCCTCCCCACTGCGGAATGCAAGTAGGGCTCAATTTATCAATCCGGGAGTAAGCAAGCTGAACCGTTGTGACATTCAACCTTGACTGATAATGAATACTCTTGATGTAATGCGGTTTAGCCCCATTGAATGTATAGACATGAGATATCAATCGACGTTCAGGATTCACGTAATCTCCAAGAGGAGAATAATTGTCACCGTTGGTTAGGAAATCGAACTCTTCCTTCCTGAAAGCATCTTCCGAGGAGTAACTGTGCTCCGGAAGCTGGAAGTTCTCGTCAATAAGCTGCTGGATAGTCGCCTCGGAACACGTTACACGGGTAATCCGTTTTATCACGGTCGGTGATACAATTCCATTTTCGTAAGCGTCCTTGATGCTATTGACTTCCGAGTCGGAAAGTGTCACTTCTGGGATGTATATACAATTCAGATTATATCCAAAATAGACATTGTTATCGCTCCGCACCACCGGCCTGAATACGCGGGTCTCGCCATTCATCGCTATTACGAAGTAATGGCTGAAGATTTCCGCCATGGAAACCTTAACGCCATGCTCGTTCTTCACATAGATTCGAGCCAGGTTCGTACTTGCATCCGAGACATGATATTCGACCTTCTGGCTCTCTTCCGAAAAGCGATCGAACCGCCATACAAGGGCGTTGGAAGAATCGGACCGTCCTTTTTTCGCAAAGACTTTCCGCCAAGGGATATCCATGATTTCGCCCGATTCCATCGAAGCCATTACAAAACGCGTTTGTTGGATCCTTGGACGCTTGCCATTCCCCTTCTGCTTGGCGCACGCACTGCAGGCTGGGGCATACTGATCAAACTTATCATCCAGACCCTCCGCATCTAGCCATGAATCTCTCCATTCTTGCAAAGGCTTGAATTCATGACATTTGGGGCAGTAGAACCACGAAGGGAAAAAGGTTGTTTTTACCATCCTGTTCTTATCATCCAAGCGAGGAGCGTATGCCTTGAAACCCGGATCGTCATCAAGCGATGTGTCCAGTTTGAAGAACCCCTCCAAACTGTCGAATCCGATGGATTTCACCATGGCGCAAAGCCTCGGCTCCTTGATTTCCAGTTCCCGGTGACGCCCTGCGCAGATTTGGTCATAAAGTGGGGCCCACTTGTCAAAGGGATCAATCATGATTGACAGGTCGTCAATCGTATCAATCATGGATCCCACGCCACCGTACGAAGAGAAAACCTTATTGTTTTGGAGCGGTAACGACTTGTTCATATCCTAGTTCTCATATTTCAAGTAAACATTCTTATCAATCACCCGAAGACTGCTCATCAGGCGTTCAAGTTCCACATCGGCCAAGATGCTTTGCGCTCTGTCCCCAACAATATCGCTGAACTTGTACGATCTGTTTGATGTATTCAAATTGCCTAGCCGCTCGTATGTGTTTCGCACGCATTGATTCAACGACGATAGCAGTGAAGGCGAAGCCCCTACCCCGTGTGCCCGCGTTTCCAACCAGGCATATAAGGAATCGACATCATTCATCGTTACCTGACTGATATAAGTATATCCCTTCAACAATACCATATATCCAACATACAGATTGCGGATAAGCATGTCAAGCGTCATCTCTGTAAAGGTTGTCGCGCTCAAGGGCTCCACGAACTTATAGAATACCTGATGATAGGAAGAATAGTTCTCATAGAAAGACAACTCCCTGGCTCTCATCGGATTAAATAGGTTCACAATCAACCCATGATGATGCCGGCCTGCACGGCTGGAAGCCTGAATATACTCCGCTGTCGTCAGGGGCTGACCCACCATCATCATCACGTTCCATCTATCGATGTCGATACCTACCGAGATCATGTTGGTAGCCTGGACAATGTCCATCTGAGATTCCACCCGCAGGGATGAAGGTTGCGGAGAAATGATGGTTGTAGGTTCCTCTGCCTTGACCAGCAATTGTTTGATTTGCGCGCTATTCTGTCTGCTCGTAAATTCTGTATTCCGGGTATAGAAGCCATCAAGGATAAATCTGAAAGCTGGATAAACACGAGAATAGCGTCTCATATTGATGACCGATGCCCGGATTTCCTGGCTGATCCGACTATGCGTACGTCCCAGAGTCTTGAGATTGATGTAGTACAGGACCTGGGTCCAATAAAGATCCAATTCCGAAATCAACGATTTATCTCGAATAATAGACGTAGCAATACTAGCGGTATCCATCGGGATACCATTCTCTCGCACCCATTCAGTAATCAACTTCTCTTTGGCAACCAATTCCGCTGCAACAGCCTTGATTTCAAGCTCGGAGGAAGAATGGCCCGTCGGGGAAATCCCCATATACAGGCGTTTACTCTTCTCTTTGCTAATGATATGGGAGAAGAAATTATCATCGTAACGGATACCCGATGCCGGGAATGACCGTACTTCCCGCTTATAGAGTTGTTGAATCAAATGCGCCGTATTCCGGGTTGTCGCCGTCGATGCAATGATCTTCGGAGAACGGATGACATTTCCATCAGCATCCTTCTCGGTTGCCAATTCTTCAACAAATGTTTCATAGAGTCCGACGAGAGAACCCAGCGGACCGCTGATCAAGTGAAGCTCGTCTTGGATAATCAAGTCTGGTTTGCGCCTTGCCGTCCCGACGCCAAACAGTTTCCCCGCCTCCTTGGTATTAAGCATGGCAAACTTGTCAACGGTGGCGAAAAGGAGCGTCGGCGGCTTGGAATACAGCTGTTCGTCAATGTAATAGATGGGAAGCCCCCGATGAAAATGGCATCCACGGTTCAAACATACATCATCTTTCCTCGCCCCAGTCTGGCTCCGGTCGTAGCCAATTGTCCCATCATTGCCAACCAGATTGCATCCGCACCAAGGACAATAGACAATCGGGAACGGATTGCTCTCCATTGTTTTTTCCTTGAAAAAGCGAATGTACCGGTCTACATGGTAGAGTTCACTTGTCCTGTTCGGTGAAGACGCCTTTCCAATCCACATCCCTAGCGTGATGGGGATGGTCCCTAGAGAATACCCGAAATCAGGATGGGCCATAAACCAATCCCTAAGATAATCCAAGGCACAAATCAAATAGGACGCCCGCTCGAACTGCTGAGCGGTAAGGAGACGAAGCGTATATCTCATGATAACCGAAACACCAGAGACATCGGCATATCCTGATGTTCTCCTCTCAGCAATAGTGAGGGCTGTTAATGCCAAATACGCCTCGGTCTTTCCGCCACCTGTAGGGAACCAGATCAAGTCGACATTGTCATTTCTATACGGGTCTGATGATTCAAAGGTCGATTTGACATTCATAACTAGGAAGGCCAACTGGAAAGGCCTATATGTCGGTTTCTCCGCAGGGTTCGAGGGATCCTCAAAAAAATTCCAGCAGTCATCGTAGAAATCATCTCCTTGGGCATAAGTGGATTTATCCCGACCCTTACTCTTGAACCGAGGATCTCGACTTAACAACATCTGGATATACATCGCCGTATTGGCGATCCGGAAGCAGGAGAAAGCCCTGTTGTTCTTTTCCAGATAATCGATGTTGTCATTGAAACGCGCCAAAAATTCTTGCTGCAAAGCAAGAACCCCCAGCAAGTCTGAATCATCTTGAGCGGCTGCTTGTTGCTGCGCCGCCCAGCTTGCATATTCATCGGCAAAAACCCTGAGTTTTCTGATGATTACCTCATCAGGTTCTCCCCAAACACTCAAGTCGTGTATTCTGCACACTTCATCTACTGCATCCTTGTCAACGCTGGTGGAGAACGACCGAACGATGACCTTGGGAGAATAGATAGTCCTCACCCATGACGGGTTTCCTTCTGTGGATTCCCACTCTACGGCACAGTTGACACCTTTTCCAAAGAAAAGCTCATCGGAATAGAGTTTTTCCGTCAGGGTGAACTCCTCGTCAATGACGGATGTCTGAGGTTCAGAATAAGAAACGACTTTATCCGATTCTATCTTGATGAACGCCTGGAACATCTGTGGAATTTCCCCTGACCGGGGGTTCGCAACCGTACAGTTCTGGAGCAGTAAGCGGACATACTTCGAACGGTTTTTCGTAGAAGGGAAAACTTTCCAATGGAGTATTGCCCCATCTCCGAGGTCTTCATGTCCAAAACCATCCCGTAACGGTACAATCGCCTCTTTTATAACCTGTCTCCGCTTAAAGAATCGATACTCCAACAATTTATCCAGAACATAATCCTTGACAGGATCGGGGATATAGACATAATCAGAAAGCCGGACATCCCCCTGGTTGAATTTACGCGATAAGGAAACTTTATTATCCGCCGCATCATAAATGAGATGCGATTCGAAAGACATCCATCCATTCAAATCAAGCGCAGCCTTTATCCCAGGGACAGAATCTATCTTCCTGATCTCCTCGATAAAAACGTCCCACGACATCGTGGCCAAGCTCTGAGTTGGTGATTCCTGAATCAACTTCAGCAGGATCGCACCCGCCCTATTGCGAGGCAAGCTGGGAAAACTCGAGGCATAAACATATCTGACCCTGACCCGGTCATCTGAAACCTGTTCTCTGTAACAAAGCTTCCGCTTGGGCGAGATGGTCAGATTCACTTCATCCAAGTCGAACAAATCGAACATGGAATTGGCGCCAAGTTTATCCAGCAGGTCTCGTGCTTCCCGGTCGTAGTATGCGAACGTAGTTCTCAATTCCGCCAACGAGCATCGTTCATCCAGCCGCAAGTGAATATTGGCACTCCATTCTTCCTCGTCGAGAACGCGATATCGCCCATAACCGACCGAGGCCTTGATGACATCGGCATCCCCACGCAAGCAGGTAATCAAACCTATTCTGTCCGGGGAAAAGCCGCCTCTTTCATTCGCCAAGTCATCATCAAAATCGCCCGCATAGTCATTGTTGCCCTCGGCGTCATCACCCGCCACGTCGGTTTGCCCATCGGAGTCTGAAAGGCTCTCCACATCTGAGTCATCGTCATCCCCTTCCAACGCCGGGTTTTCCGGGACGCCTTTGGAGAACAGGATTCCTGAGGTATATACGACCTGGGGGCGCTCGGAAAGAATTTCATCTTCTGCGTCAACATCGCAGAGATAGACATCCTGAGCAAAGCCAGGACCAACGATTCGTTTTTCGATTTCCGTTGCCAGGAAATCTCTCTTTTCACGCTCGGTTGTAAGATTAGCCATTTGCGTTACGATTGTTTTTTATTTTTTGAATATCCCATAATTCCCTAGTTTCCAGAGAAGCGTCAGCTATCTCCTGTACCGTTAACGGCTCTCCCCTGTCCTCTGAATGATCAATGATGCGTTTTAAGATTCCACCAATCTTGCCCGTTACCCGATACTCCAACAAGGCGCTTTTCAACTCTTGTGCCCGGGTACTATTCTTTCCGACCACATTGGGTGCAGCTTGTATCATCGCGCATTCATTTCTTGAAACAACACCCATAGCCAAAAGCTTTTCCGCAATCTTTTTTATCTCATCCGGAAACATGGATTGATAACGGCCGTTCACAATGCTACGCAACTTGCTTCGAGCCATAAACAAGAAATCTCTCTGCATCGCATCCAAATTACCTTGATACCGATCCGAGAACAGACTCCGCATTTTTCTCTTCCACAATTCTGACATATCGGCTACGGTCTGACCTTTCGGGAAATTGTAGTATAGCTCCATAAGAATCTGATAATTCTCCGGCTTTTCGTAGAAGGTAATCATACAAGGGAGATAATCATCCTTCCCTGTGTACAGATCCTCAACCTGGATGATTTCATTGTAACGAATCACTTCCCCGCATAAATTGGCTAGTAATTCAGAATCCAAAGAATCAAATGTAGCAAGATACTCTGTCTGGCGGACGGCTTGCGAGCTACCCGCAATCATGGACAACAACTCATCGCTGGACGCATCAAAATAATCAAGAAGATTGCTCGAGACAACGTCGGAACTTGCCGATTGCACGGAAAAACGGACGTTTAGCAAAGCAACCCTTTGCGGGTCGTTGTACGCTTTGATTTCATCATTGAAGAACCTAAACAACGTAGGCAACTCAAAATAGGAAAGGATGTGATACTTCCCCAAACAGCAATTCTGTAACAAAGCCTTGATCGCCTCCACAATCTTCTTCCCATCATTGAGCGCATCTATCACGATATCGTTCTTAGGGCGGTTGTGATTTCTGACCAGATCGCCGACCTGCCGGATGAAGGAATCTCCTGGCACAGAAAAGACTAGTTTTGTTCCTCGGGAAACAATCAGCTTGTTCGTCTGCTGCTTCGGAGTCTCCGTTTGATAACGATTCTCCTTCTGCCAGGTGACAATCTGCTCTATCTGCTCTGGAGAAAGCGTATAATCAAAATCAGATTCCAAGAACTTCTTTAGGTAGTTGGCTTTGGTAGAAGCCATTTCTATCTGCAAAAAGGGCGTAATCGTAGCCCGAACGATTCTCTTCCTGTCGTATTCCTCCAGATAGTCCGGAAGAATACCGACTAGTTGGTCCAACTTGTCTTCCAACCATTTGAAACGGATCTTTCGGAAGAAGATTTCCGGGAACTTCCCTCCAGCAAAATATGTAAACATTTCCCTGAAGGAGAAAGAATAAGACACATCATAATCTTCACTCCCGAACCCGTCAAGCGGATCCGAACCAATCATAACGACCTTCTTGACGATTCCTTCTGCAACGCTGTTGCTAATCTCTCGTGCAAAATTCCGATACTTTCGTTCTCCCACAAAAACCAATAGATCACAGGACTGTCCATTAAGCTTGTCGAAGTTGCTCGTCATTCGAACTGACGGAGGGAACAGTTCGACATTGATCGGGCGATTCCCCCAGTCGCTCGGATTAAAGCCAACCAGTATACTGCTTGAATACCCAGCTAAATCCGGAAGAGAGCGATATAAGTTAATCTGCTTGGCATAAGATGCTAGTCGCCTCATGCTGACATCTTGCCAGCCATCAAGAATTCGGATAGACTGATTACGCAGTTCATCGAACAATTGGCGGGCCTCAGGGGTACGAAAGCCCTTGTCTTGCGCGGAGGGTCTGGGGGCACCATCCACTTTACTCTCTTTAATGACCCAAACCGTACCATCAAGATAATCCGTAAAGAATGTATCACCTATCTTCGCATCGATTATACTTGGACAAGCCACCTCTTTCTCCCATGAAGGCTTCGTGGCGAGATATAGAACATCTGCAATCAGACATTCAAGCCGGGTGATATTGCTTTTCTTGCTTTCATTGGAGCGGCCGATCCTCTCTGAAGGGAAACGGATGAAAAGCCGCCGCTTATCATCTGCTTCAAGGAATTTCTTTATGATAAACAGAACGCCGCGAAAAATGTCCGGATCCTCGGGACTGAATAAATCGTCCCATTCACGAGTGTTTTTTCGGAAGATTTGGTTGACCTGGTCATGATAACCGAGGAAACTATTCTTGAGGTTATTGAGCAGTGTCTGCATAAGTGTTTAGATACAACTGTAAATAGCCGATAATTGTCTTTCAGACTAAGAATCAACTAATCTATGTGGTCAACAGCAATTCATTTCAAAAATATATAAATAATATTAATATTCCTACTGCTCGAGGAAGGAAAACTGAATTCAGGCTGTTGGTAAATAATTGCGGCCGGCAAGTTGAAAAAATACGGGAGGTAAAAACGCTAGTCCTTATTACCTTGATTCGGACGCCTTTGGCTTGAAATCTCTTGACTAACACTTGTCACCCTTATATTTAGCAAAAAATAACTATATTTGTTTGATGGAGAATCCGCTGTAAAGTGACCCACCTTGTCCGCACGTAATTGACCCACCGTTACTCTTTCTTTCATCAAGAATCGAAATGCAGGCTGAGAGGATAAAAAACCGTTCCAGCCTGCATTCTGTTTGGGATTTCTCTTTCAAGACCAGCGGGTCACTTTCCATCGGCAAGGTGTCCTTTCCGGATTTAGGTTGACTCAGATTGAGTCTATCCCTGATAGAAGTTGACTCTGGTTTACGTTATTACTGGTTTAGGTTGACTGCCGTCTTTTGGTTGTCTTTCCAGGTCTTATCCCGTTCAGGGGTTGACTGACGGCCGGAGGCCGGAGGGAGACCCCTGAACGATGGACAAAGGTAAACTATTTTCAGGGATTTCCAATGTGTCTTTCCCTGAAAAAAGTTGACTCGTAAAGCACGAGTTAACGATGGTTATTGTATAAGTAATCTTATCGATGATAACAAAATGACTGTCTCTGTTACGAAGGAGGACCAATCTTTTGGTTATATATATGTCTTGAAATCACTTCATCCTAGGCTTCGTAACGAAAAAGACATATTTAAGATTGGTTGTACGACAACATCCGTGTCTGAAAGAATTAAAAATGCAAATAAAGAGGCTACGTATTTATACGCGGATGTCGAAATTGTAGAGACATATAGATGCTACAATATTAGCGCATATGATGTTGAACAATCCATACACACGTTTCTTGATAGCGTTCGATTAGACATTGAAATTCCGATTCAAGGGGGAACTATTGCCAAACCTAAAGAATGGTTTAACGTCAAGCTTGAGGTTATTGATGAAATCGTAGAGTTGTTGCAGAATAATACGATTAACTCATATTTATACGATAAAAGAAGCGGTCGTATTCTTCAGAAATAGGCCATCATTGGGTAGTCTGCCAAAAGTGTGTCCGGATGATAGGTCGGCGTCTTACGATCATAGGAAGTTCATGCCTGATACAGTGCAATAGATAATAATCCAGTCCCTTTCGAAAGAAAAGGGACCAGATATTAAAGAAGAGAGCGGGAGGTATATTCGCTAAATATTTGATAATGATTCGGATATCTGTAAAAACTACACCTCCCACGTTATTAATCAGATTCTTTGCTCTATATCATAGTAAGACTTGTCCTCAAAAGTATAGCAGCAAATTTGTACAAGTCCATCATACGGATGACTGCGAATGGCCTTCAGTGCTATTAATGCCGCCCTCCGCTTCGGAAAATGGTAAATACCGGTGCTGATACAACAAAACACGACACTCTTGAGGTTATTCTCCGCTGCGATATCCAGCACAGAATTGTAGCAATTCTCGAGTAACTGGCTAGCTTTATCAATGTCGGTCATCTTTCTCATGTCTGGCCCCACCGTATGAATAATTTTCCTACAAGGGAGATTGTATGCATCCGTCATTTTACTCTCACCAACTTTGCAACCGCCCAACTTTTTGCATTCTTCGAGCAATTGTGGACCTGCGGCCAGGTGAATAGCGCCGTCTATTCCGCCTCCGCCAAGTAAAGAAGTATTTGCCGCATTGACAATCGCATCCACCTTTAGTTTGGTTATATCTCCTACAAATACATCTACCCGTTTATCATCCTCATTGGGGAAATAGTACGGATTCAACTCGTCTGCTCTGATATACTCTTCATAGGGTTTCCATACAAAATCCACATCTAACCGAGAAATCGCTTTCAATTCCTCCTTCACGTCATCGACCATCTTGTACTTAAGAGGGACCAACACCCTAGAGTAATCTTCGCATCTCGTACTGACACAACCCCATAGCCCATTTCTATTGACAATAACACAAGATTGGACAAATTCACTTTCGCGAGAAAAAACCTTATAGTCTTTGGGAATGACTGGCAGAAGGACTTTGTCGAAATCCTTCATTGACTCCGTATACCCGAAACCGCTCCACGCGCCACCCATCACCATATTATCAAGACCAGCAAGCGTATAATGCCCATTATCCTGCTTAATAACAGCAGACTCATTGAATTCACAATCATCGTGGTCGATTAACTTATAGTTAACCGGATCTTTTGGCCCAATCGAATAATGATTCTCTTGGGAAGCACTTCCGTTCAAAACGCAAACGAATTCTTCCGGCAAGATGACATTCTCTAAAGAGGTCGCTTCATCAAATAAATTCGCCATCTCAACTACATCCCGTTTAAAAACCCCACCAACACCGATGGGTGTAACAAGAAATTCCAATTCGGGATGGATTCTGGCATAATCTATAAACTTCTTAACAGCCTCGCGCATCTGCTTCAGAGGAACTTCCGAGGGGATGGCATATGACTGGCCTGTTGGCCCCTCTCCAATACCTGGCTCAGCCCCAAAATAGGAGAGGGCCGCCTTCGCTGTCCCGGCTTTATTTATACCGTTACTGTAACTGTTAAAAACAAATACTTGATTCTTCTGAATGGGAGCCGTGACCCTGCCCGTAAAACGACGATAGTAATGCATATAGTTTTAGTGTTTTGCTTACAAAGTTAACCATAATCCCCCACAAAACCCTAAAAAAATGGGTCTGAAAAGCCGTAAATTCAACGGATATGATAGTATGTATTTGAATAAGTAGAGACCTGCTCTTTATGACCTAGTCAGCACATCCTCAGATTGGTATTGTCCCCAAAATTCGTTATTTTTGCTTAGAATAATAACTATTTTCCGGGCATGCCCGACATCTTCACCCCCGAACAGCGGCACCACGTCATGTCGCAGATCCACTCCTCCTCCACCAAGCCGGAGTTGCGTCTGCGTTATGCGCTTTGGCGCCTGGGATTCCGCTATCGCATAAACGACAAGCGGCTGCCGGGGAGCCCGGACATCGTCCTGCCGAGATACCGGACGGTCGTCTTTGTCCACGGGTGCTTCTGGCATGGACACAAAGGGTGCAAGAACTATACGGTTCCCAAGACGAACACGGAGTTCTGGACAGCGAAGGTGAGCCGGAACCAGGAGCGGGACCAGGAGGTGTGGCGGAAGCTGGAAGCGAAAGGCTGGAGCGTCATCATCGTGTGGGAGTGCGAACTGGAGAAAAGCCGGCTTGACGAAACCGTGTTCAGGGTCGCAAAGGAGATCAAGGAGAACGGCGAGCTCTTCAATCAAAGGAAAGAAGAGCGAAGGGCCGAAAGAGAAAGATATCGACGCGAACGGGCGGAAAAAGCCACGAAAACCCACACTCTTGAAAGAATCCTCCCCCATTCTCGGTAATAACAAGTAAAGAGTTCCACCCGAAATCACATTTTTTTGGCGGATCCAAACATTCCGTATACATTTGTCCTGTCAAACGGAAATCGACCGCCTATGAACGACTTCATATCTCTTCCGGTGCGTCGCCCGCAAGGCACCCCGGCCTCATAAAATTTTCACAGAACCGCTGAAATAGTTTCGAGCGACCTTGGTATCGGATCAAGGTTGCCGGGACGGTGCGGCTGCTCCCCTCCCATTCCGGACCTCCGGAAGATGCTCGACCAGGCAAGGTTTGTCGACCCTGCCCAGGACTATTATCGCTTATTATTGATTAACTCTAAAATGAAATGCCAATGAAGACTACTACAACCACCCCTGTCGTGCGGCTTGTCCGCGAAACCAACAACCTTCTCAACCGCGGCGAAATCTCGCCCGAGTGCGCCTTCCGAATGACCAGCTTTGCCGCCGACGGCTCCGAAGAGCCCGACGCATGGGCGCAGCTGGCCCGGTACTACCGGAACGGAATCGGATGCAAGCGGGACGAGGGAATGGCCCTGTACGCCCTCCGCAAGAGCGGAAAGGCCGACTGGCTGCTCACCCCGGAGGACGAGCCCGCCCTGGGCCCGGAGTTCGGAGGCTGCCTGATGGACGAAGACGAGATGTACATCGAGCGGAGGGAGGAGGACGATCTGGTCGACGACTTCCTGGACTGGGATGGAAACACCGTCCTGGCGCAGTACGCGGAGTATGACACCGCCAACCTGGGCTGCAGTCCCGACCATCCCTTCGTCATCCCTATGCCGGCGAACCCGGAGCACCACTTCGAAGACGATGAGGAACTGCTGCTTGAACGGGTTCTCCGCCCGATTCCGTATCGGTACGTGGACTACGAGGTCGCCGAGCAGAAAACCCTCAACCAGGACGGACGAACAATCGACCACATCCGAGTCCGGGTCAGCACCCATCCCCTCCTGACGGAGGACCAGGACGGCTACCTCTATCTCCCCGACCAGCAATTCTTGGGATACGAGGATTACTGGTTCGAGATTCCGCTCCGCGAAAAATTGAAAAGGCTGGAAGAGCTGGACGACATCGACGAATCCACCATCCTGGTGTGAAAGAATTCCGGCACTTCCAAGTACTAATCCATACATGAACCTTTAAACCCATCTGCCTATGACAAAAAGCAATACCAAGAACGACACAGTGAACCACACGGGCCTCAAGATCCTGCGGCCCGACCAGATCAAGGCCGGCCTGGACCAGTACGTCATCGGCCAGGAGGAGGCGAAGATCACCCTCTCCGTGGCGGCCTACAACCACTACAAGCGCGTGACGGACAGCCTGCTGGGCGCCGGCGACGTGGAGCTGGAGAAGTCCAACGTCATCCTGCTCGGAGAGACGGGCTGCGGAAAGACGTACCTCGTCCAGACCCTCGCGAAGCTGCTGGACGTCCCGTTCCATATCCAGGACTGCACGAAGCTCACCGCGAGCGGGTATGTGGGCTCGGACGTGGAAGAGTGCCTGGTGGGCCTGCTCCGCAACTGCGACTACGATGTCTCCCAGGCGGAGTACGGCATCGTGATGCTGGACGAAGGCGACAAGATCGCCAAGAAGGACGAGAACCCGTCCATCACCCGCGACGTGTCCGGCGAGTGCGTCCAGCAGTCCCTCCTGAAGATCGTGGAGGGGGATATCGTGGGCGTGCAGGCCCAGGGCGGGCGAAAGCACCCGTATGCTGATTGCATCCGCATCAACACGAAGAACATCCTCTTCATCCTGTCCGGCGCATTCGTCGGCATCGACAAGATCGTCTCCGGACGCATCGGGAAGGGCGCGCAGCGCATCGGCTTTAACGAGCAGACGGCGGCTCCCCTGTCGAAGGGCAGCTTGTACGGAAAGGTCCGGCCCCGCGACCTGATCTCCTATGGGCTCATCCCCGAGCTCGTGGGCCGATTCCCAGTGATCTCCTACGTGGAGCCCCTGGACGCGAAGGCCCTGGAGCAGATCCTGACCGAGCCCAAGAACGCGCTCGTGCGCCAGTATACGGCCCTGCTGGAATCGGACGGCGTCCGGCTCGACTTCGACCGGAAAGCCCTCCACACCATCGCCGAGCAGGCCTGCGAGTCGGGCACCGGCGCCCGCGCCCTGCGAGGCATCATGGAACGCGTGATGCGCGACATCATGTTCACCGCCCCGCTCCTCGCGAGCCAGGGCAAGAAGAGCATCCGGATCACCGGAAAGACCGTGGAGCTGGCCCTCCAGGACCCGGCATAACCAGGGCGGGTCGAAGGGGCCCCGTCGTTTGCGTGGATTTTGCGCAAAAAATTTGGAAATCTCGATTTATTTGCGTACATTTGCACCATGATTCAAGAAAGAAGCTCTCTGAGCACCCTTATCTCATAACAGTTCCTCCCAAGCCGATTCCCTCCCTCGAACGACCACGTTGCTAGCAGTGGTTGGGCGCAGTGTCGGCGTCGGCAGTCTCTAACCGCATAACTTTCCACACACTCCCGTGTACTCTCACTCTGGGCCACACCCGGACGGGCAGCACTGCGTCCTGGCCTCCCTGCGCCCTGCCGTTAACAAACCAGTAACCAACTGTTTTAAAACCACTTAGCCGATGGGAAAGAACTTCAACTCTCTGAATCCGGCCGACTTCTGGCCGATGGCGACCAAGGCGGTCGCAAGCTATATCGGGAAGCGCTACTCGGGCGTTTTCACGTCGGAAGACATCGACGACATCATTGCGACTGTCGTGACCAAGATGTGGGAAGCCCGCGCTTCCTTCGACCCTGCCAAGGGTCAGTTTTTCTCCTGGGTGTGGCGTATCTCCCAGAACTGTATCCTGGACGCGGTGGACGCCAAGTTCAAGCGGCTCGGAATCTCGGGCGATTTCGAGAAAGTGGGGGGCGGCACCTACCGCCTTCCCGACTCCCAGTTCAGAGCGGACGACGAGCTGCTCAGCGACGACAGACTCGACTACTATCTCGGCGAGCTCAAGAGCGAGCGCGACAAGCGCTTTCTGCTCTATCTGGCCGACGGCCTTGATTCCGAAGAAATCGCCCAGCGCGAAGACATTCCTGTCAAACAAGTCTATATGGTCGTGTTCCGACTCCGCCAACGCCTCAACGGGTTGGCGGGGTAGGCCGTGAAAGATTTCTCCGTTTGGGGTGTATTAATAGCTGTATGAGACAGATTCAATTGAAAAGACCCGACCAGATCAAGGCCTACCTTGACAAGCACGTGGTCGGACAGGAGGAGGCCAAGCGGACTCTTTCCGTGGCGGTGTACAACCATTACAAGCGGATTCTCCACAAGGACGACCCCGAGCGCGGGGCGGACGTGGAGAAAAGCAATATCCTGCTGCTGGGCCCTACGGGCTGCGGCAAGACAATGCTGGTCAAGACCATCGCCAAAATGCTCGGCGTCCCCTTCTATATCGGGAACGCGACCTCGATCACGGCCTCGGGCTATGTCGGGGACGACGTGGAGAGCCTGCTTTCGGGCTTGCTGATGAACTGCGACTATGACGTTGAGAGGGCCCGCACCGGAATCGTCTTTATCGACGAGGTGGACAAGATTGCCGCGCGGGAGGCGGGCGTGTCGATTACGCGGGACGTGTCGGGCGAATGCGTCCAGCAGGGGCTCCTGAAAATGGTCGAGGGGCACATAATGGGCGTCCAGCCCCAGGGTGGACGCAAGCACCCGGAGCAGCCGCTCATTTACCTGGACACGACCGATATCCTGTTTATCGGCTCGGGCGCTTTCGTGGGCCTGGACGGGATCGTGGAGCGGCGAACTGGACGGGACCAGAGCCGAATCGGCTTCGGCAATGCGACGGTCGCGCAGGACGGCGGCAACCCTTATGCGGACGTGACGGCCCAGGACCTGCGCGATTTCGGCCTGATTCCCGAGTTCGTGGGCCGATTCCCGGTGGTCTCGTATGTCGACCCGCTCGACACGACGGCGCTGGAGAATATCCTGACCAAGCCCAAGAACAACCTGGTGAGCCAGTACACGGAGCTTTTCCGCGAGGACGGAATCACGCTGACTTTCGAGCCCGAGGCGATTTCCGCGGCCGCGCAGCTGGCAACGGACCTGGGCACAGGCGCGCGCGGCCTGCGCAGCATAATGGAAAAGGCTATGCGCGACCTTATGTTCACGGCTCCGAAAGCCGCCTATATGAAAGGCGAACGGGAAATTGTCGTAACCCGCGAAATGATTCTCGGCGCCCGCCCGAACGGCCCTGCCCGGGCCGTCTAACGGGCGGACGTGAAGCGAGGCCTTTCCTTCGTCCCGGAGGACGCGGAGAATGAGGTGTGGGTGTTTGAATAAGACCGACGAAAAAAGGTGTGATTTACGATCACACCTTTTTTCGTAGTCGCCAGTCTAGGGTATCACACTACGGCTGCTCCTGATCATCGGGACCGGCCTCACGCTCGGCGGCCTCGCGGGCAGCCTTGGCGTCGGCGAACGCCTTGGTCATTGTCTCGTTGCCCTTGGTGAGTCTCTTGATGGTCAAGTCGTTAGCCTTGTCGTTCGCGAGGCGGAGGTTGTTTTCCGAGCCGATCAGGGCGTCCTTGATTTTCTGGAGGTGCGCGATGGACTTGTCGATCTCATCAATGGCTGTCTTGAACTTGTCGCTGGCAAGACGACAGTTGCGGCCGAAGGCTTCCTTGAACTCATTGAGCTTCTGCTCGAAGTTGGTCACGTCATCGGACTGTCGCTGGGCGATTTCTAGCTGCTTTTTGACGCCCGCCATCTTCTTGGACGCGTTGACCAGAAGCATGATGATGGGTCGGAAGAACTGCGGGCGGATTACGTACATCCTGGGATAGCGATGGGAGACATCGACAATACCCTGATTGTACAGTTCGCTGTCCGGCTCCAGGGTGGAGACGAGCACGGCATACTCGCATTTCTTGGCGTTGCGGTCCGTATCCAGCTTCTTGAAGAAGTCTTCGTTCTTGTGCTTGGTGGCGGTCTCGTCGTTCTCGTTCTTCATCTCGAACATGATGGAGATGTATTCCACACCGTCATCGTAATCGCGGAAGATGAAGTCGCCCTTGCTGCCGCCGGAAGCGTCATTGTCCTTCTCGAAATAGGCCTTCGGGAACATAGGCCGCATTTCGCCGTTGAACGTGTTGCTGCAGTGCGCCTCGAGGGTCTCGCCCACCATCTTGGTGGAGAGCCGCTGACGGAAGTCCTTCAGGCGCTCGATTTCCTCCGTGGCCAGTTTCAGCCGGACTTCATACTCTTTGCGGACGTTGTCTTCCTGGAGCATGGCCTGCTGTGCGGCCAGCTGGGACTGCGAGCGGAGATCGGCGATCTCGGCTTCCTTCTTCTGGAGGGAAGCCTGGGCCTTCTGCTGCTCCTGAAGGACGGCCAGCTGGAGGTCGCTTTCCTTCTTGACGAGGGTCGCCTTCAGGTCGGCGATTTCCTTGTCCCTATCGGTGACGGCGTTGCTGACGGCCAGTTTCTGCCGGTCGCCCATGGCGCCGAGTTCCGCCTTCAGGCGGAGAATCTCGCCGTCTTTCTCGCCGATGACCTTGTCTTTGGCGGACAGCTCCTGCTGGTGCGCCTGGCCGGCCCGCGCCTCTTGCGCCTGCCGGCGGGCTTCTTCCTGCTGGTGCAACTCCGCAATCCGGCGCTGGATCTCGGCGTCAAACTCGGTCCCGCGGACCTGAGAAACGATGGAAGCGTAGTCGGCTTCGTTGACCTGGAACACACTTCCGCACTTGGGGCATTTCAATTCATGCATAAGCTCGTAATCTATCTGCTCGTTTAGTTAAACCTTTATATCTTCGCTCTTACCGCCCTCAAAATCTCCACCATCGCCCAGGTGTCCTGCTGGCAATAGATTTCAAGCGAGTTCCGACGCTGCGCCTTGTTGATGAGCTTGCCGAAAGTCGGATCCGGGGAATCGTAGTTGAGATAAGTGATGTAGGCCTCGACGCCGTTGCCGACATTCAAGGTGCTGTAAGTGAGCGAAGGAACCAGGACGGGGAGCGTCTTCTTGATGGAGTAGCTGCCGCTGAGGTCCGGGTGGTAGTAGTTGATCTGCTTTGCCCGCGCTTCGCCGAAGGCGTCTTTATACAGCTCCTTCTTCGTCTTCAACAAATGAATCAAGTCCGCCGACTTGTCGCGGATGGCGAGCAACTTGGCGCGATAGGCCGGGTACAGGTCCGCGAGTTCCTCCAATCGTCCTCTTTCATAGGACGTATTCTGGGCCAGCATCGTCCCGTGCAACGTTCCGTCCTCGTTGAACGCGCATTGATTGACGAGGGCTTCCGCCAAGTCCTTCCGCTCGTCGTCATCGCATTGGGCATTCAAGAAGATGTAATTGTCACTGACTTTGCCGCAGATTCCGGGAGCTCGTTCAATATGCAGCGAGAACTCGAAGACAGACTGCCGATAAGGTGTTTCGCCGCGGAACCGAGGCAAGGGACAAGGGAAGGCTTCAAAGTCCAGGTGATAGATCGGATACTCGATCTGGTCGAACCAGTACCGCATCTTCTCCTTGTCGACATGCTCCGTCGTATGATCGTAGCAATCACGTTGAATGAAATGATTGTCGCTGGCCAGCCAGCCCTCGGGCACATCATCAAACTTGTAGTAGCCCTCGTTGACCAGCTGGTACTTGTCGGTGATGGAACCTGCTGAGAAGCCACGGAAGCTCAGGTAATTGTTCGCTTTGTTCTTATCCGGAACGGCCCGAAGTTTCTGGAAACAATGCTTCCAGAAAATGCATTCCGTATTTTGTCCCCAAGCGCACCACTTTCCGACCGGAACTTTGACGTTGATGTCATGCGGCGTGTTGATGTAGCTTTCCAGCGTGGCGATCTCTCGAAGGATGATGGGCTGATAGGCCTCCGTAGTCTCGTTCAAGTCGTAGAATGTGACCAGCTCCTGACCGTCAATCTCCTTGTAGTCACACTTGCCATCTGCATCGACCGAACCGTCGAAAACATACTCGCTGTTGAGCACGGCCAGATAGAAGTTCACCGGACGGTTGTCATTGTCCCGGCGCAGGGCATGCTCGATTACATACCGCTGGAAAGCAAGGTCGTGCGGGTATTTTCCTTCGTTGCAGTAACGATCAAGCAGTTTTTTTTTCTTCTCTTCGAAATTCTTCGCAGCGTCGTCGTTAACCTTGCTGTCCGCATCGTTGAAGCGCCAGATATTGCCACCCTTGACAAATAAAGGATAAGCGTTGCCGCCCCGTTTTCTAGGGGCCACATCCATGAAAAACAGGCCCGATTTCTTGCCATCGGCATCGACCTTGAGCAGGTATTTGCTATTGGTCGTGGCCTTTACTTCGATGATGTTGATCTCCTCCTCGTTCTCGTTGTAGATATCGACATAACAGCGATAAGTATGCCCATGACTCTCGTATTCGAAGAGTTTCTGCTTGTGCACATCCAGATAATCTGCCACGAACTTGCCGTGGAAATACTTCTTGGCTATCTTCAGGGCTTCATCCTCCACCTGATTGTAGAACGGCAGGAGCGCCTCGAGTTCCGGACTCGGCGTGGCATCATACACTTCATCATCTTCGGATTCTCCGGAGTCGGCAGACGACATCTCTGACATCATCTCTTCCATTCTTTCTGCCCTACGCTCGCGCTCATCGTCTATGTCGTCCTTCCCGGTCGGATTGTATTTCAAATCCATCGGGAAATACATCGGGCAGCGCGTCCAATTGATAAATCTTGATTTCGAAATGTACATGGTTATCTTGCTTTATGTGGTTATCGTCTAGACAAAAGTAAACACTTCCGATTAATAATCCTACAACCCTAACTCCACCACCAGCCGCGCCGCCATGATCTCCAGATCCAGGGAAGGCTGGATGGGATTGACGGGGGTTATCCGTCGGCGAGTGAGGGTCATTTCGAACAGGACGGAATCGTTGTTCATGAGGCCGCCGCCGGCGAAGGCGCCGCCTTCATAATCGTAGCAGAACCGCTGGTAGTCGGCCTTGGTCATTTCCATCAGGGTGGGCAGCAGCTTGAAGATGCGGTGGCGGCGGACACTCACGTAGTTCTCGGAGACCTGGAGGGCGTGGACGGACTTGGCCACATAGCTGGACTTGTCTTCGAGATAGTAGTTCAGGATGATCTGGTCGCTGGGCGAGAGTTTTTCGATGGCGGCCCGCAGGCGCGGAATCAGTTTCATCCGCGCGGCGGCCGTGCCGGAGTCGGACAAGCCCTCGTCGGCAAGGGCAAGGGCCTTGATGGCAGTTTTCACCTCGTCGATGTCCCGCTGGGCGGCCGCCGCCTTCGACTCCTTCTCGACCAGGTCCACAATTTCGTTGTGGACGAGGGTCGCCAGGTACGTCGTGATCTTGGCGCCTTTGGAGGCGTCGTAATGGGCATAAGCCTTCTCCATCGCGGTCAGGACGGCGGAATCCCGCACATAGTCCAGGTCCACGCGCCGGTCCAGGCCCCCGAGTTTCCGGGCCTGCTTCTGCAAGTAAATCTCCGCACTCTTCTTCGCGGAGTCGAAATAGAGTTCACAGAACTCGTTCCAGGTCCATTCAGTCATCATATCGATCCAAAATCCATTGTCTTTCCAAGGTCCATCCCAGGCCTTCCAGGACGCCGGGACGGATGATCTCCCGGTCGCGGGCGGCCTCCGCCGAAGCATAGCCCGGGCCATCCAGCAGGATGCCATACCGGTAGCAGCCGGGGCGGTCGGGGTCCACGACGCCGATGTCCACCCGGAAATCGGAAGAGCCCACCGCCGTGTGGACGGTCTCCCCCTGCGCCCGGAGCTCCTCCGCAATCTTCTCCGCCAGCAGGTCCGCCTTTCCCCGGGCATACGGGGCCACCTCCAGCGTCTCCCGCCCGTCGCGGGCATACTTCAGGAAGGCCTTCAGGTCGATGACGCCGCGCGGGACGAGGCCGTTCTCCGCAATCTGCTCGGGCTGGAGCGAAGAGAACATCGTCATCTCCTGGCGGGCGCGGGAGACGGCCACGTTCAGGCGGCGCCAGCCGCCGGCCTGGTTGAGCGGGCCGAAATTCAACGACATCCGCCCGCGGCGGTCCAGGCCATAGCCCACCGAGAAGAGGATGACATCCCGCTCGTCGCCCTGGACATTCTCCAGGCTCTTGACGAACATCGGTTCCGCCTGCTCCGCCGCCACGCGCGAGAGTGCCTTGTTCTTGGCGAACATTTCCTCCAACTTCTTGTCGATGAGGTTCTTCTGGCTGGCGTTGAAGGTCACGATTCCGAGGCTCTTCTCCCGCTCCGCGGGGTCGGAGAGCCGGCGTTTCACATCGGCCACGACCGCATCGGCCTCGGCCTCGTTGGTCCGGGTCCGGCCGCGGTCGTAGACACCCTCGACCGGCTGGAAATGCACCCGCGTGGCCAAGTCGTCGTTGGACGGGAACGTCAGGAGCGCATTCTCATAATAATGGGCGTTGCTGAAAGCGATCAGGCTCTCGTGGCGGCTCCGGTAGTGCCATTTCAGGTGGACCGACGGCAGGGACAGGGCGATGCACTCGTCCAGGATGCTTTCCATGTCCTCCTGGTCGGCATTCTCCTCGTCGAACGTATCCGCCTCGAAGAACGACGTGGGCGGCAGCTGCTTGGGGTCACCGACGACGATGAGCGCCTTGCCGCGGGCGATGGACGCCACGGCTTCGCTGGTCGGGAGCTGGGAGGACTCGTCGAAGACGACGAGGTCGAACAGGTCCCCTTCCGGCTGCAGATACTGCGACACGGAGAGCGGGCTCATCAGCATACAGGGGCACAGGCGCGGAAGCAGGTGCGGGATCCGGTCGAACAAGTTCCGGAGCGAGACGCCCCGGGAATTGTTCCGGATCGCCTTCTTCAGGATGGTCATCTCCGAGCCTTTGGACAGGCCGTCATCCGGGTCGGGGAGCCGGGAGGACACGCGGGCGACCAGCTCCTGCCGGGTCGTCTCCCGGAAGGCCTCGTCGTCCTCGCGGAACTTCTTGACGAAGGACTCGAAGAGTTCCCCGCAGAAGATGCCGAGTCCCTTCTCCCGGTTCAGGATATGGATGGCGTAGGACCGGTAAAAGCATTTGAAGAAGAAGTCTTCCAGCCGAGCCGGGTCCATCCGCCCCGATTCGAACTCCTCCGTGACCAGGTTCAGTCCCAGACTGCAGAGACGGGCCTTCTGCCGGGAATAGATGGCATAGGTCTTCAACTCGGAGAGATGGGCGCGCCACCGCTCGAGCTTCTCGCGGACGGCCGCCAGCGCCGGCCGGGACATTTTCACGCCGATGGGCCGACCCAGTTCCCGTTCCAGTTTCCGGGCCTCCCACCAGAACCGGAGGCCGGTCTTTCCGAGGACGGTGTCGAACCGGGTCGCCAGCCGGTCCTTCAGACCGGGGCTGTACTCCACGGGGGGCAGGTCGAACAGGTGGCAATCGACCCCGATGCCGGTATGGGCGATTGCGGTCACATAGTCCTGCAGGGCCGCCTCCATCTCCCGGAAGCCGCCCGCATCCAATGTTTCAAGGACGGACGCCGGAATCCGCCGGGGCTCGATCTCTTCCGGCAGGTGGAGATATCGCGACACGCAGTCGTACAGGGAAACGCCCACCGGGTAGACCCGGTTCACCGCTTCGGCGTGGCCATTCAGCCGGTTTTTCGCTTCGTCCATCCGGGCGGCGTCCGGCCCGAAGGAGGCCGGCTGCGCTTCCCGCCGGAGATTCAGGGTATGGTCCAGCTTCGCGAGGACGGTGGATTTCCGGGCCTTGTTGGAATGGAGCTCCAGGCAGAACGGGTCCAAGCCGATTTCTTCCAGGCGCTTCTGCACCACCTCGAGCGCCGCTTTCTTCTCGGACACGAAGAGCACCCGCTGGCCGTTGTAGAGCGCATTGGCAATGATGTTGGTGATGGTCTGGCTCTTTCCCGTGCCGGGCGGGCCGTGCATCACGAAGCTGCGGCCGGCGACGGCATCGCGGATGGCGTACAGCTGCGAAGAGTCCGCGCTGATGGGCTGCAGGACGGTGGCGGAAGGGCACAGGCTGTCGATGGACCCTTCCGGCAGGACGGCATCCTTCACCTGGAGCCGTCCCTCGACCAGACTGGAGACAGCCGGATGGGCGTCCAGCATCGCCCGGTGCGTATGGATGTCGTTCCAGATGATGAACTTGTTGAAGGAGAGGTTCCCCAGGAACACCAGCTCTTCGATGTCCCAGCCCCGCTTGTCCATCACGGCGCGGCGCAGGACGTTCATCACCCGCCGGACGGCGACGTGCCCGTCCTTCTCCGGCAGCTTGTCCAGCCCCGGAATGCTGATCCCGTGCTGCTGCCGGAGCATCTCCAGCAGCGTCAGGTTCGCGACGATGTCCTCGCCCGTCCACTTGATGCTCCAGGTCGCCTTGGTGATTTCCACGGGAATCAGGAGGATCGGGGCGAAGTGCGGCGTGATTCCGTCCTCGTCCAGCCACTTCAGGGCGCCGACGGTCAGGTATAGCGTATTGGCTCCGTTCTCCTCCAGGTAGTGCCGCGCCTCCTTCCGGATGGTGTCCAGCTGGGCGACCGTCGCCTCCTCGGGCCGATAGGAATGGAACCGCTTGTCCATCATCTCCTTGTACGCGAATGCGTGCAACGGGTCTTCCGGAGCGATTTCCCGGAAAACGCCGTCCGGACGGAGGATGCCCGCCCAGCCCGGCGGAATGCCGAAGATGTGGAAGCCCGCCCCGTTCTCCAGCATCGCGACCATCTCTTCCGAGCCGCTTCCCAGCAGCTGGAGGACACCCTTTTTCGTGTGGATGTTGATCAGGTTGTTCCGGAGGCTCAAGTCCAGCAGTTTCCGCTCCCAGATGGTGTGCTTGTCCACGGTCGCGGTCCGGTCCAGGTCGATTTCGTCCGTGTCCGGAACCCGTTCCGGGACATCCCGCCGGTACACCGTCTCCTCGTCGATGACATAGCCGTCCGGGGTCAGGATGCGCTGGGGAATCGGGCGGACGCCGGCGTTCCGGGCCGAGCTGACATCGACATACAGCAGGAAACTGTCCACGTCGGCGATGGTCGCGGCGGCCTTCGAGACCGCCTCGTCGAACGTCCGGTCATTCCCCTTCAGGAATCCGGTCGTCTCCACCAGCAGGACCTCGTTGATGCCGTCCGCGCCGCTCTTGCGCAGGACCGCCGGGTCGTCGTGAACCGGATAGGGCGACGACTTCTCGACCAGCCACGCGCCGGCGTAGGCGTGCCCTTCGTGCAGGACCACCAGCGGGCGCAGGCCCACGGCTTCCATACAGCCCGCATACAGGAGGGCCGCATCCAGGCAGGTAGCCAGTTTTCCCGACAGGATATCCTCGGGAAGGCGCACCCGCTGCCCGCGGTCGGCGAAAGAGGCCGGCGGATTCGCGTAGGCGATACCCTCCTCGGCCAGGGCGGCATAGAGGGCCGCCATCTGCATTTTCGCCCGGTTCGCGTTGCCGGACTGATACCCGTCCAGCGCCGCATTCCCGGTCCATTTCCGCAGCCGCTCGGAAGCGCCGTGCAGGACGGGCCGGATGGCCGGATGGTTGGGCAGGACAAAGGCCGCGGTCAACTCGGGCGCGGCATTCATCCCCTCCCAGAAGTCGTACGGAAGCAGGGCCACCGGGTACTCCTCGTGGGCGCACTCCCCCGCCGCCGCGGTGACGGACACCGTCATCCGGCCCTCGACCCGCTCGGTGAGGTTGGCCAGATACGTGGCGGAAGGGAGGACCTTGATCTGGTCCAGAATCAGTTTCCCCCTGGGAGCCAGTTCGCTGATGTGCGACGCATATCCCTCCGAGAAGGCGGGATCGAACTGGATGGAGAGCCGGAGGTCGGTCCAGGTTTCCGAGCCCGGGTTGCGCAGGATGACGCTGCGCACCGCCGGAATGCCGTTTTGCATCCGGGCATAGCTGAAAGACTTGGCGTAGTCGGTCTTGAGGGTCATCGTATACAAAGATAAATCATTTCCTATTCTCATTATACCCTCCCGCCGTGCAATATTTCAGTTTCTTTCGTATATTTGGGTGCAATTGGAAAAATATGCACATCAGAGAATTCATTGAGAGGAATTATCCGGAGTACTACTCCATCGAGCGTTATCCCAAGGAAAGGACCGCTCCCTTCTGCTCCGTGGACCAGTCCTGGGGCTTGTTCTCCAACTTCGGGCGGACGCCGCTCGTGGTGGACGGGGTGCGTTTCGACTGCACCGAGAAGCTGTTCCAAGTGATGAAGTTCACGGACGCCGCCTCGCGGAAAGCGGTCTACGCCGCCAAGGGACAGACCATCAAGATGAAGGCGAAGCATTTCGAGAAGGTCGGAACCGTCCGGCCGGACTGGGGGGAGATCATCGTGGACGCGATGAAGTTCTGCCTGATGGAGAAGTACCGCCAGAGCGAGGCCTTCCGGGAGGAACTCGCGCGGAGCCGGGGGCTCTACATCGTCGAGGACCAGACTACCTTCCAGAAGAAATCCCCCAACACCTGGGGCGTGAAACCCTCCGAGGACGGCAAGGAGTTCGTCGGCCCGAACCTGATGGGGCGCCTGCTGATGGAACTCCGCGACAACGGGAAGCTCGACTACACCCTCCCGGAGGACGCCCTTTCATTCCGGGATCTCGCCGATTGACCCCGGCTCCCCCGTCAGAGACGGAGGGGGCCGTTTCTTTTCAGCTCCGCCATGAACGGCACCCACATCGGCTGCCGCTTGTCGATCTTTCCGGGGTTCTTCGGCGACACCCAGTTCGTGCCCGTGACCCCGCAGAGGTCGAAGAAGAAGGCCGAGGACCGGATGAGGAGGTCCAGGCTGGCTTCGGGCGCATCGGCTTCGGTCTCAATGAGGACGAGCTTGGTCGAGGCCGGGAGGAACTTCCGCGTCCGAGCGGCGATGTCTTTCTCCCGAGGGGACACGAACATCACGACGGCCGAGTCTTCCAGATGGGCCGACGTGAAGATGAACCGACCGTGGCAGTAATTCCGGAAATCGACCACGCAGGAGGGGCAGAGGCCGCTTTCGAAGAGCTTTCCTTCCAGGTTCGCCGCCACGGGACGGCTCCAGGAACCGTGCAGGACGACGAGTGTCCGGACCTCTTTGAAGTCCGCCGGGGAGAGCGCCGTCCCGTCGTTCCGCTCCAGTCGGTACGGTACTTTCGGGGCCGTCCGGTACTTGGACAGGTCGACACCGGGGTCGAACGCCCGACACAGGAGGGCGAAGTACATCACCGGCGTCTGGGTCGAGATGAACGCGTCGTGGACCGACAGACCGGGGATGTCGAAGGACTGGGCCGACCCGGTTTTGACGAACAGTTTCCGGACTTCGTTCCGGTCGCCCGTGTACAGGGTGAAGCTGGCCGTCCCGTCCGGATTCACGGCCAGGCCCCGCTTCGCCGCGAAGACGATGTCGTTGTTGTGGCCGCCCTTGCTCACGAGCAGGAGCTTCGCCGTCTTCAGCGCTTCATCGCTGTAAGCGTTTAAAGTGTAGGGAGATACGGCCGTGGCGAGGCCGCCGTTGGCCCCGTACAGCAGGGCCGCGAAGTCGGCCACGGACTCGGCTCCGCCCGAGCCCGTGGCGACGAGCGGCTGCCCGGGATTCGTCGTGAGAAACTGTCGGAGCGCCGCGACATCGGCCTCCATCGCTTGCTTCAGCAAGGCGTCGAGGTTGAGAATGTTGTGCATACTTCCCCATATACGGGAAAGGATCTCCATTCTTGCAACCCGGCTTGAAAAAAAGCGGAAACGCGAGGCGGTCAGAACGCCTTGACCAGCCTTTCCGATCCCGGAATCAGATGATGTCCCTTCGGGTCCAGTTCCACTTGCTCGATCCGGACAATCCGGACCTTGGCGTCGTCCAGGACCGCCATGTTCTTCTCGCCTTCCGGACTGGTCCAGGAATGCGGCCACTCGATAAGGTCCACGCCGATGGACAGGAGGAAAGCCGAGGCCGCCTTCTCCCCCTCCACGCTGGCCTTGTCCGTCATCTGCTTCAAGGACTTCTCGACGCCTGTCAGCCGGTTCGCGAGGTACTTCCGAAAAGGAATGCCCTCCACCGTCGCTTCGGCGGGGAGCTTCTCGCCCAGCTTCTCCTCCGTCCGGGCGACGATGGACGCCGGGACCGGAACCTGCTTCAGCAGTGGCAGGCAGTTGTCCGCCGTCCGGTCGGGGATTTCGACCGTATAGACATAATAGTCCCGGTTCTCCGGGCGTTTCTTGTTGAAGGCATAGTGCGCCGCCGACGCATACGTGCCGGCGACATAGACGCCATAGCCGAACTTCACCTTCCCGTCGCCTTCCAGCGCGTGAGACAGATCGAACGTATTGAACAGCATGGAACTCCCGTGATAATAGATGGCCATTGTCGTGTCGATTGATGTGGTTTCCTGACAAAGATACGAAGATTCCGCGCCGTTTTTTCTCTTCACTTGAAAAATGTGAATCCCGCTTGCGTATTCCTATTAGTAGATCAGTTCCTTGGCGTTCTGCCATTCTTTGGCACAATGCCGGCCTATTTTTGCACCGATGCCCAGTAAAAAAGAATTGTCGCTCCCTCTTGAAGTAGCCGAAGCGTTCCCGGGCCTGACCCCCGGCCAGTTCCGGCTGTTGGGCTACTGCGCCTATCGCGGCGGCTTCCCGCTCAATCCCTGGACGGTCACCCTCTACGACGGCCGTTTCGAAATCCCGAAGGGCCGGACGGAGGCCGACCGGAAAACCCTGGAGCAGAAAGGCCTCCTCGTGGGCGGAGAAATCCTGCCGCGGGACTATTTCCGCATCGTCGTCCCTGTCGTGAAGCATTTCCCGGAATGGGCCCGCGCCTACGGGGATTTCAGCCGGTTCCGGTCCGAGACGTCGGCCTACCTGTGGGCGGTCGCGGAATGCATCGCCGCCGGAAACCTTTCCCAGGCGCGAAAGCTCCGCTTCCCCGCCAAGGAGGGCATCTGGCAGTATTTCATCGACCTTCTCTTCGCAGACGGCTACGGAGACAAGGTCCTGTCCATCCTCCCGCAGAAGGAGGCGGAGCAGCTCCTCGCCATCTTCCTGCAGGACAAGTTCGAGAACGGGCAGCTGGATGAAAGCACCCTCGAAACCGTCCTGGCGTACGCCCGAGACGGTTTCCCCCGGTCGGTGGACATCCCCGGCCGGGCCGCGGCCTACGCCTACTATCTCACCGGCGTCCTCCCCGAGGATCCTTCGCCGGGCCGATCCTTCTGGGCCGACGGCATCCGGGCGACGGACCAGTTGCTGAAAGGGAATCTGCCCGAGGCGCTCGAAACGTTCCTGAAGGCCCGGTCCCTGACGCCGCCCGGCTGCGACGGAACGTTCCCGGACCGGCTAATGACCTGGTTCTACGCGCTATGCCTGGTACGCAGTGTCCGGAAGTATCAGAGCGCGCGGGCGGAGCGGGCGCTGGACGCGCTGAAGCTGAGCTCCGGCTTCCGCTACGACCCGATGCACGCCGTGACGCAGACGCTCCTTGTCCATCTGGACGAAAGCGAGAAGAACAGCCTGGGCCTCGTCGCCGGCGAACTCCGGAAGCACCTGGAACGCGACCGGACCGTCCTGGGACGGGATATGGCGCTCGCCGTGCTGCGGTATTTCAAGGCGGACGACGAGCGGATCTCCGCCCTCGGGCTGGACCCGTCGGCCGTCCCCTGCATTCCCGTTTTCCGCAACGAGACGGCGGAGTTCTGTCCGACGGTCTCCTCCGAAAAACAGCACCTGCGCGATCTCTTCGGCGGTCCCGGCGTCCTGTCCGCCATCCCCAGGAAGGAAGCCTGGGAAATGGCGCTGAACGACCTTTCCGCCTCTGTCGCCTCCTCGAAGCAGGAGGACGCCTCCGAGAAGCGGATCATCTATTTCGTGGACGACAAGTGGATCACCGCCGTCATCGAACAGCGCCGCCAGCCCGGCGAAACGGAATGGTCCGGGGACAAGCTCCTGTCCCGCAGCCGGCTCGTCAAGGGCGGCTACGACTCGATGGACCTGCTCGACCACCAGGTCGCCCGGGGACTCGGGAACAAAGTCGTCGACCAGCCCGACACCGAAGTCGTCCTTCCCGTCCTGGCCGGGAGCGGGCGGTTGTTCACGGGGCAGTTCTACCGGCCCCCGTACCGGCCGCTTCCCGTGGCGTTGGAGCAACCCTTCGTGGCTTTTTCCGGCAAAGACGGGTCCATCGCGGTCTCCTCGAACGTGGTGCGCCGCCAGGATGGAACCGTTCCGGAAGTCTCCGTCCTCCGCAATGGCGGCAAGTACACCTGCATCCGGACGAACCCCGTCCAGCGCGACATCCTCGCGCGCCTGCTGACCGTGGGGACCTTCCCCGTTTCGGCGCTGCCGCTCATCCGGCACACCATCGACTCGCTGGAAGGCATCCTCGAGGTGCGGTCGGACCTGCCCGCGATGGCGGTCATCCCCACCCTCCAGGGAAGCCCGCGCATCTGCATCCGGCTCACCCCGCTCCCGGACGGGGACGGATACGGAATCGACCTCTCGGCCGCCCCCTTAGAGGAAAGCGACCTGCGGTGCGAGCCCGGCCGGGGGCCCGAGGATGTCTATGACACCTCGGGCGGCGACCCGCGCTTCATCCGCCGCGACCTCCAGGCCGAATACGACAATTACGCCGAGCTGACGGACTACCTAAAGGAGGAGCTGGAGCTGGAATTCCAGGACGGGAAGCACGGCGAGCTCTACGCCAGCGAGTCGCTCCTCGGCGTGCTCTCCTGGGCCTACGACCACCGCGACAAGTGCTTCGTCGAATGGCCGGAAGGCCGCGCGCTGCGCTTCCGGGGAGACGTGAAGGACAAGGACATCGACATCACGGTCAAGTCCGGCGTCAACTGGTTCGAGGTGGAGGGGGAGGTGTCCATCGGCGAGGACCGGTTCAAGCTCGCCGACCTCCTGGAGGCGATGCGCCGGTCCGACGTGAAGGGATTCATCCGCCTGGGCGACAAGGACTATGTGCGGATGACCAAGACCCTGCAACGGCATCTCCAGGCGATGGACGAGATGATGTCCGCCCGCGCCGGCAAGAACCGGGTCGTGCCCGTGTACCGCGTGGGCCATCTCGCGCAGATTCTCGGCGACGAGGGCGGCCTGCGGGGCACGATGGACGAGGGATTCAAGAGCCTGCTGAACAGGATGCAGCAGGCCTACGACTCCACCCCGGCGCTGCCGGACGGGCTGAAGGCCACCCTCCGCGACTACCAGAAGGAAGGGTACGTGTGGATGAAGCGCCTCGACGCCTGGGGCGCCGGCGCCTGCCTTGCGGACGACATGGGCCTGGGAAAGACCGTCCAGAGTATCGCCTTCCTGCTGAGCAAGGCCGCCGATGGGCCTTCGCTCGTCGTGGCGCCGAAATCTGTCGTGCCCAACTGGGAGATCGAGGTGGCGAAGTTCGCCCCGTCGCTCAAGGTGACGGTCCTCAACGACGTCGCGCACCGCGACGCGCACATCGCCGCCGCGGGCCCCAGCGAGCTGGTGCTCACGACCTACGGCGTGCTCAGCACGGAATCGAAGGCGCTCGCGCAAAAGGAATGGAACGTCGTCTGCCTGGACGAGGCGCACCAGATCAAGAACCGCAACACGCGGGTGAGCGCGGCGGCGATGGACCTCCAGGCCCGCAGCCGGCTCATCCTCACGGGAACGCCCCTGCAGAACCACCTCGGGGAACTGTGGAACCTTTTCCAGTTCATCAATCCGGGCCTGCTCGGCGAGTGGTCGGACTTCAAGGCCCGCTACCTGCACGTCGAACTGGACGAGCAGCACAGCGAGTTCCTCCGCGACCTGGTGCAGCCGTTCATCCTCCGCCGCACCAAGGAGGAGGTCCTGGACGAACTCCCGGAAAAGATCGTCTGCGAGCAGCTGGTGGACCTCTCCGACGAAGAGATGCGCGTGTACGAGGCGATGCGCCAGTATGTCGAGGCGCACGTGAACCGCATCGGCGGCGGGAAGAACAGGAAAAAGAAGCAGGACGACACCGTCAAGGTCGAGTTCTTCGCCGAACTGACGAAACTCCGCCTCGCGGCCCTGTCGCTGTCGCTCGTCCACGACGACTGGCAGTTGGGGTCCAGCAAGACCGACGCCCTGATGGGCCTGCTGGAATCCATCTCGGCCGTCCCGGGAAACCAGGTGGTGGTCTTCAGCCAGTTCACGTCCTACCTCGCCGAGGTGCGGGCCCTCCTGGACCGGAAGAAGCGCCGCTACCTGTACTTGGACGGGCAGACGGAGCTGGAAGAGCGGGGAGACATCGTGCGGCAGTTCCAGAACGGAGACTGCCCCCTCCTCCTCGCCAGCCTCAAGGCCGGCGGCCTCGGGCTCAACCTCACGGCGGCGAACTACGTCATCCTCCTGGACCCGTGGTGGAACCCCGCCATCGAGAACCAGGCGATGGACCGGGCGCACCGCATCGGCCAGCAGCGGATGGTCACCGTCATCCGCCTCATCGCCCGGCACACCATCGAGGAGAAGATCCTCCGGCTGCACGAGACCAAGCAGGCGCTCGCGGACGAGATGCTGGACGGCACCGCCTACAGCGGCAAACTCACGATGGACGACGTCCTGGATATGGTTTCCCCCTTCAGATAACGGTCAATGGACACGCAGGACAAAAGCGCTTGGTGCGGATGGCTGCGGGGTGTCCTCGCAGATATGCTCGCCGGAACGGGGCTCCGCCCGGAGGTGGAATACGAGCCGGAGAGGGACCGGTGTCTCGTCCGGATCGTCTGTCCGCTGGAATGGCGGGTCACCCACTGGATCCGGGGTGATGAACTCACCTTGGAAAAGGCGCTGGAGACCGTCGACCCCGTGCTGCTGTTCTACCGCGAGGCCTGGCCGGAACGGATGTGCTCCGACGCGCAGTACGAACTCTTCCGCCAAGTGCCGGGGGTGTTCGAGTGGACGACGGAACAGGCGCCGGACATCCTCTACCGCGTGACGATGCAGCAGCTCCAGCAACGCTACGGCCCGCGTTGCGTCAAGGGCATCACGATGTACGAGGACCAGCTGGTCGTGCACACGCGCTGGGCGGGCGACTTCTACATCGGCATCGACCAGTATCGGAAGCGCCTCGAGGAAGTCTCGCACGCGATGCGGGCCTTTATGCGGAAGCCGCTCCGTCACCAATATCTTTATCAGTTGAGACATGGAAAGAAACCTGAGAAATAGGGTCGAAGCGCTGCTGGAGGCCCTTTCCGTCGGGGTGCTCGAGCGGGAGGAGGCCCTCGGCCTGGCCCTGCTGAGCGCCGCCGCGGGAGAGAGCATTTTCCTGCTGGGGCTTCCCGGCGTGGCCAAAAGCATGATAGCCCGCCGGCTCGCCCTGGCGTTCCGGGACGCCCGCCGGTTCGAATACCTGATGAGCCGCTTCAGCACCCCGGACGAGATTTTCGGCCCAGTGTCCATCTCCAAGCTCAAGGACGCCGACACCTACGAACGCGTGACGGAGGGCTATCTGCCCACGGCCGACGTGGTCTTCCTCGACGAGATCTGGAAAGCCGGCCCCGCCATCCAGAACAGCCTCCTCACGGCCCTCAACGAGAAGATCTTCCGCAACGGGCGCGAGGATGTTCCCCTCCCCCTCAAGGCCGTCATCGCAGCCTCCAACGAACTCCCCGCCCAGGGCGAGGGACTGGAAGCGCTCTGGGACCGGTTTCTCGTGCGCTACATCGTGGACCCGATCCGGGACAAGACGAACTTCCTCTCACTCCTGACCGGGAAGGCGGCCGTCCCCTGCCCGATTCCGGCGGAGCTCCCGTTCACGTCGGATGAGATGAAAGCGATGCTCGAAGAGCGGGACGGCATCGTCATTCCCGGGGAAATCCTCGAGTTCCTCTATGCTTTGCGCACGCGTTACGCGTCAAAGGCGGACCTCCATCCCGAGGAGGACGAGGAAGAAGAGAGCATCCCCTATGTGTCCGACCGCCGCTGGAAGAAAATCGCCGGCCTCCTCCGGACCTCGGCCCTCCTCAACGGGCGGGAGGCGGTGGACTGGTCGGACTGCCTGCTCCTGGAGCACCTCCTCTGGGACAACGACGCCCAGCTTCCGCGGGTCCGGGAAGACATCGCCCGGGAACTCATCGTCCAACTGCTGAAAGGGACCGTCTCCGTCGATGAAAACCGGTGGAAGAAGGCGCCCGCGGCCGGGTCGGCGAAGTTCTGGAGCCCCGACGGGGGCGTCCACTACGCCTTCGAGGCCGGGGGCGAGCTGATGCTGATCGCCGCTGAAGACTACGAGCGGCTGAAAAGCGGGCGGACCGGCGGGCGGTTCGGAGAGAACGGGACGATCCTCCTGACGGACGGCCCCGGGGATTTCTCCATCTGCAGCCCCAAGGCCGGGATGGTGACCATCGGCAGCTTCAGCTATCCGCTGCGCCGGGAAGGGACGATGGCCGGGCGCTCCGGGTCCTTCCTCTCGGAGGTGATGGCCTCCACCCACGACCGCATCGGCCTCCTCCGGGCCCGGGTGGACGCCAACCTGTTCACCCGGCCCATTTCCGCTTACGAAGCCCTCGGAGAGGAACTCCGTCGGTACGGGTCCAAATCTTCCGCCCGGTAATGCTATACTCCCGGCTGATCGATGCACTCCTGGACGAGTGCATCGCCGCCAATCTGGGCGGGTACGACGTGGAGGACATCCTCGCCGACCGCACCGCCGGTGGAGACCTCATCCGGGAAATCCTGGTTCTGGGCGTCTGCGACCCCCGGTTCAAGGGGTCCGTCCGCGTGGCGAAAGCCTGGCGGGAAGAAGCGCACGGAATGCTGGAAGCGTTTGCGCAAGAGCTGCTCGACACCCCGGACCTTTCCCGGGACGAGGCCCTGATGCGGCTGGAGGCCTTCCTCTCGAACCTTTTCTTTCAGGCCGTGCCGATGAGAGGGGCCGATTCCGGAGATCGACACGCACAGACAGATACGCAGGGGCGGGGAAAAGGGAAAGAGGAGCCGCTCTCCCGGGAGGAGGAGCGGCGGGAGGAACTCCGCTTCCTGAAAAGCCTCCCGCCTTCCCTGCGGAAGCTCGCCCGGCGCATCGGCCGCGCAGGCGGCGAGGAGAAGGCCCCCTCGGGGCGCTTCCCCGCCGCCGCCAAGTCCGACATCGCCGGCATCACCGTGGGAGACGACTTGAACAGCCTCCTCCCGTCCGAGATCGCCCTCCTCGCGGGACGCGAGACGGAGGACGTCTTCTTCCGCAATTTCGTCGGGAAGCGGCTTCAAGTCTTCGCATCGGCCTCCGCCAGCCAGGAGCCCGTGCGCCGGCAGGACGGTCCCGTGGTCATCTGCCTGGACAGGAGCGGGTCGATGACGGGACGGCCTTCGGACGTCGCCCGGGCCCTCGCGATGGCCGTCACCGTCTATGCCAAGCGGCGGCAGCGGCCCGTGACCATCCTCCTATATGGCAACGACGAAATGGACCGTTTCACCGTGAAGAACCTCCGGAAGCAGCGCAAGGCCCTGGTGCGCTTCCTGTCCTACGACTGCGGCGGCGGCAACAACGAGGAGGAGCTGTTCGGCGCGGTCTTCCGGGAAATCATCCCCCAGGATACCGCTTTTTCCAGCGCGGACATCCTGTGCGTGTCGGATTTCCTATGGCCTCCGCTCAGCGAGACGGTGACGGACCTCATTCGCGCGAACAAGGCCAAAGGGATGAAGTTCTACGGCCTGGACGTCACCGGGAGCCATCCTCCCACCCCCGTCATCGACGCGATGTGGATCTGGGACCGGCGCACGGACGATGTCTTTCCAGAAAATCCGGCCGGCCGTTGAAAGAATAGGACTGGTCTGCCGTACTTATCAAAGACTATGGCAAACGTAAACATCAACACGACGGAGCTGCGGGCGCTCCTGGACCTCACGCCCGCCGACCAGAACATCATGCTGGTGGGCAACCACGGCATCGGCAAGTCCGAGATCCTCACCGAGTACTTCTCCGGGAAGGGGATGCGGGTCGTCCCGCTGTTCCTCGGACAGATGTCCGACCCGGGCGACCTGATCGGCATTCCCAACCGTAACGAGACCACCGGCAAGACGGAATTCATGCCGCCGTGGTGGTTCCCGCTGGACGGCCGGCCCATCGTCCTGTTCCTGGACGAGCTGAACCGCGCCCGGCCGGAAGTCCTGCAGACGATCATGGACCTGGCCCTGAACCGCAAGCTGGCGGGCCGGAGCCTGCCGGAGGGCAGCCGGATCATCTCGGCGGTGAACGCGGGCGAGCAGTACCAGCTCACCGACCTGGACCCGGCCCTCGTATCCCGGTTCAATGTCGTCGGCTTCCGCCCCACCGTGCAGGAATGGCTTCTGTGGGCCGAGCAGGCCGGCGTGGACGGCCGCGTCCGCGACTTCATCCGGGAGAATCCGCTGTGGCTGGACAAGGACCCCGACGCCAAGGAGGGGGCCGACACGGGCCTCGACAAGACCCCGGACCGCCGCGGCTGGAAACGCGTGAGCGACATCCTCCAGGGCGTGAACGAGATCACCCCGGTCGTGACCAAGGCCATCTCGGCCATCGTGGGCCCGAAAGCCGCCAGCGCCGTGGTCTCGAGCATTTCCGCCCACAAGATCCTCTCCGGGCGGGAAGTCCTCCAGAACCTGGAGAAGCACATCCCCACCCTCCGGGGCTACGAACTGCACCAGCTCTCGGTCGTGAACGACGGCATCTTCCGCCACCTCGAGGTGGAGAAGCTCGCCGGCACGGCCAAGGAAAAGGCCCGCAAGAACGTCGAAGCCTACTTCGACTTCCTCACCAAGGAGAAGAAGGAGGCCGCCGCGCACTTCGCGAACCTCTACGTGCAGCACGGGACCTATCCCAACGCCATCTCCTTCCTGGCCCGCGAGTGCCCGGTCCTCACGATGACGATGGTCGTCTACGTCAAAAGCATCCGCTAGATGAAAGAGCGAATCACACGGATCCTGGAGCGCTGGTTCATTGCCGAACCGGCGCTCTTCCAGGTGCTGTGCACGCACAGCATCGAGGAGAACGCGGCGATGCCCTGCCCCGTGCGCTCCGGCGCGCGGAAGGTGGAGTACAACCCCGACTTCCTGAAAGAGATGGGCGACCTGGCCCTGGAGCAGGCGCTCCGCACGGAAGCGATCCGGATCCTGCTGAAGCACCCTTACCAGCGGAAGCCAGACGCCTGCTCCCAGCAGGCCGTCGCCGTGGGCAGCAACCTCACCATCGGCGACAACTACCAGTTCGGGAACCTCAACATCGAGCGCCCCAAGGATTTCGAGCTCCCTAGCGGCCGCGAGTACGAGTGGTACTCCCGCCGCATCCAGGACTTGCTGCCGCCGGGCGCGGACGGGGACGGAGACTCCAGCACCAACACCAGCTCCAAATCCGACTCCGGTTCCGCCTCCGACGGCGACGGGCGCTCCGACAAGCTCGCCGCCCAGGCGGACAGGAACACGGCCCTGTCCGAGCTCTGGGGCGAGGACGAGCTCACGGTCGCGATGATCGACGGAATCATCGAGGGCTGCAAGGACTGGGGGACCCTCGCCGGGAACTTTGCCGAGCAGCTCAAGGCGTCCGCCAAGGCGAAAATCAACTGGCGGAACGTCCTGTCCGGCTTCCGGGCCAGCATCCTGTCGACGCACCGGAAACTCACCCGGATGCGCCCCAACCGCCGGACGGGGTTCGACAACATGGGCTCCATCCGCCGCTTCGACACGAAACTGCTCGTCGCGGTGGACGTGAGCGGATCCATCTCCTCGAAGGACCTCTCCTACTTCTTCGGCGTGATCAACAGCGCCTTCCGCTACGGGTTCACCGCCGTGGACGTCATCCAGTTCGACGCGGGCTTGCAGGTGGTCCAGACCCTGAAGAAGGTGATGCAGGACGTCACCGTCCTGGGACGCGGCGGCACTTCCTTCCAAGAGCCCATCGACTATGCCCACGAGAACGGCTACGACGGGCTCGTCATCCTTACCGACGGGTATGCTCCGGAGCCCGTCATCCCCGACAACATGCGCTGCAAGCTGGTCTGGGTGTGCAACGACCGGAGCAGTTATGAAGATTCGCACCGCTGGATGGAGAAATCCGGCCGTGTCTGCATCATGGAATTGAAATGAGCATCCAGGGTAAACTGTTCAGGGACCTGACCGAGGAGGAGATCCTCGAGGTCGGAATGGAAGTGGTCCCGGAGTTCCGCGAGCGGTTCCGGAACACAGGCGAATTCGACGTAGGCCGCTGCGTCCAAATGGCGCTGAGCCGCATCGAGCGGCTGTACAAGTCCAAGCACGGGATCTACAAGAACGCGCAGATCGGCCGGCGCGAACGGGAGGAAATCCATCAGATCAAGGTCCATTACCAGCCGCTCCTCTATGAGCGGATCGACGGGGTCCGGCGGCGCATCCTCCAAGCCCGCAAAGTGACCGAAATCAACGCGGCCACGGCCAAGGTTCTCATCACGGAACGGTTCCGGGAAATCGGGCTGAAAGCCCGGGTGACCGGACAGATGTACCGCGCCCGCGTGGAAGTGACCGTCTCGTCCTCCTACCAGGTCCGGTTCTACGTGAACTACAAGAAGATGCTGCAGGAAGGCGTGCTGGACAACGCCGTCACCGCCGTCCAGGACCTGGCGAAGGCGATGGACCGCCTGGGGTACGGCGCCGTCGTCGAGCGCTGCTGACTAGAGATAATCCTTCGTCACGGACTCCGGGCAGGCGCGCACGCCCGCCGGCAGGCCGGCGTAGAGGACGCGGCCGCCGTCCTCGCCGGCGCCGGGGCCCAGTTCGACGAGCCAGTCGGCGCTTCGGATGACGTCCAGGTTGTGCTCGATGAGCCAGACCGTGTTGCCGCGGTCCACGAGCGTGTCGAACAGGCGGATGATGTGGCGGATGTCCTTCGTATGGAGCCCGTCCGTGGGCTCGTCGATGATGAAGATTTTCCCCTCCACACCCAGGTAGGAGGCCAGTTTCAGCCGCTGGAGTTCGCCGCCCGAGAGGGTGGAAAGCGCCTGGTTCAAGTGTAAGTACTGCAGTCCCACGTCCACGAGGGGCCGCAGTTTCTGTTCAATGACGGTCCCCTTGAAGAAGGCCGAGGCAAGGCGGACGGAAAGGTCCATGACCTGGGCGATGTTGAGAGATTCCTTCGCCCCTTCGGGGCTCGGAATGACAGAAGAGCCCTTGAGCGTATAGCGCAAGGCCTCGGGTGCGTAGCGCAGGCCGCCGCAAGCCTCGCAGGTGGTCTCGATGGCGTCCATGAAGGCCATCTCCGACACGATGACGCCCTTGCCGCCGCACACGGGGCAGGCGCCCTTGCCGTTGAAAGTGAAGTATTCCTCCTTCATCTTATGGGCCTTCGCGAACGCCTTGCGGATGTCGCCGGCCACCTCCATATAGGTCGCGGGCGTGGACCGCAGGCTCACGCCGATGTTCTCCTGGCTGATGTACACCACCTCGTCCGGGTTCGGATAGGCCCGGCGGAAGCACTCCATCAGGGAGCTCTTCCCGGAGCCCGCAACGCCCGCCACCACGCCGAAAACGCCCAGCGGCAGGTCGATGGAAACGCCCTTGAGGTTGTGCAGGGTGGCGTTTTCGAGGTGGAAGAGAGATTCCTTCGCCCCTTCGGGACTCGGAATGACAGGGGAACCTTCGGGGCTCGGAATGACAGGGGAACCTTCGGGACTCGGAATGACAGGACGCGGGTGCTCCTTGAACGGCACAGGGGCGCCGAGGAGGGAGCCGGTGGCTGTGCCGGAGCGGAGGAGGGCGTCGTAGGAGCCCTCGAAGACGATGCGGCCGCCGTCGATGCCCGGGCCGGGGCCCAGGTCCACGACGTGGTCGGCTATCCGGATCATCTCCGGGTGGTGCTCCACGAGGAGGACGGTGTTGCCGGCGTCGCGCAGGCGCTGGACCGAGCGCTTCATCCGCTCGATGTCGCGATTGTGCAGGCCCACGCTGGGCTCGTCCAGGATGTAGAGCACATCGGCCAGCGAGGAATTGATGTATTTGGCAATCTTGCAGCGCTGGGCCTCGCCGCCCGACAGCGTCCCCACAGGCCGGTCCAGGCTCAGGTACCCGAGGCCGATCTCCTCCAGCGCCGTGAGCCGCGCGCCGATGGCCGCCTTCAGGTCCACCGCGAGCGGATCGGCCAGGTCCCGGATCCAGGCATTGAGCCGGGAAATGGGCATGGCGCAGGCTTCGGCAATATTCAAGCCTTCGATCTTGCAGGTCAACACCTTCGGATTCAGCCGTGTGCCTCCGCAGTCGGGGCAGGTGCCCATCGTCAGCATCGGATTGAGCACCGCCGCGTGCAGAAGGCCCTCCTCGGAATTGATGATGGACCGGTACATCCGCGGGATGAGGCCCTCGTATTTTGCCGATTTGGGCCAATTGGAGGGCGGGTTCTTGAGCCGGATCTGCGGGCTGTTCAGGAACAGGTCCAGCTCCTCCGGCGAGTAGTCCTTGATTTTCTTGTCCAGGTCGAACAGGCCGCTGTGGGCATACCGGATCCAGCGCCAGCCGCCCTTGCCGAAGGCGATGTAATGGATCGTGTCCTCGTCATTGAGGCTCTTGTCGAAGTCCACGAGCTTGCGGATGTCCAGCTCCCGGATCTCGCCGAGGCCGGAGCAGCGCGGGCAGCTCCCCTGCGGGTGGTTGAAGCTGAACGAGTCGGAATAGCCCACGAACGGCTTCCCCACGCGGGAGAACAGCAGCCGCATCAGGGCATAGATATCCGTGTAAGTGCCCACCGTGGACCGGGAGTTCTTGGCGGGCTTCTTCTGGTCGATGACCACCGCGACGGGCAGTCCCTCGATCTCGTCCACATGCGGACGCCCGTACTTGGGCAGATACTGCTGCACGAAGGTCGGGAAGGTGTCGTTCAGCTCCCGCCGCGACTTCGCCGCGATGGTATCCAGCACCAACGAACTCTTCCCTGAGCCCGAAACGCCCGTGAACACGGTGATCTTGTATTTGGGAATGTCCAGGGATACGTCCTTCAAGTTGTTCTCCCGGGCGCCCCGAATGCGTATGATGTCCCTCTCTTGCATATTCTGCGTGAAGATACGCATTTTTGCGGGATATCCCGCAGGGCCGCCCCCTTCCGTCATTCCGGGCTTGACTTTCCCTCATTCCGGGCTTGACCCGGAATCTCTCGTCACAAGAGTGAAAAAGTCCGGATTTATCGTAGCTTTGCAGCATGAAACGACTTGTTATTCTTACAGTTATCCTGCTTCTGGGCCTTTTCCCCGCCGAGGCTCGTGAATATACGGTTTCCGGTCCCGAAGGCGGGCTAGCGATGAAGGTCGCCCTGCCGGAGGGCTTCAACCCCGAAACGGACCAGTGCCCGATGGTCCTCCTGATGCACGGGATCTTCTCCAGCAAGGACTTCAACCCGATGCCCTCCCTCGCGAAGGCGCTCGCCCGGGCCGGCATCGCCTCCATCCGGTTCGATTTCGACGGACACGGGAAGAGCCAGGGCCGGATGCAGGATATGACGATCGAAAAGGAGATTGCCGATGCGCTGGCCATCTGGGAATACGCGGAATCGCTGCCCTACGTCACACAGATCGGCCTTCTCGGACACTCGCAGGGCGGGGTCATCGCGTCGATGACGGCCGGCCGGCTGGCCGCCGCGGGCGGCCGCGCCCCCGCCGGCGTCGTCCTCCTCGCCCCCGGCTCCGTCATCAAGCAGGCCTGCCAGGGCGGCAAGTTCTTCAACGCCCGCTTCGACCCGGCCGACCCGCCGGCGTTCATCCGCTGCTGGGGCACGATGAAACTCGGCCGCGAATACATCCTCACCACCCAGCAGCTGGACATCTACGGCACAGCCGTCGCCTATGAGGGCCCCGTCCTGCTCCTGCACGGGACGAAGGACTCCATCGTCCCGTTGTGGTGCAGCGAGGAGTACCTCGCCACCTACGGCTCTCGCGCCACCCTCGTGAAGGTCGACGGTGAAAACCACCTCATCACCCGCCGCAAGAAAGAAATCTGCGCCCGCACCGTCGCCTTCTTCCAGCAGGTCTTCGATTGACCCCGCCCTCGTCCTCAAATCCTTGCTGTTTTGAGGACGAACCCTCCGAATTCCTCATCTCAACCTCAAATATGAGCTAATTTGAGGATGAACCTGGCATTTCGCGCAATTCGTCCTCGCATCGGACCTTATTTGAGGATGAACCAACAGGACGAGTTCTTGCCTCGGGACGCTGACGACTTATCCCCCTTCCAGGGGGACCAAAGGGGGTGTGCCCCAGGGGGCAGCGCGAAGCGCGGGGGATAAGCACAGGTATCTGCACGAAAAAAGGTCACCGACGGCAGTCCTTCGGAGGCCTTCGGCCGACAAGGAAATCAGTCGGATTCCGCAAGCGGCATCCGACAACCGCTGACCCGTCCTGATTTTTGTTTACAGTTTTTAGTCTGTTTTCTCTTTCACGGTTT
>CAMVPS010000002.1:0-102474 GCA_947169405.1 uncultured Bacteroidales bacterium
AATTCCATACCAACTTTATGAAAGTCAAATTCACCAAACTTGCAGCGCTGCTCCTTGCTGGAGTAGCCCTGTTTGCGACCGGATGTACCGACTACGAAGTCGACATCCAGAAGGTAGACAAGAAAGTTGACAATCTGACCTCCGAGGTGAACAACAAGATCGCTTCCCTCGAGCAGCAGATCGCCGGCATCAACGCTACCATTGCTACCCTTGAGACCAAGGCTGCCCACGACGCGGACATCCAGACTCTGCGCAACGAGCTGGCCGCTGCGAAGAGCGATCTCCAGGAAGAATTCAACGGCAAGATCAACAAGGCTGTTGCTGACCTCACCGCTGAAATCAACAAGAAGGTCAACCAGGCCGACTACGATGTCGACAAGGCTGCGATCGAGAAGGCCATCAAGGACGTCAATGACGCTCTCAATGCTGCCAAGGATCGCATCAAGGCCCTTGAGGATGCTGACTACCAGGGTCAGATCGACGCCGCCAAGGATCGCATCAAGGCCCTCGAGGATGCTCACTTCCAGGATCAGATCGATGCTGCCAAGGATCGCATCACGAAACTCGAGAACCTTCTCGCCGGTGACTGGGATGGCAAGACCGTCAAGGAGACCATCGACGCCCTCGCCAAGACCGTCGCCGATCTCGAGATTGAAGTCAACGGCAAGATCAACGCACTCGACGAGCGCCTGACCAAGGCCGAGGCTGCCATCGATGACTTGACGAAGGAGGGTGGTGTCATCGACCAGTTGAAGGATCGAATCTCGACTCTTGAGGCGGCCAAAGTCAAGATGGAATGCGATATCCTTAACCTCCAGAACGGTAAGCTTGACAAGGCCGAATTCGACGACTACTACAAGGCTGCCTACGAGAAGTACACGAAGGAGACCGTCGAGACCATGAAGGCCGCTATCGGTGACCTCACCAAGCTCGAGGGTGTTGCTAAGGACAAGACCTCCCTCGTTGACGCCATCAACGCCGTCATCGCCAAGTTCGACGACTATGTGCTGAAGGAGACCTTCGATGCCTTCGTTGAGATCGCTGCCACCAAGGAAGAACTCGCCCTCGTGCAGGCCGCTCTCCAGGGCCAGATCGATGGCCTCAAGGCCCTCATCGGTGAATTCCCGGAGGGAACGACGGTCCGCAAGTACATCGACGACAAGGTCGCCGGCCTCCAGGAGCAGATCGACAAGATCGTCAAGGAGCTCATCCCTGCGCTCGACGCCCGCGTGGCTGACCTCGAGGACAAGGTGAATAACACGATCCTCCCGCAGCTCAAGTTCGCGCTTGCCTATGAAGGTGGCCTCCAGGCCTACATTGATGACAATGACGCCAAGACGCTCGCTGCAGCTAAAGATTACACTGACACTGAAGTGCAGAAGGTCCGCGATGAACTCAACAAGTTCAAGGCCCAGATGTACGATCTGCTCCATCAGCTGGCCAGCCGCATCCAGAGCATCGTCTATGTCCCGGACTATGACGATCTGAAGATTACCTCCAACATGGCCAAGACGACTGTCCCGGGTGTCGAGGGTGCCCTCTACATCGACCAGCCGACTACGATCACCTACAAGATTCTCCCTGCTGAGTATGCCGCCGCCGTGGTCGACCTCGCTAAGGCCTCTGAGTTCAAGGATCTCCTTTTCTTCGACGTGAAGACGGTCAACACCCGTGCTGACGAAGAAGCTGATGTCGAGCCTGCTTTCCAGATCATCGCCGCCGAGAAGGATGCGAACATCGACGAGAACGGTCTCGTGACCTTCACGGTCCTCCCTGTGAACGTCGCCTCCGCCGCGTTCGCCGCCACCGACATCCCCGTTGAATTCAACGCTGTCTTCGGTAACGTCGCCAACGTCTTTGGAATTGACATCCCTTATCTCTGGGCTGACGGTGAATATGTCTATCCGGTCGTCAAGGAGGAAGATCTTGAGGCTTACCTCGCCCGTACCGCTTTCGCCGCTTCCCTGCGCTTCGTTACCCAGGACATCACCATTCCTAGCGATCCTGCCAGCGAGGAATACAACGAGGTGGCTTCCACCTACAACGTGCTATTCCCGGGTATCTCCCACATCGTGGATGTCCCGGCCAACTCCTTCAAGAAGCTGGACAATGGTTCCCTCCGCGAATTCACCCAGGACGAGAGACATCTCAAGCTCCCGTACAATTCCCCGGATACCAAGATCATCCTCGACCAGGCTGTCGCCGGTTATGTGATTGATGGTGAAGATCCTGTGAGCTACGAGGCTGCCACCGAGGCCGGTATCGTTGTTCCCAAGTATGACATCCAGTTCCCTGGCGATGTCGAATACATCAACAATAACGGCAAGCAGAAGAAGGAAGACTACATTGTTGGCACCGATTCCTATGTCACGGTTAACATGAATCTTGACGCGGAAGTCGCTGACCGTATGTTTGAAATCGGCAACCTGGTTGCCGCTACCTACACCTTCAAGTCCGAGGTGGGCGAATTCACCGATGAGGGTGACGTCATCATCACCAAGGAACTCGGCGAGATTGCTGTTTCCGCCGATGCCGTTTGGACTTGGGATTGGAACAAGGACGGTGAGGTTAAGATTGATGGCGAGGTCGTCGATCTTGGTGACGCTCTCATCGACCACAACCGCTATTACAACGAGGAGACGCCTGATACCAACTATGTCCGTATGGTCTGGCCTGTCGCTATCGACCAGGAAGGCTATAAGGCTCTCCAGGACAAGCTCGGTATCGATATTAAGGACTTCGCCGGTCTTTCCCCGAACGAGGAGACCTTCAAGATCGAGGTTGCCGACCGTCTCAATGCCGCAGGTGAGGAAATCGCTGACGAGGATCTTGTGTTCGAGGCTCTTGCTGACGACGCCACCTTCGAGATTGCGAATGTCGCCATCAAGGACGGCAAGCTCTTCGCCGACTTCCTGAACTTCGATTGGGACAAGGTCTACAAGGTCACGGCCGATTACGAACTCCAGTTCGCTGTCATCACCGTGAACGGCATCTTCAAGACCTACGACCGTAACCGTGAGCCTGTCACCATCAACAAGTACGAGTATACCTTCGGTATCAACGAGTTCGACGAGGAGACTGGCAACGGCTACAAGCCCGGTGCGGGCGGTGCTCCTGGCTACTACTACTACAAGAGCCCGGCCATGAAGGACGCTATCTTCGCTGCCTTCGTTAAGAATGGTATCATCGATGTCAATCCTGCCGGTGTCCGTGAAGGTTTCGCCGACTTCGAGGATGTGGATGCATTCTGGACGGGCGAACTCTACGACCGGACTCACACTTACGAGGAAGATGGCGCTACTGTCGCCGGTACTGCCAACAAGTATGTCATCATCCGCAAGACTGACGGCACTTATGCCGAGACCCGTTCCAACAAGAAGCAGATCTCTGCGAAGGATCTCCTTGCGATGAACAGCGGTGTCCAGTCCCCGGACGATCCGTACGTGTTCCTGGGTAATGAGCTTTATCGCTACATCACCTCTTACATCGGTGAGAAGATCGTCATCCCGTTCCAGTTCAACTACCGTGTCCCGGCTTACGACTTCCTGCACCAGACGAACTACACTTCTCAGGATGAGAACTGGTACGCCATGGCCTCCCCGAAGTACGAGTACAACAAGAAGGCTCTTGTGAAGTACGATGTCGAGTACATGAATGTCCCGGCCCTGGCCTTCAACATCGTGGACAAGGACAAGCGTTACTTCAACTACAAGGACGAACCTATCGCTGATGATGATCCTCAGTACTTCTACAACGATTCCCTGAAGATCAACTTCTACTACACCGATCCTGCTATGGACGAGACTGACATCGAGGAGCAGAGCGCTACCGACGAGCTCAAGAAGTACGGTCAGCTCTGGTTCAACGCCTACGATCAGGCTGCTTACTACTCTGTCGAAGAGGCCAAGAACTTCGAGCACACGGTGTTCTACTATCGTTCCACGCGCGATGCCATCCCGATGTACGGTACGCTCGAGATCGCTTGCGACGGTGTCCGCTTCCCGATCCCGACCTCCTTCGAGGCGAACAATGGTGGCAAGTATGTCGCCAGCGAGATCCGCGGTGAAGAGACCGACTACTCCGACTTCGAACTCCGTGCTTGGAAGCCGTTCTATGTCCCGACCTACACCCGTGAACTCGAGGTCAAGCTCGATGAGCATGGCAAGTATGTCGTGAACGTCCTCGAAGGCCTGCAGTTCTTCGATGGCCGTGAGGTGGCCGCCAGCTCGCCGCTTGACGAGGTCAAGGATCCGTTCGTGGAGGGCACCTACAAGCTCGACGCGTTCAACAACGGTACTGTCTCTTACTTCCGTCCGATGCTCGGCTTCAACGAGGTTGACCTCGATGGTGAGACCAACAAGGTTTGGGGTTGGGTCCTCGGCAACGTCGACATCAACGATCCTGCCACGCTCGAAGGTGGCAATGGCTACGGTATTGACGAGCAGGGTCAGCCTGTGAGCTCTTGGGATGCTTACGACCTGCAGGAGAAGAGCTTCGTCTTCTCTAAGGATGGTGTCCCGATGGATCTCCGCCGTCTGATCGACATCGACGAAGAGACCTACACCATGACCTTCGACTACAACAGCCAGATCCAGTTCTACGATACGGCTACGATCAGCTTCGGCTTCGATCTCCAGTCTCCTTGGCAGAAGTTCGCCGAGCCGTTCAAGGTCAATGTCGTGATCAAGGGCCTGAACGCTCAGTAGTCTCTACAGTGACTCTCTCAAAGGGTCGGTTCCGCAAGGGACCGACCCTTTTTATTTGTTCCGGGGTTTTCTTATCTTTGCATGACGAATTGATAAAACCTTGAACTGATGAAACGAACGCTCGTATTGCTTGCGGCCATGGCGGTCGCGCTTTCTGCTTCCCTGAACGCCTTTGCTTCGGAGCCTGACAAGCCTGGCACCAAGTTCATCACCATCCAGGGCGGTTATGGCCCGGGTATTGGCGCCGTCCTTTCCGGAAATATCGCCATGGCGAATCTTGGAGCCAGTCACCTGTACGGCGGCCTCCAACTGGGTGGCAATTTCCGCCACGGGAAAGTGGCCGAAACGCATAAGACTGACCTCTCGGTGGCGCCTCGCTTGATGCTGGGTTGGAATTTGGGCCGGGTCGTGGAGATCCACGCCGGCGGTCTCGCCGGTATTGCGGCGGTGAAATTTGATGCGGACCAGAGCAATCTCGCTTTCTGCTGGGGTGGCTTCGGCGGCCTCCGCCTGAATTTCAGCGACTCCTTCGGCCTTGTCCTGGAAGGCTGCTACTCCAAGCAGCTTCCGTACGGCCTCGCCGGTATCGCTTTCAAGTTCTAATCTATCAGACAGATACAAAAGATTGGCCGGGTCTCCTCCCCAAGAGACCCGGCCGGTATATAAAACGAACTTAACAAATAGACATGAACTTGAATTCAATGTCCATAGCAAAGGTATAACCTTTTACCGAAATAACCAAATTCTTTACGGTTTTTAAGTAAAATAAAATATTTTACTTTTAATTTAAAAGATTTTAGATTTCTCGACTCCGCCTGCGGCGTCGCTCGAAATGACAGGGTAGTCATCCACATCAACCCTTTGAAAATCCACTTTTGACGCCCTTGGGGGAGTTCGTAATTGTTTGATAATCAAGTGCGAATTCTTTCAGGGGCTGGCTCGTTGTCCACTTTCGGCGAAAAAGTGGAATAATGGAATGGGTTCGTCCGTAATTTTGCACCGTCCGGCACCGGCTGCCGGGCGTACACTTGAACAAACCATTCCAAAACCTTTATGAAAAAAATCGTTGTATTCGTAATGATGCTTCTGAGCGTAGCGGCTTACGCGCAGAGGCGGACCGTTACGGGCACGGTGACGGAAGGGTCCGGCTATCCGGCGATCGGCATCGCGGTCGTCGAGCAGGGCACCCAGAACGGCGCCGTGACCGACGCTGACGGCCGGTATTCCATTACGGTTGCCGGTCCGCAGTCCGTGCTCGTGTTCGACGCGCTGGGCTACGGCACCGTCACCGAGACCGTGGGTTCCCGTTCCGTCGTGGACGTGACCATCCAGGAGGAAGCCCTCGCGCTGGACGCCGTTGTGGCCATCGGCTACGGCTCCGTCCGCAAGAAGGACCTCACCACGGCCGTGTCCATCGTTTCCACCGAAGACGCCGCCCTGCGGCCCGTTTCCGAGGCTTCCGGCCTCATCCAGGGCAAGGTGGCCGGCGTCCAGGTCCAGCAGACCAGCGGTCTGCCGGGCTCTGGCATGACGGTCCGCGTCCGCGGCAACAGCTCCATCGCTTCTTCCAACGACCCGCTGTACGTCGTGGACGGCGTTCCCGTGGGTGAGGGCTCCTACGCCATCGCCTACCTGTCCCCGAACGACATCGAGACGATGCAGATCCTCAAGGACGCCTCCTCCGCGGCCATCTACGGTTCCCGCGCGGCGAACGGCGTCGTGCTCATCACCACCAAGCAGGGCGGTCGCAACCAGGCGCCGCGGGTGAATTTCACCTCCTACGTGGGCATGTCCAACGTGACGCGTTCCTTTGAGGTCCTGAATGTGGACGAGTACCGCGAATACGCGAAGGAATTCAATATCAACATCCCTGCGGGCCTCAAGGACGAGACCGACTGGTTCGACTACACCTACAAGACCGGCATCACCCAGAACTACCAGCTGGGCGTCTCCGGCGGCGGTGACAAGTTCCGCTATTACATCGGCGGAGGCTACTCCGACGAGCAGGGTATCATCAAGGTTGCCTACGCCCGCCGCTACAACGTGCGCGCCAGTTTCGACGTGGATATGTACAAGTGGCTCACCGTGGGCGCGAACGTGGCCTATTCCAACTACAAGAACAACGGCATCATCTCCGGTACGGGCGCGAACCGCGCCGGCGTCGTCCTCTCCGTCATCAACACCCCGACCTACGCCGTGGTGTGGGATCCGGAGAACCCGAAACAGTACTACGATGCGTTCTACGGCCTGGGCGGCTACACCACGCCGGCCGAGAACATGGCCCGCAGCGAGAGCAATTTCGACGTCACCGACCGCGCCATCCTCACCGGCTATGCGCAGATCAACTTCACCAAGAAGCTGAACTTCAAGAGCACGGTCTCGATGGACCGCCGCTGGGTCCACAGCTGGTCCTACCTGGACCCGGTCCAGACCGGCTACGGCCGCACCCAGCACGGCGAGGCGACGGACACCCGCAGCGACGACCGCCGCATGATCTATGACAACATCCTTTCCTACAAGGACACCTTCGGCGGCAAGCACAACCTGGACGTGATGGCCGGCACCTCCGCCACCACCTCCGACTGGCAGCAGCTCAGCGGTTCCCGCAGCAACTTCAACCCCGAGTACTACGACAAGATCTGGGGTCTCGGCGGCGGCAACAAGGGCGGCCTCCGCGGCCAGTCCACCGGCTGGTCCCAGTGGGCGATCATGTCCTACCTGGGCCGCGTCGCCTACAACTTCGACAGCAAGTACTACCTCACGGTGAACTTCCGTGCGGACGGTTCCTCCAAGCTGGCTCCGGGCCACAAGTGGGGCTATTTCCCGTCCGCTTCCGCCGCCTGGCGCCTCACCGGCGAGGATTTCCTGAAGGACGTCTCCTGGCTGAACGACCTCAAGCTCCGCGCGGGCTGGGGCCAGCAGGGAAACCAGTCCGGCCTGGGCGACTACGCCTGGGTCCAGACCTATGGCACCACCTACTATGACTGGACCAACGAGGAATACGCCTATGCGACCCCGTCCATCGGCGGCAAGTCCAACTTCGGCAACAAGTACCTGACCTGGGAAACCACCACGCAGACGAACGTGGGTATCGACGCGAGCCTCTTCCAGAGCCGGATCACCCTCGCGGTGGACGCCTACTACAAGAAGACGGACGGCCTGCTGATGAACGTCTCCCTCCCGGCCCCGAACCCGAGCATCTTCCGCAACGAGGGCAAGATGTCCAACTGGGGCGTCGAGTTCGCCCTGAACACCGTGAACGTCGCCCGGAAGAACTTCGAATGGACGACCGACTTCAACCTCTCCCTGAACCGCAACAAGCTCGAGAACCTCCAGCTCCAGCAGGTGTACTACTACGTGAACCCTGAGCGCATCGGCGAGAACATCGTCCGGATGGCTCCCGGCGAGGCCCTGTCCAAGTTCTGGGGCTACAAGGTCACCGGCGGCGTGGACCCGGAGACGGGCCTGCTCGTGTACGAGGACCTGAACGGCGACGGCGACATCACCGACGCGGACAAGCAGTACATCGGCGACGCCAACCCGAAGTTCATCGGCGGTATGACCAACAACTTCCACTTCTACGGCTTCAACCTGAGCATCCTCGTGACCGGCTCCTACGGCAACGACATCTTCAACGTGTCCAAGGTGGACATGATGGGCATGCAGAACGGCGCGAACCAGCTGCACAGCGTCGTCCGCCGCTGGCGGATCCCCGGCCAGATCACCGACATCCCCAAGGCCGGCGAGAACTGGAACGCGAAGCCGTCCGACTACTGGATCGAGGACGGTTCCTACCTGAAGGTGAAGAACATCACCCTGTCCTACGACTTCCAGGGCAAGTTCCTGCGCAAGCTGAACATCGCGAAGATCCAGCCTTACGTGACCCTCTCCAACTTCCTGACGCTCACGAAGTACACGGGTTACGACCCTGAAATGAGCCAGTATTCCAGCGCCACCAACATGGGCATCGACTACGGCACCTATCCGAACGTGAAGACCGCCATCTTCGGCGTGAACATCGACTTCTAAACCGGCAGCAATATGAAAAAGATCAATAACATCCTGGCCATCGCCGCCATTTTCGCCCTGACTGCCTGCGACCTGGACCTCTATTCCCCGACCTCCTTCAACAAGGGCAACGTGGAAACCTCCGGCGACTCCGAGGAGACCGCCTCCCAGTACACCAAGCGCTCCGACATGGAGAGTCTCCGCAACTCGCTGTACAACAGCTGGGTGAAGGACATCCAGGAGATGGGCCTCGAAGACTGGCTCGTCTATTCCGAAACCCGCGCCGACAACGCCTACTGCGGCACCACCTCGGCCGAGATCATGTCCCTGGAGGCCAACAAGCAGGACGGCTCCAACAAGAACATCACCCGCGACTGGAACTGGTACCAGACCCAGGTCTCCAACGCGAACCAGATCATCTGCAACGTGGACCGCATCCAGGCCGAGGACAGCTCGATGTCCACGGCCGAGCGCGACCAGTGGAAGGCCGAGGCCCTCATCTGGCGTTCCTTCTGCTTCTTCCGTCTCACCCAGCTCTGGGGCGACGCTCCGATGGTCCTCGAGATCCCTCCGACCATCACCGTCGAGAACGTGGAGCAGGTGTATCCGCTCTATTATCCGGACCGCACGCCGATGAACGACGTCTACGAGCAGCTCGTCAAGGACCTCACCTGGGCCGCCCAGTACGCGCCGAAGTCCAATCCGTCCAACAAGATGCTGATGTCCGACGCCTTCGCGTACGGCCTCCTGGCCCGCATCTACGCCGAGAAGCCCATCCGTGACTGGAGCAAGGTCATCCAGTACTGCAACCAGATCGAGGGCATGGGATTCTCCCTGGAACCCGAATACGGCAAGCTCTGGAGCTATGACGACGACGATGCGTACCGCAACTCCCCGGAGTCCATCTTCGAGGTCCAGTGGACCAACAAGGCCAGCGGAAACTGGGTGTATATGATGTACCACCGCAACGCCTACAGCCCGAACGACAGCTATTCCTGGGCCAAGTGGACCACCCCGTCCCGCGACCTGATCGAGGCCTACCAGAAGGAAGGCGACGAGGTCCGCTACAAGGCTTCCATCGTGTGGGATTCCTGCGGCTGGAGCAACTACTATCCGTCCGACAACTATGCGTTCATGCACAAGATGCCGACGAACGTCTCCTCCATCCTCGTGATGCGTCTGGCGGAGATCTATCTCCTTCACGCTGAGGCGCTTGCCTGCACGGGCGACCTCGCCGGCGCGACCGAGTACGTGAACAAGGTCCGCACCCGCGCGAAGCTCGCCGCCATCGCGGTTCCGGCCTCCCAGGACGCCGCCATCGACGCGATCCTCAAGGAGCGCCGCCTGGAGCTCGCCTTCGAAGGCTTCCGCTTCTTCGACCTCGCCCGCCACGACCGTATCTACCAGGTCCACGACAGCATGAACGCCAAGGATTCCTATTGGCAGAAGCGCAAGCCCCTCACCGAGACCCGCCTCTTCCTGCCGGTCCCGACGACGGCCCTCGACGCCAACCCGAACATGAGCCAGAACGCCGGTTATTGATGCCATGAAGAAAGTATCCTTGTATACGCTCATCGGCCTGTTCGCCCTGTGCTCCTGCGCCTGCGGGGGCAAGGACCCGGTGCCGTCGACGGACCCGGACCCGGACCCGAAGCCGGAACCCCCGGTGGAGGTCTACGACGCGACCCTGTGGACCACGACCTTCGACAAGACCCGCGACTTCCAGAAGTCGGGCGTGGCCTTCGGCAAGGCGGCCACGATGTCGCCGAATGTCGTCCGCTTCACGGACGAGACTTTCCAGACGGTGGACGGCTTCGGCCTCGCCATCACCCAGGCTTCCTGCTACAACCTCCTGAAAATGAGCCAGGAAGACCGTACGAAGCTCCTGACCGAACTGTTCAGCACCACGGCGGGCGCCGGCTCCTCGCTGATCCGCGTCTGCATCGGCGGCTCGGACTTTTCGATGTCAGAGTACACCTGGTGCGACAAGGAGGGGATGGCGAACTTCGCCGTCCACGAGAGTGAGGAGCAGTTCCTGTTCCCGATCCTGGACGAGATCTACAAGATCAACCCTGCCGTGCAGATCATCGGCTCCCCGTGGAGCTGCCCGCGCTGGATGAAGATGGATCTCCAGGGGAACGGCAACCCGTTCAACAGTTGGACTTCCGGCCGCCTGAACCCGAAATACTACGCCGACTATGCCGACTATTTCGTGAAGTGGATCCAGGAGATGCAGAAGCGGGGGTATAAAGTGCTGGGCGTCACGCTCCAGAACGAGCCCCTGAACACCGGCAACTCGATGTCCCTGTATATGCCCTGGGAAGACCAGCGCGATTTCCTGAAGGTCATCGGCCCGGCTTTCGAGAAGGCGGGCCTGAAGACGCAGATTCTGCTGTTCGACCACAACTACGACTATGACGACAAGCCCGACCAGCGGAATTATCCGCTGAACATCTACGCCGACGCGGCCGCCGCGAAGTATGCGGCCGGCTCCGCCTGGCACAACTACGGCGGCAACGTCTCCGAACTGGACAAGATCCACCAGTCGGCCCCCGAAAAGGGCATCTGGTTCACGGAAGCGTCCATCGGCACCTGGAATTACAAAAACCACGGTTTCGGCGAGCAGTTCCGCGAGGACTTCCGCGAGATCGTGCTGGGCACCCTGAAGCGCTACGGCAAGGGCGTGACCCTGTGGAACATGATGCTGGACAATGACGGCAAACCCTACCGTCCGGGTGGCTGCAGCACCTGCTACGGCGCCGTGTCCATCGACCCGAAAACCTACGGGCTCAAGACCGTGGACCGCAAGTCTCACTGGTATGATGTCGTCCACCCGTCCGTGGTCATCAAGCCCGGCGCCGTCCGGATCGGCACGACGGGACGCACCGCCGCGAACGTGACCTACCTGGCGTTCCGCAACCCGGACAAGTCCTATGCCGTCCTCTTCCTGAACGAAGGCTCGAACTCCGAACAGTTCGTGTTCGCGACCGACGCCCATTCGGTTCCCATTACGGTACCTGCAAAGTCCGTTGTTTCAGCTACTTGGAAAGATTAAGCGCAATATGAAAAAGTTTCTCTATATGATGATGGCGGCCGTCGCCGTGATGGCCTGCCAGCCCAAGGAACCGGCGTTCCTCACCACCGACAAGGGCCCGCAGCAGACGATCACCTGCGATGCGGCCACCCTGATGGGCTCCGACTTCCTCTTCTCCGTGGACCTGCAGGACCCGATCGCCCTGTCCACGCTGAAGGTCCAGCTCAAGTTCGACGATACGGTCGTGGCCGACACCACGATCCGCACCAAGGCGAACGGCACCTATGAAGGCCGTCTGCTCGTTCCGTTCTACAAGGACATCCCTGACGGCGTCGCCACGGCCGTGTTCACGTCCCAGAACATCCAGTTCGGCATCACCACCGAAGAGAAGGATGTGCGGGTCACCCGTCCGGAATTCGAGTATCTGCTGCTCAAGCCCGTCGCGGGCGGCGAGTACCGGATGGAGAAGACCGGCGAGTTCACCTACGCGGTGAGCGGCGATTTCGACGCCTCCGTCGATGCGTTCATCGAGACGGCTCCCTTCGATGCCGCCGGCCGCAAGTTCTCCTTCGGCTACGGCGCCACGGGCGTCGAGCTCGGCGGCACCACGCCCATTCCGTTCTCCAACGGTGTGGCGGGCAACTACGAGATTACCTTCAACACCCGCACCTGGGAGGCCGCTCCGTTCGTGAAACTCACGGTGAACGGCACCGAGGCCGTGATGATCGACAAGCAGAACTATGCTGCTGTCGTGAACCTGCACAAGGGCGACGCGATCGTCATCGAGGGCTACGCCCCCGGCTTCGACGACTTTACGCTGGATCCGGACTGGTTCACCGAGGACTTCAAGTTCAACGCGGTGGACGGCCTGTACAAGGTCACCATCCAGATGGGCAACCAGTTCTTCCTCGTCGAGAAGATGGTTTCCGCCGATGCGTACGCGACCCTCTCCAACGGCAATGCCGTGTGGCTGATCGGCGACGGCTACGGCAAGCCGGGCATTTTCTCCGCTTCCTGGAACACGGGCCTGGGTCTCTGCCTCGCCGAGGTGGAGCCGAATATCCACCAGATTACCTTCGTGGGCGGCACCTCGCTCAAGACCGGTGACAACCTGAATGTCAAGCTGTTCCACCAGAAGGGCTGGGGCGGCGAGTTTGGCGGCGGCTCCTACGCTTCCGTGGTGAGCGACATCGCCTATGCGGGCGAGTCCGACGGCAACATCCACCTGCTGGAGGGCCAGTCCATCGAGATGGGCGGCATCTACCGCTTCACCCTGGACCTGACCGGCGGCGTTTCCGCGGCCGTGCTCAAGGTCGAGAAGGTGGGTCAGCAGGAGGTCGAGTCCGACAAGATCTCCGTGAACGGGGTCGAGCTCGAGATGCTGAGCGCCAACGAGTACGCCGGCCAGGTCTCCCTCCACAAGGGCGACGCTCTCTCCGTGAAGGGCATCGACGACCTCGCTTCCTGGTGGTTCGATCCGGACTTCGTGGCCGGTGGCAAGTGGAACGCCGTGGACGGCGACTACGTCGTGACCCTGGACAAGGGCGTCAAGGTGGGCCGCGCCTACCGCGTGAACGGTGCCGGCGCCCGGGCGAACCTCGCCGAGGGCGGCCTGTACGTGCAAGGCTGGGGCATCGCCCCCTACTTGATGGACGGCGGCCAGGTCGGCTGGCCGGGCGCCGGTGGCTACCAGCTCGCGCAGGTCTCCGACGGTGTCTTCCAGATGACCGGCAAGGCCGTGGGCGAGAAAGACAGCACCATCGGCGGCCGCTGGCGGATCGACTACGCCAACTTCAAGTTCTTCTTCCAGGACGGCTGGGGCGGCGAGAGCTCCAAGGAGATCGCCATCGACGGCAACGCCGCCGAGCACCTGAGCCAGGGGAGCGACGGCAACCTGAACCTCGTCGGCACCCTCGAGGAAGGAGCCACCTACCGGATGACCGTGGACTTCACCGGCTGCACCATCGACGGCAACGCCATCACCGCCGGCAAGGAGAAGATCACCTTCGAGAAGCTGTAGTCCCCGTCATTCCGGGCTTGACCCGGAATCTACTCAATCGCCTGAACGGCGTCTTCGAAAAGCTCGCGGTCTCCGCGGGCTTTATTTTTGATCTTCGCCCGGTAGTTGTACACCGTGTTGGCCGAGTAGTGGAGCAGCGAAGCGATCTTGGAGGACTCCGTGATGCCCAGCTTGATGAGGGCGAAGACGCGGAGCTCCGGGGTGAGAATGTCGTCGCCCTTCGGGACGATGGCCTCGCCGTCCGCGAGGAGGGCGTTGAACTCGTCCACGAAGTCGGGATAGAGGTTGATGAAGGTGCGGTCGAACATCTGGTAGAACTCCCGGATGTCATTCTCGATGGGCGGCAGGGCCTCGATCTCCTCGATCAGGTACTTGTCGTTGCCGCGGCGGATGTACTTGAGCACGTGGTTCTTATACTGCCGGGACGTGGAAATGTTCTCCGACAGGTTCTGCAGGTACAGGGCGATATACTCCTGCCGGACCTTGCTGGACTCCTGCAGCTCGCTGTTCAGGGCCTGGAGCTGCTCGTTCACATCCTGGAGCGTCTGGTTGCGCCTGTCCACGCGGGCCTTCTCCTCCTCCAGCGCCTTTCGCGTGCGGACCAGGACGCGCTGGCGGTGGGACAGGTAAAATAGGAGGGCGCCGAGGGCGAGGAGCAGCAGGCCGGCCAGGCCGATGAGCAGCCACATCTGCCGCGTGTGCCTGGCGTTCTTGGCGGCGTAAGCCTGTTCCAGGGCCGGGAAGAACTGGGCGATCTGCCAAGGGCGGAGCTTGCCGCCGAAGAACAGCGCGTCGGGCATGCCGTGGTCGGCCGTGTATTTGAAGGCGCGGTCGATGTCCCCCTGCCGATACAGCCGCTCGGCGAGGGTGTTCAGGGAGGCGTAGTCCTTGTTGGCGCACAGCACGTCGGCAATGGCGGAGCGGGCCAGCCAGGCGATTTCCTCGTCGGGATCCTGCTGGTAGACGGACACGAAGAACGCGGCGCGCGCGTATGTGCGGGAATTGGGCTCGGTCACTTCCAAGGCCTTTCGGGCGTATTCCAGGGCCTTTTCCTTGTCCCGGTCGGATTCGGCCTGGACCCGCTGCAAGTCGTACCACTCATAGGTCCCCTCCTCCATGAACGGAAGCATCGACATGCGGTACATATCCTTCTTCTGCCAATACTGGGCGTTGTTGGAGGAATAGGCGGCGAGTTCGCCGTACAGGTAGTTGGAAACCTCGAAAAACGAGTACTCCAGCCCCGGCGGAATCGCCTCCAGCCGGTATCTGGACAGGATGTCCAGCGCATCGGAATGGTAGCCCGCCAGGGCGTATTCCCGCGCGAGGGCGAAATCCGTCTCCGCCTGGCGGTAGGCGTCGCCCAGCTGCCGGGCTAGCGCCCGGTTCCGGCCCAGCTGCACGACGGTGGAGTCCAGGCTGTAGGCCTCGAATTCGGACGCGAGCTTTTTCCGGATCTCGTATTCCTGCTCGGGGGTGTTCTTCCCCGCCAGCATCTGCCGGAGCACGTCCGTCCGCTGCTGGAAATAGCCTTCGTAGGTGGACGCATTCGCCAAGGCCGCGTCCAGCTCCCGCAGGAGCTGCCGCGTCGGTTCCTTCGCCAAAAGTATGGTCGACAGGCCCAGCATCAGGGCCAGGGTCATCAGTTTCCGTGTCATAACATACAAAGATACGCTTTTTTTTCGTGCTACCTAACCCTTTGCCAGTAAGTACATTACATAAAGTTCCCCGGGGGAATTATGAGGCCGCTGAAAAGCCCCTCTGAATAGCCTCTCGGACCGATAATAAAGATAGCAGAAGACCAAGTTATATTTGGTAGTCTGCTATCTTTTTTGTAACTTTAACCTACTGAATGATAGGTCGTTATGCTCAATATACAAGGTAATCTGAACTTAGGCCCATACTCGGATCTATACGATTTGATTGTCCCGAAGGACAATCAGTTTCGCCAATTCAAAGAACTGTGCAATGACTTCGATTTCATCTATGATGAACTGAAGTGCAAATACTGTCCGGACAACGGTCGCACGGCCATCGATCCGCGGGTGATGTTCAAGTACCTGTTGATCAAGGTGATCGATAACTGGTCCGATGTCGATGTGGTGGAGCAGTCCCGTTACAACATGGCGTACAAGTGCTTCCTGGGCCTGCCTCCGGAGCAGACGGTGATGATCGACCCGAGCAGCCTGACCCGTTTCCGCCGCCAGCGGCTCCAGGATCCGGGGCTGATGGACAAGCTGATCTCCCAGAGCCTGAAGGTGGCCGCGGAGCATGGCCTGATCAAGTCGAAGTCCATCATCATGGACTCGACCCATACGCGCTCCCGTGCGAACCGCCGTTATCCCAGCGAGTATCTCCAGAAGCTGGGCAAGGAACTTCGCAAGAGTCTGTACCGCTTCGACGAGAGCGTGAAGAAGGACTTGCCGGAAAAGTATGAGGGGGAGGATATTGAGAAGGCGATGTCCTATGCCGAGTCGCTCGTGCAGGCCGTCTCGGAGATGCCGCTGTCCCAGTTGCCTGGCGTTTCCAGGCACTTGAACCTGCTGAAGGAGGCGATCGACGACATCCAGGACCACTTCGAGTGCTCGGCCGATTCCGATGCGCGTACGGGCCACAAGAGCGAGGACGACGAGTTCTTCGGTTACAAGACGCACATGGCCATCAACCAGGAGCGGCTTGTGACCGCGGCCGTAGTCACCTCGGGAGAAGCTGCGGATGGGGACTACATGCAGGAACTGATCGACAAGAGTCGCGAGAACGGACAGGAGGTGGACGAAGCCATCGGCGACGGGGCGTACTCGGGCAACGAGAACCTGGAGGAATGCGAGAAGAAGGGCGTGAAGGTCGTCGCGAAACTGAATGCGAATGTCGTGCAGGGGTGCCGCAAGGAAGATGGCGGCTTCACATTCAACAAGGATGCAGGAATGTATGTCTGCCCGGCGGGTCATATGGCCGTACGGAAGACCGGCTCAAAGGCACGGAACAAGAAAGGGGAAAAGAAAAGGGCGGCACAGGAAATATATCACTTTGACCCCAGAAAGTGTGTGGTCTGCAAACACCGGGAAGGGTGTTTTGCCTACGGGCAAGCGAGCAAGACCTATTCGGTCACTATCCATACCGAAGCCCAGGAAAGACAGAAGGAGTTCCAGAAGACAGATGAGTTCAAGGAGAAATACAGGAATCGATACAAGATAGAGGCGAAGAACTCGGACTTGAAGAACAATCTCGGATATGACAGGGCGGAATCCTACGGCATCGGATGCATGGCCCTGCAGGGGGCAGTGGCGATATACGCGTCAAATCTGAAGCGAATCGTGCGGTTATTGAGCGAAAAGAACAGTATATAGCGGGGAGAATCCAGTATATTCATAAAACAACCCCTCGAGGATTGAAAATCCAAGAATGGACTCAAAAACTCGAGGGGCCGTTCAAATACACGATTCTCAGAGGGTTACAGAGTGGATGCCTTTTTCAGTGGCCTCGGAATTATCCCAGGGAACTTTATGTAAATCAGTGATAATCAGATAGATGCCCAGTCAAGCCGGGCGTGACGGTCAGTCTTTCACGCTGAAAGCGAAGATGCAGTGGCTGTGGTAGGTCTCTCCGGGACGGAGGACCGCCGACGGCCACTCGGGCTTGTTGGGCGTGTCGGGATACTTCTGGGTCTCGAGGCAGATGCCGCTGCGCTTCTTGTAGGTGATGCCTTTCTTGCCGATGACCGTGCTGTCCAGGAAGTTGCCGGAGTAGATCTGGATGCCGGGTTCGTCGGTATAGACCTTGAGGTCGATGCCGTTTTCCGGGCACCAGAGCTCGACGGCGACCTGCGTGATGTCGCCCTTGGTGTCCAGGACCCAGTTGTGGTCGTAGCCGTTTCCGTTTCGGATCTGCGCGTTGTCCGCGTTGATGTACTCGCCCACGGTGTGGGGGATGCGGAAATCGAACGGCGTGTCCAGCACCGTGGCGATTTCACCCGTGGTCATATAGGTGTCGTCCACCGGGGTGTAGTACGAGGAGTTCACATACAGGACGTCGTCGGTGACGCTGTGGTTCGCGGGGTCGCCGGCGAGGTTGAAGTAGGAGTGGTTCGTCATGTTGATGACGGTCGTGGCGTCGGTCGTGGCCTCGTAGGCGATGTCGATCTTGTTGTCGTCGGTGAGGGTGTAGGTCACGTAGGCCTTCACTTCGCCCGGGAAGTTGTTGTCGCCGTCGGGGGAGACGCGGAGGAGCTTCACGTGCTTGGCGTCGGCTTCGACGCACTCATAGACCTGGTACTGCCAGCCGGTGGGACCGCCGTGGAGGCAGTGGCCGAAGTTGTTCTGCGGGAGCTGGTACTCCTTGCCGTCCAGGGTGATCTTGCCCTGGTTGATGCGGTTCGCGTAGCGGCCGATGGAGGCGCCGAAGTCCGTCTGGTTGTTGTGCGGGAAATAGTCGGAGACCTTGTCGAAGCCCAGGACGACGTCCTTCATCTGGCCCTGGTTGTCCGGGACGAGGATGGAGACGATGCGGCCGCCGAAATTGGTGATGCACACCTCCATGCCATTGGCGTTGGTCAGGGTGTACAGGGCGGTGGGGGCGTCGTTGAATGTGTCGACGAAATTCTCGGGATTCAGGCCGGAGGCCGTGAGAGCGACTTCCTTCTTCTGGTTGCAGCCGGCAAGAAGCGCGACGGCACCGATCAGGATCAGTAATTTTTTCATATGTACAATTGTTTTGTTGTGTTGTCGTAGTTGTATACAAAGTTGCGAAAAAATTTCTATATTTGAGAGATTTTTAACCGCAGGATTACAATTATTTAACAATAAAACACAAGACAACATGACTGAAACCAAGAAAAACACCAATCTGGTGGCCATCATCACGATGTGCTTCATCTTTGCGATGATCTCCTTCGTGACCAACATGGCCGCTCCGTTCGGCAACATCTGGGGCAACAAGTACGAGTGGTCCAACATGGCCGGTAACCTGATGAACTTCGCCGCCTACCTGTTCATGGGCATTCCCGCCGGCAAGATGCTGCTGAAGGTCGGTTACAAGAAGACCACCCTCATCGCCCTCGCCACCGGCCTCGTCGGCGTCATCATCCAGTGGCTGTCCAGCCGTTCCTTCCTGGATGTTCCTTTCTTCGGCGCCAACTTTAACTGGGCCATCGTCATCTACCTGCTCGGCGCATTCGTCTGCGGTTTCTGCGTCTGCATGCTGAACACCGTTGTGAACCCGATGCTGAACATCCTCGGCGGCGGCGGCAACAAGGGCAACCAGTACATCCAGATCGGCGGTACCCTGAATTCCCTGACCGGCACCCTCACTCCGCTGCTGGTGGGTGCCCTCATCGGCACCGTGACCGCGCAGACCTCGATGGCCGACGTCACTCCGCTGCTGTTCATCGCCATGGCCGTCTTCGCCATCGCGTTCATCATCATCTCCTTCCTGACCATCCCGGAGCCCGCCAAGGAGCGTAAGACGACCGTCTATGAGCACAGCGCGTGGAACTTCCGTCACTTCGTGCTCGGCGCTGTCGCGATCTTCATGTATGTGGGCATCGAGATCGGCATCCCGTCCCAGGTGAACTTCTTCCTGGCCGATGCTTCCGCCAAGGGCGCCGGCATCGCCGTCAACGGAGCCGCCATCGGCGGCGCCATCGCGGCCGTGTACTGGCTCCTCATGATGGTGGGCCGTTTCTCCTCCACGCTCATCTCCGGCAAGGTTTCCACCCGCACGCAGATGACCGTCGTGAGCACCGTCGCCATCATCCTCGTCCTCGCCGCCATCTTCACCCCGAAGACGGTTACCGTGAGCATGCCCGGCTACAGCGTCGCTGACGGCTTCGCCATGTTCCAGGTCCCCCTGAGCTGCCTCTTCCTCGTCCTCTGCGGTCTCTGCACCTCCGTGATGTGGGGCGCCATCTTCAACCTCGCCGTCGAAGGCCTGGGCAAGTACACCGAGGCCGCTTCCGGTATCTTCATGATGCTGGTCGTCGGTGGCGGTATCATGCCGTTCATCCAGGAACAGATCGCCAAGAGCGCTGGCTACATGAACAGCTACTGGCTCGTCGTCGCCATGCTCGGCTACCTGCTCTTCTACGCCCTCATCGGCTCCAAGAACGTGAACAAAGACATCCCTGTAGACTAATCGTCATGCCCGGCTTCGGCCGGGCATCTAATAACCTTACCACATGTCACAAGATCTTGTTATCGGTATCGACGTAGGCGGCCAGACCGCCAAGTGCGGCGTCGTGGACGCCCGTGGCAACATCGTCGCCCAGACCGTCATCAGCTCCGAAAACACCACCAATGCGGACGAATTCGTCACGGCGCTCGCCGAGGCCCTGAACCGCATCATCGTGGAGGCCAAGGCCGAAGGCAGCATCCGCGGCATCGGCGTGGGCATCCCGAACGGCAACTTCTACACCGGCGTCGTCGAGAACGCCGTGAACCTCGTATGGGCCCAGGGCGGCAACATCCCGTTCGCGAAGATGCTCCAGGAGCAGATGAACGGCATTCCCGTCTCCCTCACCAACGACGCGAACGCTGCCGCGATGGGCGAAATGACCTACGGCGCGGCCCGCGGCATGAAGAACTTCATCATGATCACCCTCGGCACCGGCGTCGGTTCCGGTATCGTGATCAATGGGGAGGTGGTGTACGGCCACGACGGCTTCGCCGGCGAGCTCGGCCACACCTGCGCCGTGCGCCACAACGGCCGCCGCTGCAACTGCGGCAAGGACGGTTGCCTGGAGACCTACGCCTCCGCCACCGGCGTCGCCCGCACCGCCCGCGAATGGCTGGACATGACCGACGAGCCCTCGCTCCTGCGTTCCCTGGATGTCATCAAGTCCAAGAACGTGTATGAGGCCGCGAAGGAAGGCGACAAGCTCGCCCTCCGCGTGTTCGACTACACCGGCCGGATCCTCGGCGAGAAGTTCGCGGACTTCATCGAGTTCTCCGCCCCGGAGGCCATCGTCCTGTTCGGCGGTCTCGCCCGCGCCCGCGAGTTCCTGGAGGAACCCATCCGCAAGGCCATGGACGAGAACGTCATTCCGCTCTGGCGCGGCAAGGTGAAGCTCGTCTTCTCCCAGCTCAAGGAATCCGACGCCGCCATCCTCGGCGCCTCCGCCCTCGCCTGGGAACTGTAAGTCGCAGAGCGTCAGTTCTTTAAATGCAGAGAGGTGCACCGTAGAGTGCACCTCTCTTGTGTTAATGTGTTGGAAAACAGTGAGATAAACGACAAGAGGTGCACCGTAGGGTGCACCTCTCAAACGTTAGGGCGCTGACTGCCAGCTACTTCTTGTACTTCACGGCGGCGGCCTCCACGGGAAGGGCGGCCTTGTAGTTCGCGAGGTAGGCCTCGAAGCCGGCGACTTCGGCGGGATCCGGGTTGATCTGGGTGCCGGTGTTGCCGGCGAAGACCACCTTGTCCAGGAAGTCGGGGAGGGAAAGGGTGCTTCCGTTCGCCATGTAGGAGCCCAGGAGCGCGATGCCCCAGGCGCCGCCTTCACCCGCCGTCTCCATCACGGAGATGGGGGAGTTCAGGGCGGCGGCGAGGAAGCGCTGTCCCACGACCGGGGTCTTGAACAGGCCGCCGTGGCCGGTGATCCGGTCCACTTTCACGTGCTCCTGCTCGAAGAGCACGTCGTTGCCGATTTTGAGCACCGCGATGGCACCGTAGATCTGGGCGCGCATGAAGTTCGCGAGGGAGAACTTGTCGGAGGCGCTGCGCACGAACAGGGGACGTCCCTCCGCGAAACCGGTGACAGGCTCGCCGGAGACGTAGTTGTAGGCGACGAGGCCGCCGCAGTCCGGATCGCCCTGCAGGGCGTGCGTGAACAGGACGCGGTAGATGTCGTGCTTGTCCTCGACGGGGCCCAGCAGCTGCTGGTACTCGCGGATCATCTTCACCCAGGCGTTCAGTTCGGACGTGCAGTTGTTGCAGTGCACCATCGCGACGAGGTTTCCGTCCGGCGTGGTGACCATGTCGATCATCTCGTTCGGCTTGGAAAGCTCGTGCTCCAGGACGATCATCGAGAAGGAGGAGGTGCCGGCGGACACGTTGCCCGTCCGCGGCTTGACGGCGTTCGTCGCCACCATGCCGGTCCCGGCGTCGCCTTCCGGCGGGCACAGGGGAATCCCGGCCTTGAGGTGGCCGGAGATGTCCAGCCGCTTGGCGCCGGTCTCGCTCAGGAAGCCCGCCTTTTCACCGGCAGGCAGGACCTTGGGCAGGATGTCCCGGAACTTCCAGGGGAAGCCGCAGGGGGCGACGAGCTTCTCGAACTTCTCCACCATGTCCGCGCGGTAGTCGCCGGTCACAGGGTCGATGGGCAGCATGCCGGAGGCATCGCCCACGCCGAGGACCTTCTCGCCGGTGAGTTTCCAGTGAATGTAGCCGGCGAGGGTGGTGAAGTACGCGATCTGGGGGACATGCTCCTCCTTGTTCAGGATGGCCTGATACAGGTGGGAGATGCTCCAGCGGAGCGGGATGTTGTAGACGAAGAGCTTGGAGAGTTCCGCGGCGGCGGGGCCGGTGTTGGTGTTTCTCCAGGTGCGGAAGGGGACGAGCAGGCTGCCCTCCGCGTCGAAGGGCATGTAGCCGTGCATCATCGCGCTGATGCCGATGGCGGCCAGATGCTCGATCTCGACGTCATAGCGGGCCTTCACATCGGCCCGGAGGGAGGCGTAGCAGTCCTGCAGGCCGAACCAGATGGCCTCTTTGCTGTAGGTCCAGAGGCCGTCCACGAGCTGGTTCTCCCACTCGTGGGCGCCCTGGGCGATGGGTTTGTGCTCCTCATCGACCAGGACGGCCTTGATACGGGTGGATCCGAACTCGATGCCCAGGATGGCTTTGCCGGTTTCGATGGTGATCCTCGGGTCCATGCTACTTCAGGGCTTTGTTCAGCATGTAGTACACCTCGTTCATCCGGAGCTCCTTCTTGAACTCGGGGATGGTGGTCTTCTTGCTGATGTGGACGAACTCGATGCCGGTCATCTCGGCGAAATCGTCCCAGTAGTCGGCCGTGAGGTCATAGCTGAAGGCGGAGTGGTGCGTGCCGCCCGCGAGGATCCAGGCGCCGGCGCCCACTTCGAAGGTAGGCTGCGGGACCCAGAGGGCCGAGGCGACGGGGAGCTTGGGCATCGGCTTGGGCTCGATGCACTCCACGTCCTGCGCGATGAGGCGGAAGCGGTTGCCCAGGTCCACGACGGTGGCCTTGATGCCGAAACCGGTCTTGGAGGTGAACACGAGGCGGGCGGTCGGCTGCTTGCGGATGCCGATGCCGAGGAAATGGACCTCGAGCTTGGGCTTGTCGGAGGCGATCATCGGGCACACCTCGAGCATGTGGCTCTGGAGGGAGGAGCTGCGGTCGCCGGCGAAGTTGAGGGTGTAGTCCTCGAGGAAGGAGCAGCCCTTGGGCAGGCCCTGGGTCATCACCCAGAGGGTGCGGTACAGGCAGGCGGTCTTCCAGTCGCCCTCGGCACCGAAGCCGATACCCTCGGCCATCAGGCGCTGCGAGGCGAGGCCGGGGATCTGGTCGAAGCCGCAGAAGTCGGGGGCGTCGATGTCGGCGTCGCCCAGGTCGTCGAAGTTCGTGGTGAAGGCCGTGGCGCCCTTGTCCTTCAGGACGCGGCGGATGGCGATCTCCGCGCGGGCGGAGTTGCGGACCTTCTCCCAGTACACCTGCTCGCCGGTCTCGTCGATCTTGACGGTGTAGAGCTTCTTGTATTCCTCGACGAGGCAGTCCACCTCGGCGTCCGTGACCTTCTTGAAGTATTCCATCAGGTTGGAGACCGGGTAGTAGTCCACGTGGTAGCCGAGGCGCTGCTCGAACTCGACGCGGTCGCCGTCGGTCACGGCGACGTTGTTCATGTTCATGCCGAACATCAGGCAGCGGACCTGCTTCGCATCGGCGACGCCGGCGGCCACGCGGGCCCACACGGCGATCTTCTTCTGGACCTCGGCGTCCTTCCAGTAGCCGACGACGACCTTGCGCTGGACGCGCATCCGGGTGCAGATGTGGCCGAACTCGATGTCACCGTGGGCGCTCTGGTTCAGGTTCATGAAGTCCATGTCGATGTCGCTCCACGGAATCTCCGCGTTGTACTGGGTGTGGAAGTGCAGGAGCGGCTTCTCCAGGGCCTGGAGGCCCTTGATCCACATCTTGGCAGGGGAGAAGGTATGCATCCAGGTGATCACGCCCACGCACTGCTCGCAGTTGTTCGCCGCGCGCATCACGTCCTCGACCTCCTTGCTGGAGTTGGCGGTACCCTTGTAGACGATCTTGACGGGAATGTTGCCCGACGCATTCAGACCTTCCACCATTTCCTTGGAATGTCCGTCGACGGCGACCACCGCATCTCCGCCATAGAGGAGCTGCGCACCGGTCACCCACCATAATTCGCAATTTTCAAATGCCATGATACTTTTCAATGTTTTTGTGTTTCTGGTTTGCAGATTTCTCGACTTCGTCCTTCGGACTTCGCTCGAAATGACAGAAGTCGTCCTTGTCATTTCGACCGGAGCGAAGCGGAGTGGAGAAATCTATTTCTTCTTTTGCCCGTAATAAGCGTTCGGGCCGTGCTTGCGGGAGTAGTGCTTCTCGATGAGGTGCTTGTTCATCGAGGGCTTGTTGGTCTCCAGCGGTCCCAAATAGATGTTGCTGGACAAGTGGATGGACTTGGCGATGAAGGCCATCTTGGCGACTTCCTCGAGGACGACGGCGTTATGGACGGCGTTGTCGGCGTCGGTACCCCAAGTGAAGGGGCCGTGGTTCTTGACGAGGACCGCCGGGGTGTCCATCGGCTTGATGGCGCTGAAACGCTCGACGATGACGTTGCCGGTCTCCTTCTCGTACTCCCCGAAGACTTCCTTCTTCTTCATGTCCCGCGTGCAGGGGATGTCGTCGTAGAAGTAGTCGGCGTGGGTGGTGCCGAGGCTCGGGATGTCGCGGCCGGCCTGGGCCCAGGCCGTCGCGAAGGTGGAGTGGGTATGGACCACACCGCCGATTTCCGGGAACGCCTTGTACAGGACGAGGTGCGTGGGAGTGTCGGAGGAGGGATTGAGATCGCCCTCCACGACATTCCCTTCCAGATCCACGACCACCATGTCGGACGGTTTCATGTCGTCATAGGAGACACCGGAGGGCTTGATCACCACGAGGCCGGATTTCCGGTCGATGGCGGAGACGTTGCCCCAGGTGAAGATGACGAGTCCGTGCTTCACGAGGTCCAGGTTGGCCTTGCAGACTTTCTGTTTGAGTTCTTCTAACATAATGATTCAGATTTCTCGACTACGCTCGAAATGACAAGGAAAGACTACCAGAAGTAGATGTAGAAGGCCACGGTGAAGGCCAGGATGATGACGGTGTGGATGATGTCCCACTTGTTCCAGGAGGCGCGGGTTTCGGCCTTCTGCTCGGGCGTGGCGGTGCCGAAGCACAGACCCTGGACCTGCTCCGGCGCGGGCTTCTTCGTGCACAGGGTGACGACGATCGCGAGGGCGATGCAGAACAGGAACATCCAGACGCAGAACGCATAGACGTTCATCTCGTTGAAGATGTAGGTGAAGACGTTGTGGGCCTCCGGATTGACGATCATCGTGAAGAGGCGGGTGAAGCCCAGGACGAGACCCACGATGAGGGTCCACATGCCGGCCTTCGGGGAGGTCTTCTTCCAGCTGATACCCAGGAGGAACACGGCGGCGATGGCCGGGGCGAGGAGGCTCTGGACGCTCTGGATGTAGTTGTACAGGCTCTTGCCCATGCGCTGGATGACGAAGATCCACAGGACGCCGAGGACGACCACGACGACGGTGGCGATACGGCCGATGGTGACGAGCTTCTTCTCATCGGTCTCCGGGTGCTTGCGCTTGTAGATGTCGATGGTGTAGAGCATCGCGGAGGAGTTGTACAGGGAGGCGAGGGAGCTCATGAGGGCGGCGAGGATACCGCAGATCACCACGCCCTTCAAGCCCACCGGCAGGAGGGTGTTGACGAGCATCGGGAAGGCGATGTCCGGGTTGGCGACCGTACCGTCGGCCTGGAGGCCGAGGGCGGCCGCGAGCTGCTGTCCGATGGCGGAATCCGGGGTCTTGGTGAGCGCGTAGGCGATCATGCCGGGGATGAGGAACAGGAACACCGGGAGGAGCTTCAGGTAGGCGCCGAAGATGGTGCCGCGGCGGGCCTCCTTCTGGTCCTTGCCGGAGAGGACGCGCTGGACGATGAACTGGTCGGTGCACCAGTACCAGAAGCCGATGATGGCGGAGCCGAAGAGGGCGCCGTACCACGGGAATTCGGGATCCTTGCCGCTGCGCATGAGGTCGGTCATCGTGTCGCCGTACTCATTGACAGGCTGGGCGCTGCAGATGTCCATCATGGTGTTCCAGCCGCCGAGTTCCTTCAGGCCCAGGTACAGGATCACGAGGGAGCCGATGAGCAGGATCGGCGTCTGCAGGACGGAGGTCTTCAGGACGGATTCCATACCGCCGATGACGGTGTAGATGGCGGTGATGATCACCAGGGCGAGGGCCGCGACCCAGAAGTTGATGCCCAGGAGGGTGTTCAGCGCGAGGCCGCCGGCGAGGACGGTCACGGACACCTTGGTGAGGACGTAGCTGGCGAGGGACAGCCAGGTGAGGATGCCGCGGCTCTCCTTGTTGTAGCGCTTCTCGAGGAACTCAGGCATCGTGTACACCATGCTGCGCTCGTAGAAGGGAACGAAAACCCAACCGAGGATGAGGATCATCCAGCCCTGGATTTCCCAGTGGGCCTGGGCCATGCCGGCGGAGGCGCCGGTGCCCGCGAGGCCGATCAGGTGCTCGGAGCCGATGTTGGAGGCGAAGATGGATGCGCCGATGGCGATCCAGGTGGCGCTGCGGCCGCTCAGGAAGTAGTCCCCGGAGGTTTCCTTCTTCTTGCGGGAGACGTCCCAGCAGATCCAGACCATCGCCAGGAAGAAGATGGCGATCACGATCCAGTCCCAGGAGGCGAGCGAGATGCGGTTCAGGTCCGCAGCCGCGATGAGAAGATTGTTGAACATGGAGTGTGAGTATTGAAGTTAGATTTTGAAATTGCCGTCGTATTTCTCCCGGTTGAAGCGGTACAGGGCCGCGCCCTTGCGGGAGAGGGTCTTGTCGATGTGCCCCGTCTTCTCGATGTAGTCCATCTGGGCGATCCGCTTGCGGAAGTTCCGCTTGTCGATGCGCTCGCCGAGGATGGCCTCGTAGAGGGCCTGGAGCTGCGTGAGGGTGAATTCCTCCGGGAGGAGGTTGATGCCCACGGGTTTCACCGTGGCCTGGTAGCGCATGAAGCGGAGGGCGTCCTGCACCATCCGGTCGTGGTCGAAGATGAGGCGGGGGATGGCGGGAAGCTTGATCCAGAAGGCGTTATGGGCCCGGACCAGTTCCCGGTCATAGCGTTTGATGTCCACGAGGGCGTAGTACGCGGTGGAGAGCACGCGCTCCCCGGGGTCGCGCTCCACCTCGCCGTAGGTATGGACCTGCCGCATGTACAGGTCGTCGAGGCCGGTCAGTTCGGCCACGATCCGGCGGGCGGCGTCGTCGATGTCCTCGCCGTCCTCGACGAACCCGCCCGCGAGGGACCATTCGCCCTTCGCCGGCTCGAAATTCCGCTGGAGCAGCAGCAGGCTGAGCTCACCTTCCTCGAATCCGAAGATGATGCAGTCCACGGCCGCGTGGAACTTGGGGTGTACGCTGTAATAGGCTTGTTCGGCCATTGGCTTTAGCAAGTGTTCAAACTACACTTGCAAAGATAGGGAAATAAAAGTGTACGTGCAACACTTTTTAGAAAAAAAGTTTGTATCTTTGGCTATGATGAAAAAGATAGCCTTGATTCTCAGCTTGGCGATCCTCGCGCTGCCGGTGGCGGCGAAGGAGGAGCGCGTAGCCAGCCCGGACGGGCGGCTGGTGGTGACCGTGTCGGACGAGGGCGGTATGCCCACGTACAGCGTAGCGTATGACGGGGCGGCGTTCCTGGCGCCGTCGCCGCTCGGCCTGAAGGCCGACATCGGCGACTTCACCGCCGGCCTCGCCCTGACCGGCTTCGCCCAGGAGGCGGTGGCCGACGACTACAGCGTCCCGACCATCAAGACCTCGACGGTGCATTACCGCGCGAACAAGGGCGTTTTCACCTTCGCGAAGGACGGAAAGCCCGTCATCGACGTGATCTTCCAGGTGAGCGCGAACGACATCGCTTTCCGCTATCAGATATACGCGCCGAAGCCGGATACGAAGGTTTGCGTCATCACGGAGGAGGCGACGGGGTACGTGTTCCGGGACGGGACGACGGGCTTCCTGAGCCCGATGATGGGGCCGATGTCCGGCTTCGCCCGCACCACGCCCAGCTATGAGACGGATTATCAGGCCGACCAGCCCCTGGGCAAGAACGGCGACGGCCACGGCTACGTGTTCCCGGCGCTGTTCCGCAACGGGAACGACGGCTGGGTGCTCCTCAGCGAGACCGGCGTGAACGGGACGTACTGCGGCGGGCGGCTCATCGGCAACGCCGATGGCTCCTACCGCCTCGCCTTCCCGATGCCGGAGGAAATCGGCGGCAACGGCACGAGCACCGTGGGCCTGGCCATCCCGGGCTGCACGCCCTGGCGCACCATCACCGTCGCCCGCGACCTGAAACCCATCGTCGAGACCACCGTCGCCTGGGACGTCGTGGAGCCGCAATACGAGGCCTCCCAGGTCTATGAGCCCTCCCGCGGCTCCTGGAGCTGGATTCTGAAAATGGACAACAACACCACGTATCCCGTGCAGCTGCAGTACATCGACTTCAGCGCCGCGATGGGCTGGGAAACCATCCTCGTGGACGCCCTCTGGGACACCCAGATCGGCCGCGAGAACATGGAAAAGCTCGCCGCGTACGCGAAGGAGAAGGGCGTCCGGCTCTTCGTCTGGTACAACTCCAACGGCTATTGGAACGACGCCCCGCAGGGCCCGCGGAACATCATGAACCGCAGCGTCACCCGCCGCGCGGAGATGGCTTGGCTCCAGAAGCTCGGCGTCAAGGGCATCAAGGTCGATTTCTTCGGCTCCGACAAGCAGGTGATGCTCCAGCTCTATGAGGACATCCTGGTCGACGCCAACGAATACGGCCTCCAGTGCGTCTTCCACGGCTGCACCCTGCCGCGCGGCTGGGAGCGGATGTATCCCAATTTCGCCTCGGCCGAAGCCGTCGTCGCCAGCGAGAACCTCTATTTCGGCCAGTACCGCTGCGACCGCGAGGCCTTCAGCGCCACCCTGCACCCGTTCATCCGCAACACCGTCGCGGCGATGGACTTCGGCGGCAGCACCCTGAACAAGGTCTACAATCCCTTCAACGATACCGCCCGCCGCGGTTCCATCCGCCGCACCTCCGACGTCTTCGCCCTCGCCACGGCCGTGCTCTTCCAGAGCTACGTCCAGCACTTCGCGATGACGCCCGAGAACCTCACCGACGCCCCCGCCTGGGCCGTCGACTTCATGAAGGAAGTGCCGACGAAGTGGGACGAGGTCAAGTTCATCGACGGTTACCCCGGCCAGTACGTCGTCCTCGCGCGTCGCGCGGGCGATAGATGGTATTATGTGGGCATCAACGCATCGGCGGAATCCCGCACCGTGGAGGTCGACCTTCCGGCCGGCGCCTATACGCTGTATTCCGATACCGTCGAACCCGCCACAGCGAAGGCCGCCCGCAAGCTTCACGCCAAGAAGGCGCCCCTGACGCTGGAACCGCGCCAGACCACCGCCGCCACCTTCCTCGGCGCCCGCGAATCGCGCACCCACAAGGGCGGCCCCGTGAAAGTCGCCATCCCCTGCAACGGCGGCTTCGTGATCGTCCAATAAACACAGAAGGTGGTCCAAGTCTGGGCCACCTTCTTTTATGATGTCAATCTGGAACTAGTCGTCCAGGCCTTCGATGGTCTGGATGGTGCCATCCTCGTTGTAGGTGAGTTCGCACACCTTCAGGCTGCGGAGGCGGTTGATGCCCTTGGAGGGACCGCTGTCGTGGTGGAAGAGGTACCATTTGCCCTTGAATTCCACGATGCAGTGGTGCGTGGTCCAGCCGAAGACCGGGGTGAGGATCACGCCCTTGTAGGTGAACGGACCGTAAGGGTTGTCGCCGATGGCGTAGCAGAGCTTGTGCGTGTCGCCGGTGGAGTAGCTGAAGTAGTACTTGCCGTTGTACTTGTGCATCCAGCTGGCCTCGAAGAAGCGGCGCTCGTTGTCCTCGACCTTGATCGGGGTGCCGTCCTCGTCCAGGAGGACGACCGGCTTCGGATCCTCGCCGAACTGGAGCATGTCCTTGGAGAGCTTCACCACGCGGGCCGGGATGGCGGGCTGGCCGTCGGCCGGGTAGGAGGTGCCGCAGTCCTTGGCGAGGTTGTCCTCGTAGCGCTGGAGCTGGCCGCCCCAGATGCCGCCGAAGTACATGTAGTACTCGTCGTCATCGTCGTGCAGGATGGCGTAGTCGATGGAATAGCTGCCGCGGATGGGGTCCGGCATCGCCTTGAACGGGCCGGTGGGGGAGTCGCTCACGGCGACGCCCGCCCGGAAGATGTCGGTCTTGTCCTTGGCCGGGAAGTACATGTAGTACTTGCCGTCGCGGCCCTTCACCACCTCGTTGTCCCAGAGCTGGCGGCGCGCCCACGGGACATCCTTGATGTCCAGCGCGACGCCGTGGTCCACGACGGGGGAGGTCATCGGATCGTCGCCCTCGATGGTGAGGACGTGGTAGTCCTTCATGTCGTATTCGCTGCCGAAGTCGTCGTCCGGCGCGGCGGACTCCCAGTCGTGGGAAGGATAGATATGGATCTTGCCGTCGAACACGTGCACGGACGGGTCCGCCATGTAGTCGGCGGGGAGCAGGTAGCGTTTCTGAACTTTCTTGGCCATGGTTGTCAATGAATTATGCGTTGAGGTGTCTTGCTTCGATTTCGCGGTTGATTTCATCCATCTTCTCGTCGGAGAGGTCGTACTTGGAGATGATCCAGATGGCGAGGAGCAGGAGGATGGCGGGGATCACGCACACGAGCCAGAGGATGCCCTGCAGGGCGAGCGGGGTCTGCGTGGTGGCGTCGGCGTTGAAGCCCACCCAGGCGAGGACGAGGCCCGGGACGACGCCGCCGAGGGCCATGCCGGCCTTGAAGAAGATGCCGGTGAGGGCGTTCACGATGCCGGCGATGCGCTTGCCGGTGGTGTATTCGCCGTAGGCGATGACCTCCGGGACCAGGGCCCACATGTAGCCCGTCGCGGTGATGATGCCGGTAGACTTGACGAACTGGGCGATGCACAGGAGGACGAAGTTGGACTTCGTGGCCGGGATGGACACGAAGGTGTACATCAGGATCATGCCCACGATGGCGACGCCGAGGAACAGGTAGAACATCCCCTTCTTGCCGATCTTGCGCTTGATGGCGGGCACGAGCGGCATGAAGATGAAGGCCGGAATGGTGCCGAGCCACATGAACAGGGTGGTCAGGAGCGGGGTGGCGCCCACGTTGAAGGTCATGAAGTAGGCGTCGGCGGCGTTGCTCACGCTCATCATCGCGAAGGCGGTGATGAAGAAGAAGGCGACGACGCGGAGAGGCTTGTTGCGGCCGAACTCCATCCAGAGGTCGCTCACTTTCACATTGGCGGACTCCTTCTCGTCCATCACGACGCGCTCCTTGCACTGGAAGAAGCAGAAGATCAGGAGGGCGAGGCCGGCGAGGGCGAAGATGGTCATCGTGATGAACCAGGCCTGGGCGGCGTCAGGCGTGTTGTAGACGGCGGTCATCTTGCCGGTCTCGGGATTCAGCACCTTCGGGGCGAAGAGGGCGATGATGAGCGGGAGGGACTTCACGCAGAGGGCGCCGAGGTTCGCCATGAACATACGGGTGGAGGTGAGGATGGTAATCTCGTTCGTGTCCCGGGTGAGGGAGGCGTTCAGGGCGCCGTAAGGGACGTTCACGAGGGTGTAGCACATCGACATGCCCACATAGGTGATGTAGGCGTACACCAGCGAGCCGCTGAATCCGTTGTAGAAGCACAGGATGGCGAGGCCCACGAGCGGAATGCCGCCGAGGATGAGCCAGGAGCGGTATTTGCCCCACTTCGGGTTGCCCTTGTCCACGATGGTGCCCACGATCGGGTCCCACAGGACGTCCACGAGGCGGACGATGAGGAACATCAGGGCGGCCGCGCCCGGATCCAGTCCGAACACGTTCGTGTAGAAGAACAGCAGCCAGATGGAGATGGTCTGGTAGATGAGGTTCTGCGCCATGTCACCGGCGCCGAAGCCGATGCGCTGGGCCCAGCTCAGCTTGTAGAAACCTTTGGATTCGTTGTTTGCCATATCGTTTAAGGTGTTATTTCGGGTTATTGTAGTTTTTACCGAATACAAATATACGATTTCCATTCAGAAAACAAGACTATAAATAGGTCAGAAAATATTAAATCCGGTCTTTTTTCCTATTTTTGCAGGGTAATAGACGAATGATGCGAATGAAAAGGATATGGACCCTCGTCCTGCTGGCCGTCCTCGCGGCGGCGGCCGCTTCCTCCTGTGGAAAGGACGAACCGACCCCCGTCACCCCGGAGAAACCCGATGAAAAACCCGTGACCCCGGACCCGCCCCAGCCCAAGGTCGTGGACTTTGACAAGTATGCCCTGAAGGAGGTCGCCGCGAAGGCCGGCCTCAAGCTAGGCGTCTCGTTCACGTATTGGGAGTATCGGAACAATACCCAGGTCGCGAACATCCTCAAGCGCGATTTCGCCGCCGTCACCTTCGGCAACGAGATGAAGCACGACGCCATCGTCCTGCAGGGCGGCGCCTACAACTTCACGAACGCCGACCAGATGGCCGACTGGGCGAAAGACTGCGGGACCGAGCTGTTCGGGCATACCCTGGGCTGGCACAGCCAGCAGCAGCGCACATACTTGAACAACTTGATTTCCAAGGCCGCCAGGAACAACAGCGCCTCGTTGCTGCAGCAGAACTGGAACTTCGAGGCCGGTACGCTGGAGGGGTACGCCGCCAGCGGGTTCGAGGCCTTTGCGAGCCTGTATGACGTCTTCGCCGGCGACTATGCCGCCAAGGCGGTCACCGACGGCGCCACCTTGACGGTCGATGCGGCCGTCGAGGCGGGGAAGCCGTATGACGTCTCGTTCTGGGCCAAGAGCCTTGCGAAGGAAGGCACGGTCAAGACCACGGCCGGCGACGGCCAGGAGGCCGAGGCGCGCGTGACGTCCGAGTGGAGCAAGTTCACGGCGACGTTCACGCCCGAGACCCTCGGCGCGTTCGCCTTCCGGTTCACCGCGTCGAAGGACGTGGTCATCGACAATATCCGCATCCTCGGGGAAGGCGGCAGCGGCCCGGAGCAGACGGCCGATGGAATTGATTTCGAGAGCCTTGCGGCGGGCGGTGCCGGACAGCTGACCTCGTCCGGCCTGTTCGTGCAGGTGAACGGCGCTGACTATGTGGGCGTGACGGATCAATCGGCCCACGGCGGCTCCCTGGCGCTGAAGATGGACAATTCCTCCGGCTACGCGAAGGACAGCTGGGACATCCAGGTGGTGACCAAGGCCTTCCCGGTCATGCCCGGAACGACCTACCGGATCTCCTGGTACGCCAAGGCGAGCCGGGCGGCGGATTTCCAGATCGACATCCGCGGGGACGGGTCTCCGAAGTACTACAGCTCGACTTACAACCAGTTCCCCAAAATGGGCGCCGACTGGACGCTCCAGAGCGTGGATTACACCGTGGAATCGGGATCCGAGCTCTCCTTCGCCTTCTACGGCGGCGTGGAGGCGGTGACCTATTACATCGACGATATCCGGATTGCGCCGGCGTCCTCCGCGGCTTCCGCTCCGCGCCGCCGCGCCGCCCCCGCCTTCCAGGCCACCAACAGCCTCTCCGGCGAGCTGGTGAACGACGCCATCGGCTATGTGTACCGCGACTGGGTGTACACGATGGTCGGGCACTTCGACGCATACGGCTGGGACGTCGTGAACGAGACCTTCAGCGACTGGCCCGCCGGCGAATTCCGGAACGCGGGGAATACCACCGGTGAAAACGCCTTCGTCTGGGGCCGGTATTTCAAGAGCACCAAGGACTGGGTGGACAAGGCGTTCGCCTATGCCACCGACGCCCTGGCCCGGAAGGGAAAGACCGCCGTCCTGTACCTGAACGACTACAACCTGGAAACGAGCCCCGACAAGCGGAAGGCCTACTGCGACTATGTGAAGGGCAATCCGCAGGTGACCGGCGTCGGCTCGCAGATGCACCTGGACATGGCCACGGCCGACCTCAAGAACAAGGTCGTCGCCAGCCTGACGGACCTCAAGAACACCGGTCGGATGGTCCGCATCTCCGAGCTGGACATCAAGTGCTCCGACCTGACCGCTCAGGCCGACCTGTACAAGTTCATCTTCGAGAAATACCTGGAGATCGTCCCGCCCGCCCAGCGCGGCGGCATCACCATCTGGGGCATCAACGACAAGGACTCCTGGGTGAAAGAGGAGCAGAACGGCAAACAGAACCGTCCGCTCCTGTACGAAGGCGTCAACTACGTCCGCAAACCCGCCTGGGAAACCCTCTACCTCTTCCTCTGCGAGCGCGCGGGGCTGGATCCGTACAAAGAATAGTTCCTTTCTTAAAACTTAATCGATTGATTAACAGTTGAATAACTTTGCAGAGGTGCACCGTGCGGTGCACCTCTGCGTATTTAAACGATTGAGTATCAGTTAAATGACTATACAGAGGCGCACTGCAAGGTGCACCTCTTGTGAATTAATTAATTGAATATCAGTATGTTATTTTGTGGCCCGGTGTGGCTACCGGTTGGCAGGTGACTCGTTTCCGAAGAGGAAGCGGGGCGTGTAGCCGCCGTAGTCGATGACGATCTTCTCGAAGACGATGCCCGGGTCCAGGGGGCGAAGGACGAGCTCCTGCCAGCCGGGGGCGGCGGGGAGGTCGGAGACCGTCTCCACGACGCGGCGCGCGACGGTGGGGTAGTAGACCGAATGGATGTTCTTCGGATCCTCGTTCAGGCGCTCGTTGAAGAGGTGCGTCCGCTTCTGTCCCGCGAGGTCCACTTCGTAGCGGTGACCGGTGTTGTTGAAGGCCAGGGTCGATTTGGTGATGACATGGACCTTGACATCCGTCACGCCTTCAGGAAGTTGGATGTGATAGGTGAGGGAAGCGCCCTCCGTGGGCACCGTGTAGGGCATCAAGGCGACGCCGCTCAGGGTGCGGCCCATGTCCGGAATCACGGTCCAGGCCGCGCCGGAGGCCGCTGAGGCCTGGTTCCAGTGTTCCGCCTCGATGGCCGTGAAGCCGCGCGGATCGGCCTCGAAGGCGTAGCCGCCCGGGGCGGTGTCCTCGACGCGCTCCACCCGCGGCAGGCGGTCCGCCGGGAAGTTGTCGCTCCAGCTGCGGTAGCCGATATGCTTCTGCGTCATCATCCCGTCCCATTTGCCGCCGGCGATGTCTTTGTTGTATTCCTTCATCAGGGCGGCGTCGCGGGCGAAGGCGCGCTCGACCTCGTCGGCCCAGGCGTTCGCGGCCGGGTCCTTGCGGTCGGCCAGGGCCAGGTTCATCGCCTGCGCGTAATACATCTCATAGATATTGGCGAGCGCCTGGACGGGGAAGAGGATGAGTTCCCGGTAGGCGTCCTTGCATTCCGGCTTCAGCGTGAGGAACTGCCGCAGGGCCTCCGCCTCCAGGCGGACGAAATCGTCCCGCACCTGGCGGAATTCGCCCGAAGGCAGGTCGTAGGTTCGCCAGTCCATCATTTCCGCCGTCGTCCGGCCGCTGTACTTGCAGTACAGGTTGAGGATGCGTGCGGCCTCGTCGGCCTGGTCGTCGCCGAAGGCCGCCGCGCAGAACGTGCGCGTGTGATCCGCGAGGTTGTCCACCGTGATCGCTTCGGGATTCCGCGCCATCGCGAGGAACAGGTCGATGGGGTATTCCATCGGCTTGAGGTCGCCGACGTTCAGGACCCAGATCTTGTCCACGCCGTAGGCCCAGGTGAGCTGGAGCTGTTCCCATATGTTCTGGATAGGCGTGACATTCAGCCACTTGGAGTTCCGCGGGGCGCCCACGTAGTCCACGTGGTAGTACAGGCCCCAGCCGCCCTTCCGCGCCCGTTCGGCCGCGGTGGGAAGCTTGCGGACGTCGCCCCAGTTGTCGTCGCTCAGGAGGATGGTCACGTCGTCCGGGACGCGGAGCCCGAGGTCATAGTACTGCTGGACCTCCTTGTACAGGGCCCATACCTGCGGCCGCTGCTCGGCGGGCTTTCCGGTCACCTTGCGGATGATCTTCCGCTGGTCCTTGATGATGGTCTCCAGGAGCTTGATGTAGTTCGCTTCCTCGCCTTCCTTGCCCAGGGCGGCGTCGCCGTCCCCGCGCATGCCGATGGTGATGAGGTCTTCCGTATCTTTCGCACGCTCAATCCCTTCCGTGAAGAACTGCGTGAGGACCTTCTTGTTGGTCGTGTAGTCCCAGGGACCGCTGGAACGCCGCCGGCGGGCCCATTCCTGGTGGTTTCGCGCCATCGGCTCGTGATGGGACGTGCCCATGACGATGCCCATCTCGTCGGCCGTGCGGCTGTTTGCCGGATCGTCGGCGTAGAAGGCCCAGCCCCACATCGCCGGCCACATGAAATTGGCTCTGAGGCGCAGCAGGAGCTCGAAAACGCGCGCGTAGAAGCGGTGGTCGCCGAAGTCTGTCCCGTAGGTGTTCTTCACCCAGGAGGTCAGGCACGGGGCTTCGTCGTTGAGGAAGATGCCGCGGTAGCGGACGCCGGGCTGGGGGACCGTGTAGGTCCCGGCAGTCAGGGAGATGTCCGTGCTATGGGGGACTGGTACGTCGGCCCAGTCATACCAGGGAGAGACGCCCATCTGCTCCGAGATCTCGTAGATGCCGTAAATGGTTCCGCGCATGTCCGCGCCCGCGATGATGACCGTGTCGCCGGTCACCTGCAGGATGTAAGTCTCGTACTGCCCGTTCAAAGGGGTCGTGTCGATGCGCCCTTCCGCCGCGAGGCGCTTGATGAGCGGACTGTCCTTCGTGCCGGCGTAGAGGACGCGGGCGCCTTGCGCCGGCGCCTTGACGCCGCACACGCGGGCGAAGTCCTCGCGCAGCGTCTCCGCTGCGATGAGGACGCCCCGCTTGTCGGCAGGGTCCGTGACGACGGCGGCGGGGACGCCGTTTTCCACGAGGGAGAACCGGCCGGGGGCCGGGCGGCGTTCGGCGAGGCCCGGATGGTCGAGGGCGGCGGCCGGCAGGCTGAGCAGCAGGCAGGCAGCGAGGAGGAACGAATACGGCTTGTTCATGGGCGGAAGCTTCGTTGTTTCGAGTGCAAATGTAACAAAAACGAAAGCGCCGCCCCAACGATTTGGTTACAATCGTTGTTGAAAATGTTACCTGTTTCGAGGTAAAAGCGTCAAATAACGTCCCTATTCAAACATTTGTTTCAAGGACGCATCGTCCGGATTCTCCTGGATGCGCGTCACGAATTCGCGCGGCGACATCCCGAAATATTCCCGGAAAGCGTTGGAAAAATAGGAGTGCGAGGAGAAGCCCACGCGGTACGCGACCTCGGACACATTGACCTTGTTGTTCGCCAGCAGGTAGGCGGCCTGCTTCATCCGGAAGGTCTTGATGAGCACGCCGGGGGAGTCCTTGCCGAAGGCCTTGAGCTTGCGGTTCAGGTGCACGCGGCTGATGCCCACGTCCTCGCACAGGGAAGCCACGCCGTAATCGGGATCGTCCAGGTGGTTCTGGATGCTCTCCACGATACGGTGGAGCAGTTTGTCGTCGGCCGAGCCCATCTTGATGCCGGTGTAGTCGTAGTTCAGCGCGACGCCGAACTTCTCCTTCACCGCCTCGCGGCTGGAGATGACCTGCGCGATGCTGCTCAGGAGCAGCTCCACGGAGATGGGCTTGGAGAGGAACTTGTCGGCGCCGCTGTCGCTGGCGTCCTGCTGCTCCTCGACGCCGTTCTGGCCGGTCAGGATGAGGACGGGGATGTGGCGCGTGGCGTCGTTCGCCCGGATGCGGGCGCACAGGTCGCTGCCGCTTTCGCCGGGCATCACCAGGTCGGTGACCACCGCGTCCGGAAGTGTCCCTGATACCGCGTCCCAGGCCGATTTCGCATCGGAATAGGCCGTGACGTTGTACCGGTTCCGCAGCAGGTTGCGGAGGTATTCGCGGGTGTCGTCGTCATCGTCCACGACGACCACGCTCTTCCGGGCGCGGGCGGCCTTGTCGGCCGGCGCCTCCTCCTGCGTGAACGTCTGGTCCTCGTGTTCCTGTGCGGAAGGAGACTTGATATAGAGGTCCTTGTGGTGCGAAGTGTAGGAAAGCTCCTGCTCGGTCAGGTGGTCTTTTCCTGCGGGCACGAGCACGCGGAAGACCACGCCGTCATCCTCATTTTCGGCCGAAATCTGCCCGTGGTGCAGTTCCACGAGCATTTTCGTCAGGTTGAGGCCCACGCCCGAGCCCGAATTGGCGTCGTGCGGATTCACCTGCACGAAGCGGTCGAAGACGTGGCTGATCCAGGCCTCCTCGATCCGGCTGCCGGAGTTGAAGATGCGCACCTGGACATATTCCTTGACATCGGCCTGGAGCTCGCCGCGGTTGGGCGTCGGCGCGGAGACGTCCACGCGGATGCGCCCGCCGTCCGGCGTGTGCTTGAACGCGTTCGACAGGATGTTGTACACGATCTTGTCGAAGTTGCCCTGGTCGATCCAGAGCGTCTCCTCCGGATGCGCGGAGGTCAGGGAGAAGTCGACCCGCTTGCTCTCGGCGAGCTTGCCGAAGGACTGCATGATATCGCGGATGAAATAGACGATGTCCGTCTCGCGGAAGAACAGCTGCATCTGGCCGGCGTCGATCTTCCGCAGGTCCATCAGCTGGTTCACGATGCGGTTGATACGCAGGCAGTTGCGGTACATCAGGTTGTAGGTGTCCTTGCGGACGGGGTCCTGTTCGGCTTCCCGGATGGCCCCCAGCGGGGCCATCACGAGGTTCAGCGGGGTGCGGATCTCGTGGGTGAGGTTCGTGAACAGGCCCAGCCGCAGCTCCTTCAGTTCGGCGTCCTTCTTCTCCTGGGCCTGGCGCCGGCGCTGCCGGATGAAATGCAGGAGCAGCAGGATGATTCCCACGAGAATGGCGGCGTATACGGCCCAGGCCCAACCGGTCAGGAACCAGGGGGCCTCGACGCGCAGGTCCACGCTGCGCTCGGAATAGACTTCGGGCGAGCCGTCGAAATAGGCCTTGACCTCGAAGCGGTAGCGGCCCGGCCGCACATTGGTATACGTGGCCATCCGCAGGAGCGAAGGCGCGGTTTTCCAGTCGCTCTCGAAGCCCGAGAGCCGATAGTCGAACCGCAGGCGCTGCGGATTGGTGTACTCCGGGACGGAGAACTCCAGCGAGAACATGTCCACGCCGCGTGGGATGCGGATTCGGGTAGCTTCCGATATATGCTTGTCAATCAGGTTGTTGCTACCTTTTGCGGGATCGTAGACGACGGGCTGGTCCAGCATCGTCAGGCGCGCCAGCGCGACCTGGGGCATCCGGTCGCCGCCGCTGTCCACCATCAGCGGAGAGAAACTCGTCAGGCCGCCGTTGCCGCCGAAGTAGAGCCGTCCGGACGGCGCCTTGAAGGCGCACCCGGTGCGGAATTCATTGCCCTGCAGGCCGTCGTAGGACTTGAACACCGTGACCTTGCCGGTTCTCGGCGAGAGCCGGTTCAGGCCGCTGGACGTGGAGACCCACATATCGCCGCCGTCGGCGCTCAGGATTCCGCGGATCACATTGTTGGAGAGGCCGTCCTCCTGCGTGTACCGACGGAGTTCCCGCGCCGTTTCATTCCATTGGAAGAGACCCTCTTCGGTGCCGAACCAGATTGAACCGTCCGCGCTGCTGCAGATGTCGTAGATGCGGGGCGGGAGGTCGTTCCCGGCGGTCCCGCTGAAGGGGATGATCCGGTCCAGCGACGGGTCGTAGCAGAAAGGACCGTTGTAGCTGCCTACCCACAGCCGGCCGGTCGCATCCAGGTGCAAGGCGCTGATCCATCGGTAGTCCTCGTCCACCTGCCGGGCCACGGGTTTCCGGGTTTTCGCGTCGATGACGGTGAGGCCGGCGCCGGAGGTGCCCACGTACAGCAGGTCCCGGGCCGGGTCGTAGACGAGCGTCCGGATCCGGTCCGTGCCCACCTGGTCCGCGTAGGGATAGGGTTTCAGCGTGGCACCGCCTTCGATATAGTAGAGGCCGCCCAGATAGGTTCCGAGCCAGATGGTGCCGTACCGGTCGCCGGTCACCGTGAGGATCGCGTTGTTGTTGAGGGCGGAGTTGTCCCGCGTGAACACGCGCTCGGCCTGCCGCTTGCGGCCGCCGGCCGCCGGCCGGCAAAACAGGCCGCCGCCGTCCGTGGCGACCCACAGGTTCTGGCCGTCCTCATAGACGTCCGTGACGACGGTATTGTTCTCGCCCGGCATCCCGCGGGTGCTGAATCCCATGTAGGAGAATCCGAAACGGGATTTCGGCGCCACCAGGACGCCGGTCTGGTACAGGCCCAGCCAGAGGTTCCCTTCGGAGTCCCGGAGGCTGGAAGTGGCTTTCCAGTTGCCGGTTTCCTGCCGGATGGACGAGACGAGCGCGGTCCGGACTTCCTCCGTTTCCGTGTCGAAATGGAGCAGGCCGCCGTCTTCGTTCCCGACGAGGAACAGGCGCTCTTCCCCCGAGGCGGTCTGCGAGTCGAAGATGACGGACGCGCCGACGGTCGTGGCCGCCCGGCGCCCGGAAGCCTTCCGGATGAGGCCGGAACCGGCTTTGAGCAGCAGCAGGCCTTCCGTGCTTCCTAGCAGGATGTCGCCCGTGACCGGGTCTTCGGCCATGTCGTTGACGCGGAGCAGGTCGCCGGCCTTCTGCAGCTCCGGGCTCCATGCCAGCCCTTTCGCAGGCTCCAGGGTGATGGCGTCCAGGACGACGGGCTTGCTGTCGCCCGGGAGGATCCACAGCCGTCCGGAAGCGTCCAGGAACAGGGTATGGATGTAATCCGTGTGCAGGGTCCGGTTGACGGTTTCCCGTTTCTCGGGTAGTTCCTGCCGGGTTTCACTGTCGATGACGAACACGCCAGCGCCGCCCGTGCCCACGATCAGGGTCCCCGCGGCCGGAACCTCCAGGAGCCGCCCGATATATGGATTCACGGGCGTATCCGGATTCCGGTGCAGGTCGAAGTGCGTGAAGGAGGAATATTCGGAGTCCAGGATGTCCAGGCCGGCGGCCGTCCCGATCCACTTCGTGCCCCGCCCGTCTTCGACCATGTCGATGACGGAGGAGCTGGACAGGCAGTTCGCACTCTCCCGGTCGTGCTGGTAGGTCTCGAACCGGAGTCCGTCGAAGCGGACCAGTCCGCCTTCCGTGCAGATCCATATATAATCGGTGCGGTCCTGGTAGATCCGGTTCACCTGCGAGTTGGGAAGGCCTAATTCCGGCAGGTACAGGCGGGCGTTCTGGCCCGCCGCCGGAAGGAAAGCGCCCAGAAGGAGCGCGGCCGGAAGCAAAAATCGTTTCATCTTCATTTTTGGCTCATCTGTTACAAAAATACAAATTCTTTTTGTCTCGCAAGAGCCATGGTTCAAAAACGACAACTATTGTTACATCCCTCGGTTTCAATCGTTTGTAAAGATGATACATTTGCAAAAACGCAAACCGACAACCAAATCAATCAACTTTTAATTTTTTTCACTATGCGATTTAACCTAAAGAAAACGCTTGCATTCGTGGCAGCCGGCCTGATGCTCCCGCTCTTCGCCCTGGCGCAGAACGTCCGCATCAGCGGTACGGTCACGGACCAGAGCGGTGCGCCTGTCCCGGGCGCGGCCGTGATGGTCGTGGATTCTTCCAACGGCGCCGTCACGGGCGTCGATGGTACGTATTCCCTCCAGGCGGGATCCTCCGCAATTCTCGAGGTCTCCTGCATGGGCTACACCACCATCCGCGTTCCCGTCCAGGGCCGCAGCCGGATCGACATCGTCCTCGAAGATGATGCCGAGCAGCTCGAAGCCACGGTCGTCATCGGTTACGGTACGGCCCGCCGCCAGGATGTGACCGGTTCCATCGTGTCCATGGGCGGCAACGACTTGCGCCAGGTTCCGGCCAATGACGTCTCCTATGCCCTGATGGGCCGTGTCGCCGGCGTGGATATGCAGTCCACCTCTTCCCGACCGGGCGAGTCCGCTACCATCCGTATCCGCGGCGAGCGTTCCCTCTCCGCGTCGAACGACCCGCTCATCGTGCTGGACGGCATTCCTTTCATGGGAAGCCTGACGGAAATCTCCACCAATGACATCAAGAGCATCGACATTCTCAAGGATGCCGCGTCCACGGCCATCTACGGTTCCCGCGGCGCCAATGGTGTCATCCTGATCAGTACCTATAGGGGAACGGTCGGCCAGGCCCCGGTGGTGTCCTTCAACTCCTATGCGTCCCTGAAGACTCCGATCAAGTATCCGATGATGACCGGCGCGAAATACGTCCGTCTCCGTCAGATGGCCGGGAAGTATGCGAATTCCCTCGACGAATCGGACGATACGGTCACGGACTGGCAGGACATGGTGCTCCAGAACGGTTACACCCAGAACTACGAGGTGAGCGTCGCCGGCGGCACCAAAGGCGGCAGCTACCGCTTTGGCACTTCTTATTTCAAGGATCACGCGACCGTGCCCACGCAGGCGTACAGCCGCATCTCGCTGAACGGCAGCATCGACCAGAAGATCGGCAGATACTTCCAGGTCGGGTTCTCCACCCGGACCCAGTACGGCGCCAATACCGGTAACCAGGTCGGCCTGAACCTCCAGCTCTCCTCGCTCGTCAACCCTTACAACGAGGACGGTTCCCTGAAGTACCGTGTCAACATGCCGATCGACGCCAACTGGTACATCATGGACCGCGACCGGATCGAGCAGCTGACCGCCGCCGGTATCTACAACAGCGAGTCCAACACGGTCAGTACCTATAACAACGGTTTCCTCAAATTCAACTTCCCGTGGATCGAAGGCCTCGCCTATAAGATCAGCGTCGGCCTGAACTACCGCCGCAGCCGCGGAGGCTCCTTCACGGGTCAGGGTGTCGGCGAATCGACTGAAACGTCTCCGAACTCCGCCTCCTGGTCCTTCAGCGAGAGCTCCAACTGGACCGTCGAGAACCTGCTGAGCTACGACCGCCTGTTCGCCAACAAGCACCGGGTCAACTTCGTGGCCCTCTATTCCGCCGAGCAGACCACTTCCAACGGCCAGAGCCTCAACGGCAAGAACATCCCGAACGAACTCTTCCAGTACTACAACATCGGCTCAGCCCTGGCCTCCGACATCAAGGTCAACCCGGGCAGCTACACGCAGTTCGGCCTGATTTCCTATATGGCCCGTCTGATGTACACCTTTGACGACCGTTATATGATCTCCGCGGCCGTCCGTTCGGACGCCTCCTCCCGCCTGGCTCCCGGCCACCAGTGGCACACCTATCCGGCCGTTTCCGTCGGTTGGAACATCCACAACGAGCCTTTCATGGCGGGCACCCGCGGCTGGCTCGACGAGCTGAAGCTCCGCGTCGGCTACGGCGTGACTTCCAACCAGGCCGTGTCGCCGTATTCCACGTTGGGATCCCTGTCCACTAAGGTGTACAACTTCAACGAGGACAAGTACGCCACCGGCTACTATGTCTCTTCGCTTCCCAACACCGAACTTGGCTGGGAGTACTCCAACACCTGGAACTTCGGTCTGGACTATTCCTTCTTCAAGGGCCGTCTCCGCGGTACCTTCGAGTACTATCGCGTCGACACCAAGGACATCCTGCTCAGCCTGAGCCTGCCCGCTTCGGCCGGCGTTTCCCGCACCACCGCCAACATCGGCGCCACGCGGAACCGGGGTGTTGAATTCACGGTCAACGGCACCCTCATCGAACGCGGTGACTGGCGCTGGGAAGCCGGCCTGAACATCTACGCCAACCGGAACAAGCTTGTCGCCCTCGCGGACGGCACGAAAGAGGACAAGGGCAACCGCTGGTTCGTCGGCTATCCTCTCCAGTGCATCTATGACTATGAATATGACGGCCTCTGGCAGGAGGGTGATCCGTACATGGACATCCTCGAGCCCAGCAATGTGGATGCGGTCACCGGTTACAAGGGATCGCTCGGTATGATCAAGGTCAAGTACCATGGCGACTACAATGCCGACGGTTCCCCGACCCGCGCCATCAACTCCAACGACCAGGTCCCGTACAGCGCCGAGGCCCTTTTCATGGGTGGTTTCAACACCCGCGTCGCGTGGAAGAATCTCGACCTGACCGTCATCGGCGACTTCCAGGCCGGCGGTATCTTCACGTCCTCGCTGCACACCGGCTATGACAATCTGATGAGCGGCCGCCGCGGCCAGATCGATGTCGATTACTGGACGCCGGAGAAACCGAACGTCAAATACCCGCGTCCGGGCTCCACGATCGTCACCGACTCGCCCAAGTACGCGTCCCTGATGGGTATGTTCGACGGCACTTACGCCAAGATCCAGACCATCACGCTCGGTTACACCATGCACCGCCTGCCTGTGTTCAGGAAGATGGGTGTCAGCAATCTCCGGGTCTATTTCACCGCCCAGAATCCTTTTGTGATCTACTCCGCTTTCACCGCCGAAACCGGTCTCATCCACCAGGGTAACGCCCGTTCCGGCCGTATGGCGAGCTTCTCCAACAGCACTCCGCAGACGCACAACTATCTGCTCGGTATCAATTTGACTTTCTAACAGCGCAACGATATGAAAAAGATATTCAACTTCATGTTGGTTCTCGGCGGTATGCTGGTCCTGGCCGCTTCCTGCAACAAGATTCTTGAGGAGCATCCGAAGACCATCTTCACGCCCGGATATTTCAGCACGCCCGCCGGCGTGGAAGGCGGCCTGACCGCCCTGTATTCCCATCTGCGCGATGTGTACGGCGATCCGTACACCTGGTCCGACCTTGAAGCGGCTACCGACGAAACCACGTTCTCCAACAGCGGTTTCCGGGGCAACGACTTCTCCACCGGCGCCCATGTGACGGCCGACAACTGCCCGAAATCCGGCTTCTGGAATTTCACCTACATCAATACCGCCAACGGCATCATCGAGAATGCGACGGCGGCCGGCATGGCGGAATCCCTGATTGCGGAGGCCCGTTTCTTCCGCGCCTTCTACTATTTCGACCTGGTCCGCATCTTCGGAGGCGTGCCGCTCGACCTGGGCTCCGGCGAACTGGCTTTCAATACCAGCGCCGTCCGCGTCTCGACCCGCAACACCGTCGAGGAAGTGTACAAGAAGTGCATCTTCCCGGATCTGGAGTACGCCCTGGAGAACATCCCTGACAAGCCCCGTATCGGCGGCGCCCTGTCCAAGACGGCCGTACGCATTCTCCTGTCCCGCGCCTACCTGACTTATGCCTGGTGGCTGGAGAACCCGAAGGGACTTCCTACCTATCCCGAATGCACCCGCAACGCCGGCGATGCGAGGAATTACTTCCAGAAAGCGTATGACCTGGCCGTCCAGGGCATCGAGAACCCCGGTCCGTACGGCCTGGAATCCTCCTTCTACAAAGTGTCCCTCGGCTCCAACGACTATAACAAGGAGCAGGTCTTCTACTCCGACCGCACCGAAAAGTCCGAGCAGTACAACGGCGCGCCTGTCACCGGCTGGGACCAGGGAACGAACTTCGTCTGCTGGTTCCACCAGTGGAACTATTCTGCCGCGACGGTCAACGACAATACCGGCAAAGCCACGACCCCGATGCAGCGTACCGACAGCCAGTTCCTGGGTCGTCCCTGGACGCGTCTGGCACCTACGCACGAAGCGCTGCATACCTTTACGGACATCGACAAGGACTCCCGTTTCGACGGTACCTTCACCTGGATTTACCGCACCAACTGGGACCAGTTCGGCGCCGATACCGAATGGGTGGTGGGCCCGCACGGCAACCACATCGGCGTCAAGGAGCCTCTCCTGGTCTTCCTTCCGTATGTGGATGAGTCGGTGACGTATCCCACTAACTTGACCGGTAATCTCGTCTCCCAGGGCTTCGGCGCCAAGGAGGGCGTGGACTCCTATGTCATCGACCTGCGCGGCATCAACCGCTTCACCTATCCGGGCCTTTGGAAACAGGGACCGTACCGCACCAACACGGGCTCTCCTGCCGGCGCCGGTGAAGCGAATGTGGGCAGCACGCGTCCGTACATCATCTACAAGTTCTCCGAACTGTACTTCATCGCCGCGGAAGCCCAGGTGAAGGGCGCCACCGCCAAGGCGGGCAAGTCGGCCTACGACCTGATCAATGTGATCCGTTCGCGCGCCGGCAAGTGGGAGTTCAAGAACAACGAGCAGCAGAAATACAGCGCTGACTTCAGCGCCGAACTGACGGCGAAGACTCCGAATCCCGTGACCATCGACTTCCTCCTGGATGAGATGCTTCGCGAATACTACGGCGAGGGCAAGCGCTGGTTCGACCTGGCGCGCACCCAGCAGTGGCTCGAGCGTGCGCTGAACTACACGATCACGGAGACGCAGACCTCGCACACGCCCGTCACGCTCACCCGCGACATCATCGAGCTCAACTACATGAACCCGATTCCGCAGGGCCAGATCAACGCCATGCAGATGTCGGAAGAAGAGAAGAAGGCGTACCAGACGCCCGGTTACTGGCTTGAATAACACGGCAGTGGTTGGTTAGAATACTTTATGGTTGGGATGAAGGGGCGACCTGACGAGGCCGCCCCTTCTGCTTTTGAGAACTGCGAAATAATGCGCATATTTGCATAATGCATACAAAAGAGTCACCGTTCCGTACCGGCCTCGTGGCCGCCGTCCTGGCTTTCCTGGGATCGTGGTCCTTTTTCCTGTTCGCCTACCCGTATCACCTGATGCGCCGCGAGCAGCAGAACCTGTTCCTCTTCGATGGTGTCCATATCCGCGAAACTTACCGGGGAATGGGTTTTCTGGGGCGTTTCATGGCCGATTTCCTGGAACAGTTCTTCCTGGCCGCCGTTCCGGCGTCGCTGATCGTGGCCCTGCTGTTGACGGGGATCGGCGTGGTGGTGTTCCGGATCTGCCGGCATTTCCTCGGGAAGTGGCCGTCCCTGGGCATTGCGACGCTCTTTTTCGCCTGGTCCTTCCTGCGGGAAACGGGGAATCTTTACTTGACCCGTTATACGGTGGCCACGCTGGCGCTGCTTTCCCTGGTCTTGCTGGCGCTGCAGTTCAAGAACGCCTGGCTCAAGCCGATGGCGGCCGTGCTGCTGGTCGGCTGCGGGATCTGGGCCTTCGGGTCTCCTGTCCATAAGGTATACGGCAAAGCCTGGAGCGTACCCCAGTTCAAATACGAACGGGTGCTCGGGCTGGATACGGAAGCGTGTCGGGAGCACTGGGACAAGGTCCTGCAGCTGTCGAAGGTGGACTTGTACACGGAAGAGGCCAGCTATTGCTACAATCTGGCCCTTGCGATGAAAGGGCGCCTGGGCGACGATCTTTTCGACCATTCGCAAAACCATCATTATTCGCTCTTGTTCCCGGCCTCCTCGGATCAGACCGTCATGACCAACGCCATGGCGGGAGAAGCCTGGTTCCAGCTGGGCGACATGACAGTGGCGGAACAGAGCGCCATCACCTCGCTCCAGGCGTCGCCCAAGCACACCGGCGCGCGTTATCTGGTGCGCCTGGCCCGCGTGAACCTGATTTCGGGGGAGGATGGCGCGGCGATGAAATACCTGACCATCCTCGGCAAGACGCTCTTTTACGGGAAGTGGGCGCGGAGCATGATGCCCGGCCGCCAGGACGAGGCCGTGCGCGTGCAATTGTCCGACGCCCGTGCCAAGCTGGCGCGGAAGGACATCGTCCACCAGCTGGACCGTCCCCGGGAACAGCTGCTCGGGCTGCTGGAGGCCGATCCGACGAATGCGGCCGCCCGGAATTACCTGCTCTGCTACGACCTGCTGACCTATGACCTGGACGCTTTCATGCAGGATTTCACCCCGGACATGATCAAGGGCCGTCTCTATCAGGAAGCCGTTCTCCTCTGGCTCACCCTGCAGGGCCGGCTGACGCCGGACGAAATCGCCCGTTACGGGATGGATCTCTCGGTTTCCGACCGGATGAACCGCTTCGGCCTGAATCCCGGCGCCTTCAAAAACACCTACTGGTACTACTACCTGAAAGCGATGAACAAGCAGCAATAACCCATGAGGAACAAGATTTTATACCTTTTGTTCGCCTTTTTGGCCTGCCAGACGCTGCCTGGCTGCGGCGGGCCGGACATCGTGACCGCCGTCGATGGCAGCGAGGGTCCCCTGGTGATCTATCCGGACTACAAGGAGGTCACCATTCCGGCCGGCATCGCTCCGCTCAATTTCCGGTATGCCATGCCGGAGGTCCGGCATGCGCGGACGACCTTCATCCTGGGGGACAAGTCCGTCATGCTCAGAGGGACCGAGGTGGAATGGCGCCTGGGCCAATGGAAGGCTTTTCTGGCCGATGCGGCCGGCCAGACCGTCACGGTGAAGGCGGAGGCCGTCGTGAACGGACAGAAGGTTTCCGACCAATGGTCCATTTTCGTGAGCGAGGATCCGATGGACGGCTGGCTGACCTACCGCCTCATCGAACCGTCCTACCAGATGTACAACGAGGTCTCGATCCGGGAGCGCTGTGTCGAGACTTTCGAGGAAACGGTCCTCTGCGACCACCGGGTGACGGACAACGCCTGTATGAACTGCCATGTCCATGGACAGTCGCGCGGGGATTATTCCCTCTACTACATCCGCGGTCCCCGGGGCGGCAGCATCCTGAACCAGAACGGCAAGCTCCGGAAGCTCTCGCTCAAGAACGATGACATGCTTTCCGCCACCGTATACGGGGAACTTCATCCGGACGGCCGTTTCGGCGTGTTCTCCACCAACATCATCCTGCCGAGTTTCCATACCCTGACGGGCATGCGGATGGAGGTCTTCGACACCGGGTCCGACCTGACGGTCGCGGATTTCGAGAACAACCGGATGATCAACGTCCCGCACGTGGCCCGGCCCGACAAGTTCGAGACGTTCCCGTGCTTCTCGGCCGACGGGCGTTCGGTCTACTACTGCGTGGCGGACTCGGTGGCCCTGCCCGAGAACGTCCAGGAATGCCTCTACGACCTCGTCCGGGCCGATTTCGACCCCGAGACCGGACTCATCGGCGAGCAGGTGGATACGGTCTGGAGTGCGCGGACGAACAACGGTTCCGTCTGCCATCCGAAGGTCTCTCCGGACGGCCGCTGGCTGATGTTCACCGTGGCTGATTACGGCACCTTCCCGCTGTTCCATCCCGAATGCACCTTGTATCTGGCGGACCTTCAGACCGGCGAAATCCGTCCGATGGACGAAATCAAGGGGGACAAGTCCGACTCCTACCACAGCTGGTCCTCCAACAGCCGCTGGTTCGTCTTTGCGAGCAAGCGGGGCGACGGGCAGTACGGGAAGCCCTATTTCTGTCACCTGGACGCGGACGGGCGCACGACCAAGCCGTTCGTCCTGCCGCAGAAATCCGCCCGCTTTTATGTCTATAACTTGAAGTCTTTCAACGTCCCGGACCTCGGGAATGCCTCCACCGGCATGACCGTCAAGGATGCCCGCCGGATGTTCGAGGCGGAAAGCGAAATCTTTCAGTAAGAAACAACCCTAAAAATATGCGTAAATATCTTTTCTGGGCCCTCGCCGGGCTCCTTTTCGCCGCTTGCAGCCAGCCTGAGCCCGTGGCGCAGGACGGCACCGACCTCTGGCTCGCCGCCGGCCGTTCCTATGACGAAGTCCTCGCCTCCGTGGCGGCGGGCATCGACCCCGCCCTCCCGGCGGAAGGCTATCACATCTACGACGCGGACGGCGTCCGGCACGTCGACGGCGGTTCCGAGGCGGGCCTCCGCTACGGCGTCTACGCCCTCAAGCGCGCGGAAGCGCTGGGGCAGGCCGGCCCGGGCCTGGACCTGCAGGAGAAGCCGTACTACGACCTCCGGCTCCTGAACCACTGGGACAACCTGGATGACTCCGTGGAACGCGGATATGCGGGCAAGTCGATGTGGGAGTGGACCTCGCCGGAAATCCCTGTGGAGCGCATCCGCCACTACGGCGAACTGTGCGCGTCCATCGGCCTGAACGGCGCCGCGCTGAACAATGTCAATTCCAACCCGCTGATCCTGGATGCGGAGCACATCGCCCGGGTGGCGAAGATCGCGGACATCCTCCGCGAATACGGCGTCAAGACGTACCTGTCCATCAAATGGACCAGCCCCATTGCGCTCTCCGGCCTGAAGAGCGGCGACCCGATGGACCCGAAGGTGCGGCAGTGGTGGAAGGACAAGGCGGCGGAGATTTACGCCGCGATCCCGGACTTCGGCGGCTTCCTGGTGAAGGCCAATTCCGAAGGCCAGGCCGGCCCGCAGGACTACGGCCGGACGCACGCGGACGGCGCCAACATGCTGGCCGAGGCCGTCGCGCCCTACGGTGGCATCGTGATGTGGCGCGCCTTTGTGTACGCGCCCACGAGTCCCGACCGGGCGAACCAGGCCGTGGAGGAGTTCCTCCCGCTGGACGGCCAGTTCGCGGACAACGTCATCATCCAGGTCAAGAACGGCCCGGTGGATTTCCAGCCCCGCGAGCCCTTCAGCCCGCTGTTCGGCAAGCTGGAGAAGACGAAGATGATGATGGAGTTCCAGGTCACGCAGGAGTACCTGGGCTTCTCCAACCACCTGGCCTTCCACGGCACGACCTGGGAGGAATGCCTCCAGGCCGATACGTACCAGCACGGCGAGGGCTCTCCCGTGTATAAGAACCTCACGGGCATCGCCGGCGTCGCCAACACGGGCCAGGATCCCAATTTCTGCGGCTACGTGTTCGCCCAGGCCAACTGGTACGCCTACGGCCGCCTCGCCTGGAATCCGACCCTGAGCGCGGAGCAGATTGCCGACGAATGGGTCCGCCAGACGTTCCTGAAGCCGGAAGGCATGAAGGAGAAGGCGTTCGCGAAGAAGTTCCAGGAGCCCGTGAAGGACATCCTGATGGCTTCCCGCGAGGCCGTGGTGGACTACGAGATGCCGCTGGGCCTGCACCACCTGTTTGGCGGGACGCACTATGGGCCCATGCCGTGGGACCGGGGCGCCCGTCCCGACTGGACGCCGGCCTACTACCACAAGGCGGACAGCGCGGGCATCGGCTTCGACCGCACCCGCACGGGCTCCGACAATGTGGACCAGTACAACGAGCCGTTGGCATCGACCTATAACAACCTGGAAACCTGCCCGGAGAACCTCCTGCTGTGGTTCCACCATCTGCCCTGGGACTACAAGCTGTCGTCCGGGAAGGACTTGTGGGACGAGATCTGCCTGCATTACGACCGCGGCATCAAGACCGTGGAGGGCTTCCGCGCCACCTGGAATGAGGTGAAGCCGTACGTGAGCCCCGTCCTCTGGGCGGAGGCCGACCGGAAGCTCACGATCCAGGCCAGCGACGCCCGCTGGTGGCGCGACGCCTGCGTGGGCTATTTCCAGACCTTCTCCGGCCGTCCGCTGCTCGCCGGCGTGGAGCCGCTGAGAACTCCCATCGACTCGCTCCTCTTCCGCAGCATCCAGTCCGACCGGCTGGGCATGCCGCAGCACGATGAGGCGGGCGACCCGATCATCGTCAAACCGAGACGTTTCCCCAGAAGACCTCCCCAGCGATGAAGAAATTCCTGCTCGTGCTCGCCCTCGCGGCGGGCCTCACCCCCGTTTTCGCGCAGACGCGCGACTGGGTCACGACCTGGGCTACCGCCCTGCAGATCGCCGAACCGCACAACCGCCCGCCCGAGCCCGGCCTTGCCGGGAACTCCTTCCGGCAGATCGTGCAGGTGTCCATCGGCGGAAAAGCCCTCCGGCTGCATCTGTCGAACCTGTTCAACGCGGATCCGACGGACATCCTGGGCGTGGAAATCGCCGTGGCCAAGACCATGGGCGCCACGCCTGAAATCGACGAAGCGACGACCGTCAAGCTCACCTTCGACGGCTGCCCGTTCGTGACGATGTACCCGGGCCAGTCCGTGGTCTCCGACCCGGTCGCCTTCCCGCTGGAGGACCGGATGAACCTCGCGATCACCATCCATTACGGACGGATCTCGTCGACCCTCCTCACGAGCCATCCGGGCTCCCGGACCACGTCCTACATCGCCGACGGCTACACCACGGATTTCTCTGCGCCGATCGCGAAGACAGACCATTGGTACACCATCAGTTCCATCGACGTGAAGCCGTATCGGAAGAGCGCCGCGATCGCCGTCCTGGGCGATTCCATCACCGACGGCCGCGGCACGACGACGAACGGCCAGGACCGCTGGACGGACCAGCTATCGAAGTCTCTCCTCGCCGATCCCGCTACGCGGAACCTCTCCGTGCTGAACTTCGGCCTGGGCGGCAACTGCATCCTTCGCGGCGGTCTCGGCCCTACGGGCGAGAGCCGCTACGTCCGCGACATCTTCTGCCATCCCGGCGTGAAGTACATCATCCTCTTCGAGGGTACGAACGACCTGGGCGGCAGCCGCAATGCGATGGCCACCGCCGATGGAATCAAGGAAGTATGGACCCGGATCGTCCAGGAGGCCCACGAGCGTGGGATCAAGGTCTTCGGCGCCACTGTCACACCCGTCAAGGGCAACGGCTACTACTCCCCGGACCATGAGGCCGGGCGCGTCGCCTTGAATGAATGGATCCGCACCGGCGGCGTCTTCGACGGCGTGATCGACTTCGACCGTCTCGTCGCCGACCCCGCCCAGCCCGACCGCCTCGACCCCGCCTTCCTCTACCAGCGCGACTGGCTTCACCTGAACGCCAAGGGCTACGAAAAGATGGGCTGGGGCATCGACCGCGCCCTATTCAAATAGGGTGTTCCGGAAGGTTTCGCCCCAGATGAGGTAGCCGGTGTTGCCGGCGATGGTGCCTTCGTTCTGACCCCAGAGGAAGGGCCAGTCGTCGTAGTTCTCGAAATGGTCCGGCTGCCGGAAGAGCAGGCCGGGGGCCATGTTGCCGGGGATGAAGGAGAAGTCCGCGCGATTGTTGCCGTAGAAGACCTGCTTCGGGCGGGCGGCGCCGACTGCGGCCACCCAGGAGTAGTTGTGGTACGGGTGGCAGCCGAAGAGCCAGGCCGGGGCCTTGTAGATGTGTTCCTTGCCGACGATGTCGGGGAAGTGCCGGTGCGCGTTGCACACGGTGGTGCCGAAGCCCGTCACCTGGCCGCCGCCGGCCCAGTTGCCCAGGCCGATGGGCACGCCGTACGGATTCTGCTCCTCCAGCGAAAGGATGTAGTCGCGGTATTTCTCCACATACGGGCGGAGTTTCTCCTTATAGTCGTCGTCCAGGTACGGGATCGCGTCCAGGGCCGCGCCGATGGCGCCCATGGGCATCCGCTCCAGGGCGGGCCAGACGCCGGCGGTGAACTGCTCCAGATACTTGGGATCCTTCGTGGAAACGTACAGCTGGAGCGCGGTGGAGAAGCTGTTGCCTTGGTTGCGGCGACGGAACCGGCCGGAGGTGTCGGCGGCCATCAGTTTCGTGGCTTCCTCGTCCAGGCGGATGGACTGCTTTAGGGCGCGCTGCGCAAGACCCGGATTGCGGTCCGCGAGGACACGGCTCGCCGCGGCGAACATCGTCGCCGCCTGCAGGTCCAGGCCCGGATTCCGGCTCGTAAAGGCCCACATGTCGTCCGGCGTGCCACTGGACTTGCCGTCCGCCGACTTCTGGTACGGCTTCAGGCGCGGGTCGTAGTGCAGGCCGTCCGTGATGCCGGCCGCGTCGCCCAGGTGGTGATAGTTGTCCAGCACCGAGTTCGAGAGCGTCTGGGCCATGTGGCCGATCTGCTCGGCCTGCGCCACGAGGTTCAGGACGCCGTGCTCGATGTACTGGAGGATGTCCGGCACGCCGTCGGGCCGATGGAGCTCCACGTAGCGCTGCTCCTCGCTGACGAACGTCTCGTCCCGCTCCGAGCGGAAGCGCTCCCACAGGGTGATGAGGTTCATTACCACGCTGATGTTGGAGCCCGTCTCGATGTCGAAGTCGCCGGCGTCGAAGTATCCGCCCACGTTCAGGCCGGGAATGAGCTCCAGGGCCTTGAAACGCGTATCCGTGGTCGGCCCTTGTCCGTGCAGGTCGAAGTGGTCCGTCGACGGCGGGGCCTGCAGGTAGCCTTCCTTGAACGGCTCGCCGTGCCAGAGGCGGTAGGCCTCGTGGACCGCCATATGGTTCATATGGACCGGAATCCAGACGTCGCTCGTCGCCACGGTGATCTTGTCGTAGACGGACGGGTCGATGATGAAGTTCCCCGTGCGGACGTCGCCGTACTTCAGGAAATAGACGCCGGGCTCGGTGAGCGCGGAGAAATCGAACTTCGCGTAATTGTATTTGAAGAAGTCGCCCCAGACCTTGACGGGGCCCGAGAAAGCCTCGCGCTCGGAGCCGTCGGCCTCCACCTTCCAGACGGAAGCCTTCGCCTGCACCTTGTCTTTCTTGTCCAGTTCTATGACCGCGACCTTGGGCTGGTCGGGGACATAGCCCATCTGGGAGAAGCCCACGTTCGGCTCCCGGATCCAGCCCGGGACGGCGTTCGGCTCCACGGTCCAGGTGACGACCTTGCCGGTCTTGCCGGCCGGGAGGACGGTCCGGAGGACATACCAGCCGTTCTGCGCGAGCATCCGGCCGTCGTAGAGCCGGATCTCGCTCTCGCTGGCGACCTTCACCATCCGCTCCGGATCGTCCGGGGCGAGGAGGAACTCGTGGCCGGCGCTGAGCGGCAGCGGCTCGATGAACTCGCCGGTGCCCCGGTCGTCATACGTCCGATACCCCTTGAACTGGCGCACCTTCTCCGCGTTGGGCCGCACCTTCGTGTCGCTCACCGCGTAGCGCGGGAAGCGGTTGGGCTTGCCGTCCACCAGATAGGCCTTGTTCCAGTACTGCGAGGGCAGGAATTCCAGGTTGAAGCCCGCTTCTCCCGCGAGCGCTTCGGGCACAGGCTTGTCCAGCCAGACGGAAATCTCCACCGCCTTGCCCTTGGGCTCCACGACCACGCGGGAATCGAAGTCGTACCAGTCGAAGCGCATCCCCACCTCGATGGTCTGCGCGAGCGTGTCGACCACCCGCGAGGTCATCGTGGGCACGAGGTCCCACTGCTCCGGCGTCACGTTCAGGCGCACGGCGCCGCCCTGGACGGTCCGCACCCCGTGGTGGATGATTTCGATGCCGGAATTCTTCTCGTCGTTGAATCCGCCGCTGAACGGATTGCTGAACACGAGGACATTCACGCCCTGGCGCTCGAAGTAGCCGAGGTCGTTGAGTTGCAGGTCCGGAGCTTCGCTCTGGCATGCCGCCGCGAGCAGCATGGCGACAAAAAGGGAGTATCGCTTCATAGTTTTGGTATTAACGACACTAAGATACGGAAAAATACCGAATAATCAACTCTTTAGGCCTTTTACGAATGCGGAAGGGGAAACATTGAACTGCTTCTGGAAACAGGTGGCGAAATAGGAAGGCGAGGAGAAGCCGGTCATATAGGCCACCTCGCTGATCCGGTACTTCTGGCTGGACAGCATTTCGGCGGCCTTCTTGAGGCGGCTCACGCGGATGTACTCGTTGATGTTGAGGCCCGTGTTCGCCGTCACCTTGCGGTACAGCGTGGACTTGCTCGTGCCCAGCTCGGTGGTCAGCGTCTCGATGTTCAGGTCCGGTTCGGCCAAGTGCTTCATCACGATGTCGTGCAGCCGTTCCATGAACTCCTGGTCCATCCCGCCCGTCACCATCGAGTTGAAGTGGGTGAGCGGGGACTGGGTGAACTGGCGGTTCGCGATTTCCCGGTTCTTGAACAGGTTGGCGACGTTCGCCTGGAGCAGCTCGATGGCGAACGGCTTCTCGATGTAGCCGTCGGCGCCGGCCTGGAGCGTCTCGATGCGGGTTTCCATCCCAACGGCCGCGGTCAGGAGGATGACCGGGATGTGGCAGTACTCTGTCGTGGACTTGATCCTGTTGCACAAGGTAACACCGTCGATGCCCGGCATCATAATGTCGCTGACGACCAGGTCGATGCGTTGGCTCTCGACCAGCTGCAGGGCGTCTTCGCCGTTGGCAGCCACGAGGACATTGTACTGCTCCGACAGTTCTTTTGCGAGGTAGCCCCGCATTTCCGGGTCGTCTTCAACCACGAGGACGGTGTGATGGAGATTGTCCATCGCCGCGGGCATTTCCTCGGCTTCCTCTTTCTCGCGGGCCGTCGGCATTTCTACCGTCGCTTCCTGATGGACGGGAAGCTCCAGCACGAACGAATTGTAATCGGTGACCGAACGGTCCAGCGTGAGGGTGCCGCCGTGTAGGGCCGCGAGACTCCGGGCGTAGGGGAGGCCGAGCCCGGTCCCCTTGCCCTGCCGGGCGAGGCTGCCCTGGTAGAATTTCTCGAAGATGTGTTCGGCGTCTTCATCAGGGATCCGTTCGCCGTTGCTGTCCACGCGGACGCGGACGCGATCGCCGTCCGGCAGTGACTCCAGCGCTACGCGGACGTGCCCGTTTCCGTACTTGCAGGCGTTGGAAAGCAGGTTTCCGACAATCTTCTCCACCATTTCCCCCGCGCAGTCCACCACGAAAGGCGTCTCCGGCAGGGAAACGTCCATCTGGATGTGCTGGTCCTTCGCCACCGGGACGAACCGGTCGCAGGTCTTCCGCAGGAGGGCGGCGAGGTCGTTCGGGAGGAATGTGGGCTTCACCTCCATCTTCTCCATCTTCCGCAGGTCCAGGAGCTGGTTCGTCAGGCTCAGGAGCCGCTCGGCGTTGGCCTGCATCGTGAGCAGTTCCTGCCGGTTGCTCTCCGTGTAGTTCCCACTGGAGATGATCTTGTCCAGCGGCATCTTGATCAGGGACAGCGGGGTGCGGATCTCGTGGGTGATGTTCGTGAAGAAGTTGATCTTGGCGTCGTAGAGCTCTTTCTGCTGCTCGGTCTGGAGTTTCTCGACCTCGCGCGACATCCGCATCTGGCGGATGTGGTCCCATTGCCGCGCCAGGATTCCCAGGACCAGGAGGACCGCCAGGGCGTAGAAGATGAAGGCCGCCACGGACCGATACAGGGGCGGGCGGATTTCGATGTCCAAGGTTCGGAAGGCTTCCCGGCGGGCGCCCACGCCATTCACGCGGAACTGGTATTTCCCGGGCGCGAGGTCCGTGTAGGTGGTCTCGCCGCTGGAGGTGAAACTCTGGATGGACCGTCGCTTGCCTGCCAGGACCGTCTGGAACATCCCGGTGCGCGAAGACTGGAAATCCGGGGCGGCATAGCGGATGGTCAGGGAGGAGAGGTCCTTGTAGCGGAGCCGGACTTTCTGCGTGTGCAAGGTGGATTTCCCTTCCTCGGTCACCGAATAGCTGAGGCCGGGGCCGCTGGCGGAGATTTCGGTGATGTACAGCTTCAGAGGCTCCCGGTTGGTGCGCTCCGGCGGGGTGAAGCCGACCAGGCCGCGGCTCGTGCCGAAGAACAGCCGGCCGCTGGACGTGGAACAGGCGGAACCGTAGGAATACTGGTTCATCGTGTTGCCGTGCTCCTCCTGGTAGATTTCGCGGATGGACAGGTCGTCGGGGTCGAGCTTTACGATGCCGTGGGTGGTGGTGAGCCAGAGAACCTGGTCCAGGTCTTCCAGGATGCAGCAGGCGATGGAGGAGGGGAGTCCGTTGCGGCGGGAGATGGACCGGAACCGGAAGCTCCCGGAGGCGATCTCGTCGAGTCCGGCGAAGCAGGCGCCGCCCGTCTCCGTCAAGACCCACAGTCGGTGCCGGCTGTCCTCGCGGATGCTGGTGATATAGTCGGATGTGAGCCCGAACTCCTTGTCATTCAGGGTAATATGTTTGAAGTATCCGTCTTTCCCGGTCCACAGGCCGCTTCCATAGGTGCCCACCCAGATCGTACCCCGCGAGTCCTCGTACAGGGTGTGGATGAAGCTGCTGCCGAACTCGGGGCAGGACTGGAAGCGGTCCTCCGCCCGGTCGTACCGGTACAGGCCGGCGGTCGTCCCCAGGTAGATGTCGTCGCCGCGGGTGCGGGCGACCGTGGCGGCGGACAGGTCGGAGAGATAGTTCTTCCGAATCTTGCGGCTCGGAAAATCCATCCGATAGACACCGTTACCGAAGGTCGCGATCCAGAGATCGTTCCCGTCCAGGCACAGCCCCTGGATATTCAGGATGCCGCCGCCCGGTCCGGGGAAGGTGAGGTCCTCGACGGAGTTGTCCGTGAGGTTGATCAGCGACAGACCGCCGTCCTCGGCGCCCGCCAGGATGTGGCTGTCGTCCACGGCGACGACCGGCCGGATCATGTCTCCGGGCAAGTCCCCGCCGGAGCGGCGCCCGAGGTGCCGGAACACGCGGTTCCGGGGGTTGCGGTGCAGGGACAGGCCGTTGTAGAACATTCCCGCCCAGAGGTTCCCCTGGCGGTCCAGGAGCATCGACCAGATGTCTTCGCCCGCGATGGAATCAGGATCCGACCGGTCGTGGGTGAACACCTGGTAGCGGTTGCCCTCCACGCGGATGATGCCGTGGTCGGTGCCCAGCCAACAGCATCCATCGCGATCAGGGACGATGCACCGGATTTCCCCGGCGTCGGTCTGGTAGCGGACCGTGGTGACGTTGGTGAAGATGTCCGTGCTGAGGACGACGCCGCCGGGGGCGGAGGACAACATATGACCCGCCCCGTCCGAGACGATATCCTGCCGGGAGAAGCGTTCTCCTGCGCCGTTGGTGATCCGTTCGAAGTTGCCGCTGATGTTGTTGAAGCGATACAGGCTGCCGTTTGAGGCGAGGAACCAGATGGTGCCGTTGCTGTCGGCCTCGACCGTGCTGCTGTGGAACAGGGCGATGGGGGAGTAGTCCACGAGGGTCTCGCGCGCGGGATCCCAGCAGAAAATGTCCTCGTTCGCGAACCAGACCATCCCGTTGCGGTCCACGGCGATGTCGGCCGCGCCGACGAGGCCGCCGGAGGTGTTGCGGTGTACGGTGCGGGTTTCCCCGGTCGTGAGGTCGTGGAAGCCGATGCCGCGCGTGGTGATGAACCAGAGCCGGTGCTGCGGGTCCTCGGCGAGGCTCATCGCCAGGCCGCCCAGGATGTCGCAGGAAGGGTCCTCCAGCTGCTTGAAATGCAGGCCGTCGTACATACAGATGCCTTCGCGCGAACATAACCATATAAGGCCGTAGCTGTCCTGGAAGATGGCCCGCACCGAATTGTCGGGCAGGCCGTCGTCGGTGCTGAAATTCCGGAACTCAGTATGGTTGTTCTGCGCCCATCCTGCGAGGACGGACGAGAGAAGAATGACAAATAGAATCGCTCTTTTCATTATTCGTTCTTTGGCATCGCAAGGTAGCAAAAATATCTTTTAAAATCCGTTCATAGGATGTTAAAAATCTTCCAAAATGGCGAGGGCGGGTTCAAAATGATTGAGAATTGATTGATTTGTTTCCGATTTCGGTCGCGTTTTGAAAGTCTCCACCTATAGAAAAAGGTACATTTGCCCTCGGCTGCATAAGCACAAAACTTTTTACAACCATAATTTAACCAACCAAATCAACGCTTTTATGACCAGGCAATTTTTTGCAAGAATGGCCGCCGCTGTGATGATCGTCGCAGCGGGCCTCCTGGGAACGGTTGCGACCGCCCAGAACCGCGCCATCAGCGGAACGGTTGTCGATGAGAGCGGCGTTCCGGTCGTCGGAGCCGCCGTTGTCGTCGTAGGCAACAGTTCCATTGGTGCCGTGACTGATGTGAACGGAGCTTTCCGTCTCAATGTCCCGGCTGGCGCCAACATCAACGTGTCCTGCATCGGCTATGCCGACCAGACCGTTGCCATTGGCAACCAGACCACCTTCCGCTTCGTCCTCGCGGAGAACACTGAATTCCTGGACGAGACCGTCGTCATCGGTTACGGCGTCCAGAAGAAGAGCGACCTCACGGGCGCCGTCGCATCCGTGCGTGCGGAAGACCTGAAGAAGCAGTCCACCACCGATGCGGCCGCCGCCCTCCAGGGCAAGGTTTCCGGTGTGCACGTCATCACGAACGGTGCTCCGGGTTCCGGCGCCGACATCCGTGTCCGTGGTTACTCCTCCAACGGCGGCAACATCTCCCCGCTCTACATCGTGGACGGCCTCCAGGTCAACGGCATCCAGTATCTGGATCCTTCCATGATCGAGTCCATCGAGATCCTGAAGGACGCCGCCTCCGCCGCCATCTACGGCGCGCAGGCCGGTAACGGTGTCGTCCTTGTGACCACCAAGAGCGGTTCCGAAGGTACGGCTACCGTGAGCTACACCGGCAAGGCGACCCTGCAGAACTTCACCAAGCGTCCCATGATGGGCCGCGAGGACATGCTTGCCTATGTCGCCATGGAGTATGACGACACCCGCAAGTGGCAGAGAGGCGAGGAGTATCCCGGCTACGTGAAGAACCTCCTTTCCGATTTCGACTACAAGCACGACGACTATCCGAACGGTGTCATCGACCAGGACTGGATCAGCGCCTACATCGAGCCCACCTGGAGCCAGCAGCATGGCCTGAGCTTCTCCGGCGGCAATAAGAACGGTCACTTCTTCACCTCCCTCAACTATGTATACAACAATGGTGTCGTCCGGGGTGACAAGGATGTGTACAAGCGTCTGACCGCGCAGGTCAACGCCGATTACAAGCTCTTCAAGTGGCTGCAGGTCGGCAGCAACAACTCCATCGAAAAATGGTCCACCAAGAGCGTCTCCCAGCGTGGATACACCTCCTCCTTCGAGCAGATGCTCATCATGGACCCGCTCACCCCGGTCTATTGGAAGACTCCGGAGGAGATGTCCCTCGACGTGAAAACCCAGTACGACAAGGTGCAGGCCGGCACGGCCGCCCATCCTTACCGCTTCTTCAGCGACGAGAACGGCTGGTTCGCCAACACCAAGTACTCCGACATGGAAGGCTCCCCGCTGGCCAAGCGTGACGCTACCGACGGCACCAACGGCGGTTTCAACATCAACGGAACCCTGTTCGCCAACATCATGCCTTTCAAGGGCTTCACCTTCACTTCCCGCCTGGGTTACCGCCTCACCCAGAGCGCCAGCCACAGCTACACCGCTCCTTATTATATCGGTCCCCGCGGTTCCCAGGACAACTACTCCATCTCCGCCACCGCCAGCACCGGTTACTACTATCAGTGGGAGAACTTCTTCAACTACAACTTCGAGATCGCCAAGAACGCCTTCACGGTGATGGCCGGTATGTCCTATCGCGAGAACAATTCCGACAGCGTGACCGGCAGTGCCAGCGGCGCCGACATCCTCTCCGGTTACGAGCCTCAGTTCCAGTATCTGAGCTATGTCAAGAGCGATGCCTCCAAGTCCATCAGCAACTCCCCGGGCAAGAGCGCTTCCCTCGCCTACTTCGGCCGTCTGATCTGGTCCTATGACAACCGCTACAGCCTCCAGGCCAACTTCCGCGCCGATGCGTTCGACTCCTCCAAGCTTCCGAAGAACAACCGCTGGGGCTACTTCCCGTCCTTCTCCGCCGGCTGGACCATCTCGAACGAGCGCTTCTTCCGCGACAACCTCGATCCCGCCGTGTTCAACTTCCTGAAGCTCCGCGCTTCCTGGGGCCGCAACGGTAACATCTCCGTCCTTTCCGGCTACCGCTACGACACCACCGTCTCCGTGGGCAGCAGCTGGTATCAGTACCATGTGGACCAGACCGGTTCCACCTTCGCCTCCGCGCTGAACTACAGCAACGGTCTCCCGAACGCGAACCTCACCTGGGAAAAGGCCGAACAGCTCGACCTCGGTCTCGACGCCCGCTTCTTCCAGAACCGCCTGACCTTCGGCATGGACTACTACAACAAGCAGACGAAGGACCTGCTGTTCGACATCACCATCCCGATCGAGCTCGGTGCGAGCAAGTCCACCGTCAACGGCGGTAACGTCCTCAACCGCGGTCTCGAGTTCGAACTGGGCTGGAAGGACAACATTGGCGACTTCAGCTACAACATCAACGCGAACTTCACCACCCTGCACAACGAGGTCCTCTCGCTGGCCGCCGGTAAGGAGCGTGACACCCGCGGCGACGCTTCCTCCACCAACTATCCGATCCAGACCGCCTTCGAGGTGGGCTACCCGGTGTGGTACCTGCTCGGCTATGTCTACGAAGGCATCGACGAGAACGGCAACTACAAGTTGAAGGACAAGAACGGTGACGGCAACGTGGACGCCGCCGACATGGAATACATCGGCAAGGGCACCCCGACCTTCACCTACGGTCTGAACGTCAACCTGGCCTGGAAGGGCATCGACTTCGCGCTGTACGGCGCCGGCGTGGGCGGCAACTCCATCCTCCCGGTCCTCCACCGCACGGGCTTCAAGAACCACATGAAGGTTTATCTGGAAAACTACGAGAACGGTATCTACCCGCATCCGAACGCGACGATGGGCGAGTACAAGTTCTGGTCCTCCACGGCCAACGTGTTCAAGGGCGACTTCTTCCGCATCAAGCAGCTGCAGCTGGGTTACACCCTGCCGTCCCAGATTACCCGGAAGGTCGCCATCTCCAACCTCCGCTTCTACGTCTCCCTCGACGACTTCTTCACCTTCACGTCCTATCCGGGCCTGGATCCCGAGACGGCTTCCACCAACAACACGACCGGTGCCGGCCTCGACTGGGGTTCCTATCCGACGATGCAGAAGATCCTCCTCGGTGTCAACATCACCTTCTAAACCATGCGAAACGATATGAAAAAGATCATCATCCCCATACTGTTAGGTCTCTCCTTCTTCGCTGTTTCCTGCGAGAAGCTGCTTGACATCCCCCAGAAGGGCGTCGTTAGCCTCGGTGATTTCTACGCTTCCGATGCTGATGCGCAGGCCGCCCTGGCCGATATGTATGCGACCTTCCTCACCAACGTGGCGGGTACCCAGGGTATCGACAACCCCGAGCAGGTCATGCTCAACTATTCCGCGGACGACATCCTCGCCGCGGGCGGCCACATCGCCGACCACGAGGACTTCCGCGTCTTCTGCGAATTCCGCTATGACAACGCGAACGGCACCCTGAAGGAAGCCTATCAGCGCTACCTCACCTCCGTGATCCACGCCAACATGGTGATCTCCAACTTCTCCACGGAGAACCGCGCCGAAGCGGCCCCGAAGTTCGAGAGCAACTTCACGAAGCAGTGCGTGGAAGAGGCCCGCGTCATGCGCGCGTACCTCCATATGATGCTCGCCCTGGGCTGGAACTGCCCGACCATCCTGGACCGCCTCCTGGAACCGGACGAGATGCCTTACCAGGCCAAGAGCCAGAAGGAAGTGTTGGAGTGGGTCATCGCCCAGTGCGACAAGGCCATCAACTCCGGTTTCCTGCCCGAGCGTGCCAGCACCTCCGACAAGGACGCCACCGCCCGCATGACGAAGGGCTTCGCCCAGTTCGTCGCCGGCAAGGCCGCCATGTTCAACAACGATCCCGCCACCGCCCGCAAGTATCTGGGTGACCTGATCAACAGCGGCAAGTACGCCCTGGTTCCTCCCGAGGATTTCTGGACGAACTTCCACGTGGCCGGCGACGGCAACTCCGAGAAGATCTTCGAGCCCAACTTCCTCGAGGACCCGAACTTCACCAACAATCCCTGGGGCTCCGGTCAGCCGATTCTCCGTGGCCGTTGGATGGTGGCGAACGTGTTCTGCTGGCGTACTGACGTGCTGGCTTCCCAGCCGCAGGTGCACGACGGCTTCCAGGGCTGGAACGGCGGTGCCATCCAGGAAGACTTCGCGAAGAAGTTCCTGGCGCACGACGGCAATTCCCCGCGTCGTAGGGCCTGCTTCCTCACCGAGGACGAGTGGCTTTACGAGATGGACTGGGCCTCCGACTTCGACAAGGAAGGCAAACATATCGATCTGTCCCTCGCGGAGAAGAAGGCTGATCCCAAGCGTGGCATCTCTTCCGCGAACGGCGTATACAGCCATGGTCCTTACTTCGAGTGGAAGCACATGGTCTATATCAACCCTCCGGCAATCCTCACCGGCGGCAAGAAGTATCCTTCCGACAACGTGAGCGGCCTCGGCCCTGGCTCCAACCAGAAGAACTTCAACGTGGCCCGCTACGCCGAGGCGCTCCTCCTCTATGCGGAGGCCTGCATCGGCTCGGGTGACGAGGCGAAGGGTCTGAAGGCCCTGAACGATGTCCAGCAGCGTTCCGGTTCCGGCAAGATCTCCTCGAAGCTCACCTTCGAAGACGTGATGGAGGAGAAGCAGTACGAGATGTGGTTCGAGAGCTGCCGTTTCCTGGATCTGGTCCGCTGGTCCAACCAGGGCAAGGTGGATCTTGACAAGATCTTCAACAAGTCCAACATCCACTCCCACGTTCCGATCGTCTACGACGAGTACTTCATCGAAGGAAAGCCCAACTTCAAGAAGGAGCACAAGCTCTTCACCGAGTACACCAAGGTGAACTTCAACAACTTTGAGGACAAGTACAAGTACTTCCCGTTCCCGCGCGACATCAAGAACGGCAACCCCGAACTGAAGGACGTCCTCGGTTGGGAATCCCTGAACAATTAGTCTGATTGACTTGGTAATTGGTATTTGAACCGACCGGCCCGGGCGCCTGGGCCGTGAACGAGATCCGCAAGCGCGCGGGCCTCAGCACGCACGAGGCGCTCGACGCCAACTACACGGTCGGTTTCAAGGAGGGCAAGCACGAGTTCTTCCCCTTCCCGACCTCTGTGATGGATAAGAACCCGAACCTCGTCCAGAATCCTGGTTGGGAATAGACAACCTCTTTATAATCCGGGCCGGGGTGATACCCGACCCGGGTTCCAAACACAACACACTGCACCCATGAAGAAGCTCTTTCTTTCAATGGTTGCCGCCCTGACCGTACTGAACGCAACCGCACAAGACAAGAATTTCCATATCTTTCTCTGCTTCGGGCAGTCGAACATGGAGGGCAACGCCCGCATCGAGCCGCAGGATTCCGTCGGAGTGTCCGACAATTTCCTGAATCTGTCGGCTGTGAATTTCTCGGATAAATCCCGCAAGATGGGGAAGTGGTACAAGGCCCTGCCGCCGCTTTGCCGCGAGAATACCGGACTTACGCCGGTCGACTATTTCGGCCGTACCCTACTGGAAAACCTGCCGGAAGGCCACAAGGTGGGCATCGTACACGTCGCCATCGGCGGCATCAGCATCGACGGTTTCCTGCCGGACCGGATCGACGAGTATGCGAAGACGGCTCCGGAGTGGATGAAGCCCATGCTGGCGGCCTATGACGGCCATCCGTACGACCGGCTGGTCGCGATGGGCAAGATCGCGAAGAAGAAGGGCGTCATCTCCGGCATCCTGATGCACCAGGGCGAGACGAACACCGGCGACCCGAAGTGGCCGGCCGATGTGAAGACCGTCTATGAGAACCTCCTGAGAGACCTGAAACTCAATGCCGAGGACGTGCCGCTCCTCGTGGGTGAGGTGGTCGCGGCGGACCGCGGCGGCACCTGCGCCGCGCACAACGCCGTCATCGACACGATCGCCCGCGTGATTCCCACGGCCCATGTCATCCCGGCCGACGGCTGCCCGCAGAACTTCGATTTCCTGCATTTTACCGCCGCAGGTTACCGCGAGCTCGGCCGCCGCTACGCCGCGGAGATGCTCAAGATCTGGGGCATCCCGTACAAGCCAGCGCCGGGGGACTATCATTCCAACGCGGTCGCCTCTCCGCTCGTGAGCATGGCGGGAGCCGTGACCTTCAACCTCCAGGCTCCGAACGCCAAGGAAGTGCTGCTCTCCAGCCAGTTCCTGAAAGAGCCCATGCCCATGAAAAAGGGCCGGAACGGCCTGTGGACCCTCACGGTCACGCCGGAGAAGCGCGACATCTATCCGTATAACTTTGTCGTCGATGGCACGGCCATCGCCGACCCGCTGAACAAGGACCTCTTCCCGAACGAGAATTTCAAGGCCTCCCTGGTGGAAATCCCGGCGGGGTTTGCCTTCCGCCGTCCGGGCGCGCCGGCGCCGCAGGCGTCCCAGGGCGTCCCGTACGGCGTCCGCGACGTCCCGCACGGCAAGATGCAGTACTGCCAGTACCGCTCGTCCGTCCTGAACGCCTGGCGTCCGCTGGTGGTCTATACGCCCGCTGGCTATGAGACTTCCGGCAAGAACTATCCCGTGTTCTACCTCGTCAGCGGCACCACCGACACCGAGGAGACCTGGTTCAAGGTGGGCAAGCTGAACACCATCCTGGACAACCTCATCGCCGACGGCAAGGCCGAGCCGATGATCGTCGTGATGCCGTACGGCAACATGGGCTCCACGCCCCAACCCGCGTCGATGGCCGCGACGAAGATGTACGAGGTCTTCGCGAAAGAAATGACCGAATGCATCATGCCGTATGTGGAGCAGTCCTTCCGCACGGTGAACGACCGCGACCACCGCGCCATCGCGGGCTTCTCCCGCGGCGGCGGCCAGTCGCTCTTCACCGCCCTGAGCCACCCCGAGAAGTTTGCCTGGCTGGCGTCTTACAGCGCCTACCTCACGCCCGAGATGATGGACACCTGCTTCCCGCAGTACGGCGAGAATCCCGCCCTCATCAATGACCGGTTCAAACTGGTGTGGTACGGCGTGGGTTCCGAGGACTTCCTGTACAAGCAGGTCGTGGAGAACCGCGAGTACCTGGACAAGAAGGGCATCAAGCACGAGGATATGAACACCGGCGGCGGCCATACCTGGATGAACGCCCGCACTTACCTGAACGAAACCTTGCAAAAATTCTTCAAATGAAAAAGATACTGACCCTTACCCTGGCGCTCGCCGCCAGCCTCGTCGCTTTTGCGCAGACCCCCGCTTCCACCAACGTCCCCACCAAGGAGTATCCCTGCGTGGATGCCGAGGGACGCGCCACTTTCCAGATTGCCGCGCCTACGGCGACGGACGTGCAGGTGGACATCTGCAACAAGAAATATCCCCTCACGAAGGATGAGAAGGGCGTCTGGACCGGCACGACGGACCCGCTGGTGGTGGGCTTCCACTACTATGCGCTCCTGGTGGACGGCGTCCGCGTGAACGACCCCAACAGCGAGACCTTCTACGGCTGCAGCCAGCAGACGAGCGGCATCGAGATTCCCGAGAAGCCGGAAGTGGCCGCGTACTACACCTTCAACCCGGCCGTCCCGCACGGCCAGGTGCGCGAGTGCCAGTACTGGAGCGAGATCGAAAAGGCGGTCCGCACCTGCTATGTCTATACCCCGGCCGAATATGAGAAGGGTAATAAGAAATACCCGGTGCTGTACCTGCAGCACGGGATGGGCGAGGACGAGCGCGGCTGGCACGAGCAGGGCCACATGGCCAACATCCTGGACAACAGCATCGCCGCCGGCAAGTCCGTGCCGATGATCGTGGTGATGGACTACGGCAACTGCGGCTACGGCTTCGGCGCCAAGAAGGGCGAGACGATGGCCGATTTCGGCGCCTCCTTCTATCCCATCCTCCTCGACGAGATCATCCCGTACATCGAGAAGACCTTCCGCGTGAAGGCGGACCGCGAGAACCGCGCGATGGCCGGCCTCTCCTGGGGCGGTCACCAGACCTTCGACGTGGCCCTCACGAACCTGGACAAGTTCGCCTGGATGGGCACCTTCAGCGGCGCGATCTTCAATATGCCGGGCACCGATTTCAAGACCCTGTACGACGGCGCCTTCGCCGATGCCGCGAAGTTCAACAAGCAGGTCCATTACCTGTTCATGGGCATGGGCTCCGAGGAGAACTTCGGCGCCGACCGCTTCGTGAAGTCCCTGAACGATATCGGCATCAACGCGACGTACTACGAGTCCCCGGGCACCGCCCACGAGTGGCTCACCTGGCGCCGCTGCCTGAACGAATTCATCCCCCATATCTTCAAGAAATAAACGACCATGAAGAGATTCATCCTCCCCATCGCCGCTTTGCTTCTCTCCTGCGGCCTTTTCGCCCAGAACCCCGTCATCAAGGGCCTGTATTCCGCCGACCCCACCGCCCGCGTCTTCAACGGGAAAGTGTACCTCTTCCCTTCGCATGACATCATCAGCCCGGTGGAGCCCGAACGCCGCTGGTTCTGCATGGAAGACTACCACGTCTTCTCCTCCGAGGACCTGGTGAACTGGACGGACCACGGCGTGATCCTGGACCAGAAAAACGTGCCCTGGGGCAATCCTGAGGGCTATTCGATGTGGGCGCCCGACTGCGTCGAGAAGGACGGGAAGTACTATTTCTATTTCCCGAACGCATCCAAGGTCGGCCGCGGTTTCGCGGTGGGCGTGGCTATTGCCGACCGCCCCGAGGGACCGTATGTTCCGCAGCCGGAGCCCATCGAAGGCATCAATGGTATCGATCCCTGCGTGCTTCAGGCCTCCGACGGCAACGCTTATATTTTCTGGGGCAACGGCCGCTGCGCCAAGCTCGATCCCAGCATGACGAAACTCGCTGACGACAACCCCAAGACCACGATGAAGTGGGGCAACCGCGAGATGGAGATGGTGGGTGTCAACTGCCTCCAGGGCCTGCCCAGCCGCCAGGCCGAGGGCCCCTTCGCCTTCGAGAAGGACGGCAACTTCTACCTGACCTATCCGTACGTGAAGGAGAACACCGAGGTGCTCGCCTATGCGATGAGCAAGCACCCGATGGGCCCCTACGAGTACAAGGGCATCATCATGGAGCGTTCCCAGAACGAGTGCTGGACGAACCACCATTCCATCGTGAACTACAAGGGCCAGTGGTACCTGTTCTACCATCACAACGACTATTCCCCGAACTTCGACAAGAACCGTTCGGTGCGCATCGACAAGATCTCCTTCCTCCCGGACGGCACCATCGAGCAGGTCACCCCGACCCTGCGCGGCGTGGGCGAGACCAAGGCCACGGACCACATCCAGATGGACCGCTACAGCGCCGTCTACCACTATGGCGTGTATGACGACCTGCTGGATGCGGCGAATCCCTTCGAGGGCTTCTACATCCACTTCGCCCGCGGAAACACCTGGGTCCGCTACGACGAAATCAACTTCGGAGAGACCGCGCCGACCCAGGCCATCTTCCGGATCCGCAGCGCGGCGCCGTCCAAGGTCTCCTTCCAGACCCGGGACGAAAAGATCGTCGGTACCTTCGACCTTCCGGCTTCCAAGGACTGGAAGGAAGTGAAGCTTCCGTTCGAGACCCCGCTCACGGGGATGCAGAACATCAAGCTCATCGTGGACGACGCCAAGGACCTCGACGTAGACTGGATTTCCTTTGAGTAACTGACGATGCGTGGACTTCTACCAGCTTTGGCCGCGGGCCTTGCGCTCGCGTCCTGCAAGCCGGCCGTTTCTCCCGGGGTGGCCATCTTCGAGAGTTTCCGGTATGAGGGCAGGGACGCGGCGTACCAGGCGCATCCGCTGCCTGCGAAGGATGTGGTGTACAACCCCATCCTGCCGGGCTGGTATTCCGATCCGAGCATCTGCACCAACGGTGAGGGAGACTATTTCCTGGTCACGTCCACCTTCAGCTATTTTCCGGGCGTCCCGCTCTTCCACAGCCGCGACCTGGTGAACTGGAAGCAGGTCGGCCACGTGCTGGACCGCCCGTCGCAGCTGACGGGCCTCGGTCGCCAGCGCACGAGCGGCGGCATCTACGCCCCGGACATCAAGTACAATCCGGCGAACCGGACGTACTATATGATCACCACGAACGTGGGCACGGGCAATTTCCTCGTGAAGACGCAGGACCCTTTCGGCGTCTGGTCGGAGCCGATCCTGCTGCCGCAGGTGCAGGGCATCGACCCGTCCCTGCTCTTCGACGAGGATGGCAGGGCCTACATCGTGAACAACGACGAAGCGCCGGGCGGCAAGCCCGAGTATGACGGCCACCGCACGATCCGCATCGTGGAATACGACGTGGAGAACGACTGCACGATCGGTGAGCGGAAAATCATCGTGGACAAGGGCGTGGACCCGGCCGCGAAGCCTATCTGGATCGAGGGGCCGCACCTGTACAAGATCGACGGGAAGTATTACCTGATGTGCGCGGAAGGCGGCACTTCGGACCAGCATTCGGAGGTGGTCTTCCGGGCCGACACCCCGATGGGGGAGTACAAGCCCTGGAACCGGAATCCCATCCTGACGCAGCGCCATCTCGCGGCCGACCGGCCGGATCCGGTCACCTGCACGGGCCACGCGGACCTCGTACGGACTCCGGAAGGGGCGTGGTGGGGCGTTTTCCTGGGCTGCAGGCCCGTCAAGGGCGGTTTCGAGAACCTCGGCCGCGAGACGTTCCTGATGCCCGTGCGTTGGTCCGAAGACGGTTTCCCGTACTTCCTGGAAGGGGAGGAGACGGTTCCTTTCCTCGTCCGTGTCCCCGGCACCCGGGTGGAGGAAACGCCCACCTTCGGCAACTTTGTCGTGGAAGATTCCTTTGCGGGTGACGAGATGGATTTGGCGTGGATGACGCTCCGCGGTCCCGCGGACGGGCTCTATGCCTTGAAGGGCGGGGCGCTGGAACTGACCTGTTCCCCGATGCGCGCCACCCGGTTCGAGACGCCGGCCCTTTTCCTGCGCCGCCTGCAGCACCACGCTTTCTCCGCCTCCACGCGGATGCGCTTCGCCCCGGAGGGGAGCGAGGCCGCGGGCCTGCTTCTGTACAAGGACGAGCGGCACCAGTATTTCCTGAAAGTGTGCCTCGTGGACGGGGCGCCGGCCATCGCCCTCGAGCGCTGCGGCGAAACCCTTTCCAGGGAGGCGCTCCCGGAGTCCTTCAGCACCGTGGACCTGTGCATCGCCTCCGACGACGGGCGAACGTTCCGTTTCGGGTATGCGGTGGACGGCCGGGCGATGCGCACGCTTGTCGCGAATGTCGATGCCTCTTACCTCTCTACGGCCGTCGCGGGCGGTTTCACCGGAACCACCGTCGGGCCTTATGCCGTGAAATGAAAATACCAAAACACTCTAATTTATACCTCATGAAAAAAGTACTTTTGACTATGGCGGCCCTCGCCGGCGCCCTGTGCCTGAATGCGCAGAATGCCGACGAACCGGTCTACGCCGACTCCTCGACCAACCTCGAGAAGTACATGGTCCCCGCCACCGGGGATTTCGCCACCCCCGACAAGGATGGCTTCCTGGGCCGTTGGTTGCTGCTGGACCCCATCAGCAAGCCCAACCGCAGCAACACCGTCTTCACCGACAGCTACATCCGTGAGGTGTTCGCCGTCCCGTATTTCAAGGGACAGCGCGAAGACGTCCTTCCCAAGGACGGTTCCAAGGTGAAGGTGACCGTCGAGTACCAGCCGCCCGTGGATATGACCGCCGGCCGTCCCCGTATGCGCTTCGACGAGCCTGTCGTCTATGAGAAGAAGGTCAAGAAACTCCAGTGGCACGCCTTCGACAGCCAGCGCTACAACGTGAAGCTCTTCCGCTTCGCGACAAACCTGACCGAGGACCGCTACGGCGTCATCTTCTGGGCCGTGACCGTGGTGAACTGCCCGGAGGACATTCCGAATGTCCGCATGTCCGTCGGCTCCAACTCCGCGTCCATGTGGTGGCTCAACGGCGAAGAGGCCGTCATCCTGTCCGGCGACCGCCGGATGGTGGCGGATGACGTCGCCTCCGAGCGCTTCACCCTCAAGAAAGGCCGCAACGTGATCTGGGGCGCCGTCATCAACGGCCCCGGCATGAGCGACTTCTGCGTCCGCTTCATCGACGAGGCGGGCAACCCGGTCAAGAACATCACCCTCAGCACGAAATAAGCCATGAAAAAGAATATCCTTCTCGCGGGCATTCTTGCCCTGGCCTGTGTCTCCGCAGCCGCCCAGGTGGGCGCTCCCTACATCCACGACCCGTCCACGATCCAGTTCTGTGACGGTAAGTATTACACCTTCGGCACCGGCGGCGGCGGCCTGATCTCCGCCGACGGTTGGACCTGGGAGAGCGGCGCGGTCCGTCCCGGCGGCGGCGCGGCCCCGGACGCCATCAAGATCGGTGACCGGTACCTCGTGGGCTACAGCGCCACGGGCGGCGGTCTCGGCGGCGGTCACGCCGGCCGGATCCTCACGATGTGGAACAAGACCCTGGACCCGAATTCCCCGGACTTCGCCTATACCGAGCCCATCGAAGTGGCGCATTCGGAGGTGGATGAAGACTGCGACGCCATCGACATAGGCCTCCTGATGGATCCCGACGGCCGCCTGTTCTGCACCTACGGCACCTATTTCGGCAACATCCGGATGGTCGAGCTCGATCCCAAGACGGGTGCGCGTCTCCCCGGCAACAAGGCCGTGGACGTCGCCATCGACTGTGAGGCTTCCGTGATGATCTACAATGACGGCTGGTACTACCTGCTGGGCACCCACGGCACCTGCTGCGACGGCGTGAACTCCACCTACAACATCGTGGTGGGCCGTTCCCGCAAGCCCACCGGCCCGTTCCTGGACAATATGGGCCGCGACATGCTGCGCGGCGGTGGCAAGATGGTCGTCGCCGCCGACGAACGCCAGTTCGGCGCCGGCCACTTCGGCCGCTACATCGAAGAACCGGGCGTGGAGAAGATGTCCTTCCACTGGGAGGCCGACCTGGACCGCAGCGGCCGCAGCGTCCTCGCCATCCGTCCGATCCTGTGGAAGAACGGCTGGCCGGAAGCCGGCGAGCTCTTCCAGGACGGCAACTACAAGATCCTGTCCCGCCGTCGCGGCTATGCGCTCGAGCTGACCGTGGACTTCGTCCGCGCCCAGGGCGGCATGCGCATGTTCGGTTTCGGCCGCGGCCAGGACCAGCCTGTCACCAAGCTCGAAGGCCAGAAGCTCGAGGAGGTCGCTCCCGACTGGCCGGCGGGTGACATCCCTGTGCGTATCAGCGACTACATGGCCCGTCCGCACCAGAAGTGGACGATCGAGGCCGTTCCCGAAGCGGGCGGCTTCCTCGGTGGCCCGTATGTCAAGATTGTGATCGAAGGCACCAACCGGGCCCTGGCGGCCGCCGAGGGTGCGACCCTCACCACCGTCGAGGAATTCACCGGCGCGGCGAACCAGCTCTGGCGCATCGACCAGCTCATCGACGGCACCTACCGCATCATGCCCAAGGAAATCCCCGGCTGCGACCTGCCACTCTGTCTTGTTTCCGTGGCTGACAGCACCCCCGGTCTTGCAAAATTCGACTTCGGGAACGATAATTGCAAGTGGGATTTGAAAAAGCATTGATCGATGAAAAGACTTCTTATGTCCCTTACCCTTACCCTCGGAGCCCTCGGCCTGTTCGCGCAGCCGACGGGCTTCGGCGGTTTCCAGATGCCCAAGGTGGACGTCCGCTGCTCCCAGAAGATCGCGGACGTGGATTATGCCGGTGACGGCCAGGTGTATCACAAGCTGGACATCTACCTTCCGAAGGTGGAGAAAGCCACGTATCCCGTGGTGATCCACATCTACGGAAGCGCCTGGTTCTCCAACAATTCCAAGGGAATGGCGGACCTCGGCACCATCGTGAACGCCCTGCTCGACGCAGGCTACGCCGTGGTGTGCCCGAACCACCGTTCCTCCCAGGATGCCAAGTTCCCGGCCCAGATCCACGACATCAAGGGTGTGATCCGCTTCGTCAAGGCCAACGCGGCGAAGTACAAGTTCGACCCCTCCTTCGTGGCGGTCTCGGGCTTCTCCTCCGGCGGCCACCTGGCTTCCCTCGCCGCCACGTCCAGCAACCAGCCCCAGCTGGAAGGCAATGTGGGCGGCAACCTGCAGTGCTCCAGCGCGGTCGACGCGGCCTGCGACTGGTCCGGTCCCGTGGACCTGAACTACATGAGCTGCGGCGCCCGGGAGGATACCTGGAACCATGGCCCCGAAGAGGCCGTGATGGGCTTCCCCTTCAAGGGCAATGAAGAGGCCTTCAGATACCTGAACGCCACGACCTACATCGGTCCGGACGACCCGCCCGTGTGCATCTTCCACGGCACGGCGGACAACGTGGTTCCCAGCTGCCAGGCCCCGCACTTCTACGGCCTGCTGCAGGACGCCCGCGTGGACAGCGAACTCCACCTGGTGGAGGGCGGCGGCCACGGCATGAACATGTACACGGAAGAGACCCTCTCCGCGATGGTCGCCTTCCTGAACCGCATCAAGGCGGAGAAAGACATCGCCAAGTAGCTGATCCGCAGTATTTTAACAGAAGAGAGGTGCACCGCCCGGTGCACCTCTCTTTGTGTAAGTCATTGTGAATCTTACTCTTGGCTGCGGCGCCAGGCGAAATACTCGTCCAGGACTTTGAGGGCCGCTTCGGAGGGGACGGGGGCGGCGTGGCAGCCGTCTCCTGTGAGGACCATCGTCTGCGGAGCGTCATTGACGAAGCGCGGCCAGGCGGGGAGGCCTTCGCCGTTCGGGTCGCCGGTCTTCGCGAAGTTCGTCCAGTAGTCCATCATCCAGCCGGAAAGGGCCATGTCCGTGGGCTGCACCTCCTCCGGATTGCCGAAGACGTAAGCCACATCCTGTCCGTGCGGGGAGCCCTGGCCATAGCGCGGGGAATCCGCAGGGTAGTCGGGATGCTGGTCGAAGTAGTAGAGCCAGACGCGGCCCTTGCCCGTCTGCTCCTGCAGGCGCGCCCAGGCCCAGGTCTGCCAGCCGAAGGCGGCGTCGCGGGTGAGGTCGCGGGCGGTCTTGCCCACCTTGCCGTCGGCCTCCACCGGATACGCGGCGAGGAGGGCGTCGGCGTAGTCTTCGTAGCGGGCGCGCACCTGGTCTTCGTGGCTGCCGCCACCGAAGGAGAAGCCGAAGCTCAGGCCTTCGTCGGAGTTGTAGCCGATGAGGACGTCGACATCGTTGTACTTTCCGGCCTCGTACAGCTTGTACTGGTCGTCCGGGATCACGTAGCCGTCGGTGACGGGCCAGCCGCCGGAGCCGCCGAAGCCGCCCATCACGGACTTGACATCGGCCGCGCGCAGCTGCTCCAGCGTATAATCGTCGCCGAAAGCGCCGCGGGCCCAGGCCGCATTGGCCTGCTCGGCCACGGCAAGCGTCTGCATGTTCTCGCCGGGATAGGACTGCGGGTTGGTGGGGCCGAAGGAGCCGCCACTCTGGGAGATGGCCCGCTGGAAGAGGCCCTTCGCCAGCGGCGAGGCGCACAGCATGCTCACGGAGATGCCGCCGGCGGATTCGCCGAAGATGGTCACGTTGTCCGGGTCGCCGCCGAACTTGGCGATGTTGTCCTGCACCCACTGCAGGCCGGCGATCTGGTCCAGCAGGCCGTAGTTGCCGCTCACGCCGGCGGGATTCTCCGCCGACAGTTCGGGCAGGGACAGGAAGCCCAGCTTGCCCACGCGGTAGGCGACGCTCACGAGGATCACGCCCTTCCGGGCCAGCAGCGCGCCGTCATAGTAGGACGTGGCGCCGCCGGCGAAGCCGCCGCCGTAGATCCAGACCATCACGGGGAGCTTTTCCTTCGGGCTCTTGGCCGGGGTCCATACGTTCAGGTACAGGCAGTCCTCGCTGCACCCTTCGCCGTTGCCCTGCATCGGGTTGGGCGCGAAAGTCTGGCATTCCTTGACGCCGTCCCACGCCACGACGGGCTGCGGCGCCTTCCAGCGCAGCTCGCCCACGGGCGGGGCGGCGAACGGGATGCCCTTGTACACGCACATGTCGTCCAGGACCAGGCCCTGGATGGTGCCGCCGGTCACTTTCACCTGGCCGGGGACGCTGGCGCACGCCCACAGGCCGAGCGCGGTCGCCACGATCAAAACCATCTTTTTCATCATCTTGTCATTTCGAGCGTAGTCGAGAAATCTTATTTGAACAGTAATTGCACGAATTCATGCAGGGACTTTCGCCAGGGCTGCCATTCGTGGCCGCCGGGCCAGGCCGTGAAATGGACCTTCGCGCCCGCGGCCTTCAGCGCCTCGGCCGCCTTGCGGGTGTGCTCGATGCGGGGATCGCCCAGGCCGCAGGACATATAGAACACGTCGTGGGCGGCGTTGAAGGCGGCCGGATCGGCCAGGAGTTCCGGCAGCTGGCTCTCCACGGAGAACGGCGCATAGGCGCCAGGGCCCACGCCGCCGAACATCCCGGAGGAGAAAATGCCGATGGAGGAGAACACCTCCGGATGTTTCAGGCCGATGGACCAGGACTGCCCGCCGCCGAACGACAGGCCGGCCATGGCGCGATGCTTCGGGTCGGTGAGGGTCCGGTAGCGGCTGTCCACCATCGGGATGGTCTCTTCCAGGAGGATCTTCGCGAAATCGCCCGCCTGCCCGTAGTCCATTACGACGAGCATCGGCTCGCACTTGCCCTCGGCGAGGAGGTTGTCCAGGATGATGTCCGTCTTGCCCTGGAAGGTCCAACCGGTTTCGTCCTCGCCGCCGCCGTGCTGCAGGTACAGCACCGGGTAGCGCTTGCGGGGATTGCTGGCATACTCGGCCGGGACATAGACCCAGGCCGTGCGCCAGGTCTTCAGGGAAGGGGACCAGTAGCGCTCCAGGCGCACGTCGCCCCGGGGCACGTCCTTGTCCAGGTAGAAATCCACGCCCGCCTCGGGAATGTCGATGGCGCTGGCGTCCGTTCCGGTGCCAAAATAGTGCTTGCTGGCCGGATCGCTCGCGCGGAAACCGTCCACGACGAGGAAATAGTAGTGGAAACCGGGCTCCAGCGGATCCGTGGTGACGCGCCAGGGGCCTTCGCCCTCGCGGACCATCGGATACACCTTGCCGCAGATGTCCACGCCCACTTCCCGGGCCTGCGGAGCCGTCACCTGGAAGGAGACGCTGAGGTCGTCGTTGATCTTCGGAGCGCCCCGCCGGGCCGGCTGGGCGGACAGCGCAGCGGCGCACAGCAGCAGCGCGAGAACAAGAAATGAACGCTTCATATCCTTTGTTTCTGTCTTATTTCCACATCCGCCACCAGTCCCAGCGGAAACCGCCGGACTTGAAGACGAAATAGACGTCGTGCACGCCTGTCGCCCCCTTGAGGCGGCAGGACGCCTCGCGGAAGCCGGCCTTGCCGGGCTTCGCGACCAGCGTGCCGGCGAGCGGGCCGTCGACGGCGTCCAGGCGCACTTCGATCGTCGCGGGACCTTCGACGCAGGCCATGAACTTGCTGGCGCCCTTGCCGAAATCGACGCCCTTCAGGAGCAGGTGCTCGCCTTCGTCGATGTCCCGCAGGACGATGCCACGGCCCTCCACGACGTCCGTCTTGAGGCCGTAGCCCCAGGCCATCGTCTCGGCTTCCACCTTGCGGAACGGGTCGAAGGTGCCGACCTGCTCCACGACGTTGTCCAGCCAGTACGGGACCTTGCGGATGGAGCCGTCGGGCTCATAGTACATGGGCGCGACGGAAACGCTCCGCTGCTCCGCGTGCTTGAAGGTTTCCAGGTGATGCAGGTCGTAGTTGAGGCCGAACACGTAGGACTGGCCCTTGAACTCGATGATGCCGGGATGGTTGCCCCGGGTGCGCCAGGTGCGGTCCATGATTGCGCCCATCGACTTCCAAGGCCCGACGGGGGAGTCGCTCATCGCGTACCCGATGCCCTCCGGGCAGCAGGTGGACGCGAACGCAAGGTAGTACTTCCCATTGTGCTTGTAGAACCAGGGTCCTTCCTGGTACGTGTCGATGGGATACTCGATCCGGTGGATCTCGCCATCGACGGAGATCATATCCTCGTTCAGCCGGCACCAGTACACGTGCGGGTTGCCCCAGTACATGTAGGCCTGGCCGTCGTCATCGACGAACACGGACGGGTCGATGTCCTCCCAGTGCTCCTTCTGCCACACGAGCGGTTTCCCGATCGGGTCCTTGAAGGGGCCGAAGGGCGAATCCGCGACCAGCACGCCGATACCGTGCCCGTGGATGGGGCAGTACATGTAGAATTTGCCGTCCCGCTCCACCACGCACTCGGCCCAGGCGCCGTTCTTGCCGTCGTACCATTCGAAGCTGTCCAGCGAGGCCACGGCCCCGTGGTCCGTCCAGTTCACCATGTCGGTGGAGGTGTACAGGAGCCAGTCGAACATCTGGAAGCCCTGGGCGCCGTCCTCGTCGTGCGTGGTGTACAGGTACACCGTGCCGTCGTAGACCATCGGCGCCGGGTCGGCCGTGAATTTGGTCTGGATGATGGGCATGTTCAGGTGGTGGTTGAACACCCACCAGTCCAGGTCGAAGAGCTCCTCGTCGCCGCCGCGGAACATCAGGTACAGGTCGTGCACGCCCTTTGCGCGCGGGGAGACGGAGGCCTTGACCAGCATGTTCTCGCCATTGACGGGAACGGAGGCGACGGGGCGGCCGCCCAGCTCGTCCAGGTAGAAGTCCACGGTGCCGGGATTCTTGAAGTTGAGCATCTCCAGCGACACGAGGACGGCGGGCTCGTCGCCGAAATCGACATTCCGGACCTTGAGCCAGTCGCCGTTGTGGACGGAGGTCACCCAGTGGCGGGTGCCGGCGGTGCGGTCCGTCTTGAGCCCATAGGAGGCGGCCATCGTCTCGGCCTGGGTCATCACATAAGGATTCAGGGTCTGGAGGGGCTCCACGCCCTTTTCCGTGAAGGGGATGAAGGGGATGGAACCGTCGGCCCCGAAGGTGAATTCCTCCACGCAGGTGGACCGGCGGAAGCCGCCGCCGTTGGGCAGCTTGCCATTGTGGTAGAACATATAGTCGTGCCCGCGGAAGGTGATGTTGCCGCCGTGGATGGTGAAGCTGTTCTCCGCCTCGTCCATGATCCGGCCGCGGTAGGTCCAGGGCCCGTGGATGGACTTCGCCGTGGAATAGGCCATGTGCTCCGGCACGCCGCCGGCGGGATACGACAGGTAGTAGGTGTCGCCCCGCTTCGTGAGCCAGGGGCCTTCCTCATAGCCCACCATCATCTTTTCCTTGCCGCCGTCGGACCAGTCGGGTTTCATCGACTCGGGACCGAAGCAGGCGGGGTCGTGGAAGCCGGGGACCTCCTTCCAGCCGTCCGGGAAGGAGACCATGTCGTCCCCCAGGCGGCCGTACCAGCAGCCCTTGTTGCCCCAGAACAGCCAGGGCGTGCCGTCATCGTCGATGAAGACGGTCGGGTCGATGAACGAGAAGCCGGTCGCGAGCGGCCCGCCGATGGCGTCGGTGTAGGGCCCCTCGGGCCGGTCCGCGACCGCCACGGCGAGGGCGTCGCCCCGCGTCGCCGCCTCGGTCAGGCACACGTACCAGTACCATTTCCCGTTCCGCTCCACGGCTTGCGAAGCCCAGGCGCGGTCGCCCTGGAAGGCCCACGGGAACGTGGCCGTCGATACGGGCGCGCCGAGGTAGGTCCAGTTCACCATGTCCTCCGTGCTGTACAGCAGCCAGTCCTTCATCTTGAAGTACACGGCGTCGTCCTCGTCGTGGTCCACGAACAGGTACACCTTGTCCCCGTGCACATAGGGCGCCGGGTCGGGCGTGAAGGAGGTGCCGATGATGGGATTCTGCGCCAGGAGGGGCAGGAAGGCGATGATAGCCAGGGAGAAAGAGAGGATCCGCTTCATGCTATTGGTTATTTTTACAAATATAGCAAATTAATTGCTATTTGGTAGGCGTCTTATGGAAAACTCCCTGGTGCATCCGCACCAGGGAGTTTTGTATAAATGATTGATATGTAGTAGGTTAAGTAGCGCGCGGAAACTAGTAGGTCCACTGATGGAACCAGTCGAAGTCCGCCGTGCCCCCCTCTCCGAGGGTGTTGAAGTGGTAAAGAGCGCTCCGGTAGCCGGTAAAGTAGTCCAGCGTGAAGCGCATAGGAAGCTTGTAGTCGGCGGCGATCCATTCCTTTCCGTCGGTGGACCAGCTGAAGATGGCGGTGTCGGCCTCCTCGCCTTCTTCCTGCGGGGTGAAGACGTAGTTGATGCGCATCCACAGGCCGTCGCCCACCAGCGGGATGACGGCGAGGTCTTCGTCGATGTTCTCGAAGACGCGCCTGCCGTCCGCGCCGCGGGAGAAGGAGCGGCCGTTCCGGTGCACGACGATGAACCGCTGGCCGTCCGCATCGACGCGCACGCCGACTCGGGCGTTGCCGCTCTGGAACGCGGCGAGACCCGCCTCGTCGCCGGGCTTCATCCCGGAGGCGTCCAGGTAAGTCTCGCTGATGCAGCGGGGGCCGACGGTGCGCTGGGTGAGCGTGCCGCGGGCGTCGGCGAGGCCGGTGGCCTGCGCGGCGCGCAGCCGCAGCCAGCCCGGCCGCTCGGTGAGCGACCAGCCCTCCGGCGCCTTGTGGTTCCACTGCCAGACGAGGGCGAGCTTGTCGCCGTCGAACTCGTCATTGTCCCACACGTAGTCACGGCCTTCCGCCGGCAGGTTCACGGTCACTTCCTCCAGCGGAACGCCGTTCTCGCCCATCATCGGCCAGCCGTCCACCCAGGTGACGGGCTGGAGGCAGGGGATGCGGCCGACGGCGCCGTGGTCCTGGAACTGGACCGCGTACCAGTCGCCGAACTGCGTCTCGACGATCGGACCCTGCGCGATGCCGTCGCCGCGGCCGCCCAGGGTGCCCTGCAGGACGACCTTGGACTCGTACGGCCCGTGAATGTCCTTGCTACGCCAAACCGTGGCCGTGCGGGGCTTGTCCCGCGGCCAGTCGATCTCCAGCACGTAATAGTAGTCGCCGATGTGGTAGAAGTGCGCCCCTTCCGCCCGGAGGTTCCAGCCCTCGCGCGGGGATTCGATGAGGAGCTCGGCTTCCGCGCCGGCCTTGACGGCGCTGCCGTCCGGCTCGAGTTCCACGAGGTTCAGGTTGCCGTTGCCCCAGACCACCCAGAGGCGGCCTTCGTCGAACAGCAGGGAGGCGTCGTGCATGAAGTAACCCTCGATCACGTTCCGTTCCCACGGACCGTTCACGATGTCCTTCGTGCGGTACATGTATGTCTTCTGCTGGTCGTTCGCGACGAACAGGGCGTAGTAGGTGCCGTCGTGGTACCGGAGCGTCGTCGCCCATTGGCCTTTGCCATAGGCGTTGCGGCCGTCCCGGAGGTTGTAGATGTCATCGTCCTCGATGACGTCGTAGATGTAGTTCACAATCTCCCAGTGCACGAGGTCACGGGAGTGCATGATGGGCGCGCCCGGGCAGAAGTACATCGTGGTGGAGACCATATAGTAGTCTTCCCCCACGCGGATGATGTCCGGGTCTGGAATGTCCGTATAGGTCAACGGATTCACGGCCACCTGTTCCTTCGGTGACGCCGTACAGCCTGCCGCGAGGACGAGGCAGGCTGCAAGCAGTAAGAGACTGTGTTTCATTGTATTACTGGATTTCAAGAACGACGACGGAGGCGGCGGGCAGGGTGAGTTTCACGCCCTTGCCGGTGGCTTTCGCGCCGGTGAACGCCACGGGGGCGACGGCCGGCGCCTTGCCGAACTCGTTGTATGCGTTGATCTTGTCGGCCTTCAAGATCTCGCCGGTGACGGTCTTCGGCTTCAGGGAGTCGAAGGCGAGCTCCACGGTGACGGGCTTGTCCAGGTACGGGTTCGCGAGGGAGACATGCAGCTTGCCGGCGGCGTCGCGGGAGACGCAGGCGCTGAAGTCGTCCATGATCCGGCCCTCGGCGGAGACGATGTTGCCGGTCTGGTAGTCGGAGGGCACGTACGTCGCGTTCTGATGGACATTGAACATCCGGAAGACGTGGTAGGTCGGGGTGAGGACCATCTTCTCGCCGTCGGTGAGGACCATCGCCTGCAGGACGTTCACGATCTGGGCGATGTTCGCCATCTTCAGGCGGTCGGTGTGCTTCTGGAAGATGTTGAGGTTCAAGGCCGCGACCATCGCGTCGCGCATCGTGTTCTGCTGGAACAGCCAGCCGGGGTTGGTGCCGGGCTCCACGTCGAACCAGGTGCCCCACTCGTCCAGGATGAGGGCGACCTTCTTGTCCGGGTCGTAGGCGTCCATGATGGCGAAGTGGTTCTTCAGGACCTCCTCGATCTCGCAGGTCTTCGCGAGGACGTTGTAGTACTCCTCGGTGGTGAACTGCGTCGCGGAGCCCTTGCTGCCCGTCCAGCCCTTGCAGGTGTAGTAGTGCAGGGACAGGGCGTCCATCTTGGTGCGGGCGTTCTGCATCATCACCTTCGTCCAGTTGTAGTCGTAGTCGGAAGCGCCGCAGGCCACCTTGTACAGGCTGTTGCCGCTGTAGTTGCGGGCGTAGAGGGCGTAGCGCTTGTACACGTCGGAGTAGTAGTCCGCGGTCATGTCGCCGCCGCAGCCCCAGCTTTCGTTGCCGACGCCCAGGTACTTGACCTTCCAGGGCTCCTTGCGGCCGTTCTTGGCGCGGAGCTCGGCCATCGAACCTTCCTTGGCGGTCATGTACTCGACCCACTTGGCCAGCTCCTCGACGGTGCCGGAACCCACGTTGCCGGAGATGTAGGGCTCGATGCCCAGCATCTCGCAGAGGTTCAGGAACTCGTGGGTGCCGAAGGAGTTGTCCTCCACCGTGCTGCCCCAGTTGTTGTTTACGAGCTTCTTGCGGTTCTCCTGCGGGCCGATGCCGTCCATCCAGTGGTACTCGTCGCCGAAGCAGCCGCCCGGCCAGCGGAGCACGGGGACTTTCAGGGCCTTGAAGGCCTCCAGCACGTCCGTGCGGTAACCGTCCACGTTCGGGATGGAGGAGTCCTTGCCCACCCAGATGCCCTCGTAGATGCACTTTCCGAGGTGCTCGGAGAACTGGCCGTAGATTTCGGCCGGGATGACCGGCTGGTCCTTCGCCGTCTCGTGGACGGAAACCTTGACTTGCGCCGTGGCGGTCAGGGCGGCGGCAAGCGCCGCGATGAGGGTCAGAGTCTTCTTTATCATTATCATTATCATTATCAAGTTATTAGTCTCAATACACAAAAATAGGTGATTTCTCGCGTATCGGGTTTGAAAAATGGTTCATTTGTTATGAAGAACAAACCAATTTCCCGGGAAAGAAGGTCAGTTGACCTTCTTTCCCCACCAGGTGGCGTCCAGGGACTTCTCCGTGCCGGCGTACACGATGGTCGCCTTGCGGGGTGCGGCTTCCCAGTCGGCCTCGCGGGCGACGACCACGACCACTTTCGGGCCGGAGGCGGGCGCAAGCGTCAGATACTGGGAACTCTCGTCGAAGGTCCAGGTGCCGGTGAGCGCGCCGCTCATCTGGCCGCCGGCGGCGAGCGTCAGCGTCTGGGCGGTGTCCATCACGCCCTGCTGGTACGTGAGGTTGATGTGCTCCCAGGTGCCGGCGATCTCGGCGGAGGTCACCTTGGTGTTGTCCAGACCGGCGTAGCGCTCAGGAAGGGCGATCGGCCACAGGTCGTTGAGGTTGTCGGCGGAGGAAGGGCACCAGACGATGCGGCGGATATGGCCCATCATCAGGGCGTTGGAGCTCTCGTTGCCGTTCACACCGGCCGGGAGGCGGCCCTGCGAGGCGTAGAACCAGTCCCCGGTGCCGTCCTGCTGGAAGATGCCGCAGTGGGAGATGCCCACCCAGCCGTCGCCTTGCGAGAACTTGTACGGATGGGTCACGATGGGATAGGCCACGCCGCCGGCGGTGATGTCGGTCCCCTTGATGTCCACGTACGGGCCTTCGATCTTGGAGCTGCGGGCCACGCGGGTGTTGTAGGGGATGTCCAGGCCGTCATAGGCCATGAACAGGTAGTAGTAGCCGTTGTTGAAGATGATTTCCGGAGCCTCGCTGCCCTGCCAGTGCGACCAGGTGCCGGTCGGGACGCGGGTGGCGATGCGGACGCCGTAGCGGGACTGGAGGTCGGCGACGTCGCCGTCGGCCCACGGATTGCCGAGGGTGTTCACGGGCTTGCCGGTGGCGGGATTGATCTCCAGGAGCGCGAAGCCGCTGTGCCAGGAGCCGTAGATGAGCCAGTGCTTGCCGTCGGGGGCGACGATGTAGGTCGGGTCGATGGCGTTGTAGTAGAAGTAGGCGTTGCCGTAGTCGCCGCCGGCGCTGGCGCGGCCCCAGTCGCCCGCGGCCTTGGCCGTGGAGGAGCACACGACGAAACCCTTGTCCTCCCAGGCTTCCGGGTTGGACGGGTCGGTGGTCTCGGCCATGCCGATGAAGGCGCGCTCGGTCCAGCTGCCGTCGAAATTGGTGCCGCCGGTCTTGATCATGTTGTCCACTACGATGCTGTAGTACATCCGGAGCTTGCCGTCCACCACGCGGATGACCGGCGCCCAGTACCCGTACACGGGGTTCTCGATGGCGGGCAGGTCCATCCGGCCGCGGATGTTGTTCAGGGAGTCCTTCACCCACGCCGGGGCGGTGCTCATCGGCCCGTACACGTGCGTCCAGTTCACGAGGTCCTTGGAGCGCTTGCCCTGATACTGGCGGCCGATGGTGGCCTTGTCGTGCTCGTTTCCGTACGAGGCGGAGGTGCCGAACATATAGTAGTACCCGTCATAGTAGGCGACGGAGGGGTCGTGGACGTTGGCCAGGTTCCAGTTCGGGTGGAAATCCCAGTTGGCGATGGGAGAGTAGTCGTCGGCGTACGTCGGGATGCCGTTCTCCACGGCGCCTTCGTAGTCTTCCTTGGTCATGATGCCCACGCCGTTGTCCTTGGTGCAGGAGGCGGCGGCCAGGAGGCCGCAGAGGGCCGCTGCAAGATAGATTCTGTTTTTCATGATCCTTCTTCGTTTCTTAGTTCAGGGACGTCACCGGCCGGATGGGCCAGGAAGGCGTGTTGGACGTGTTGGTATTGGCGGAATTCCCGTGCAGTTTCGGGTTCTCGTTGAGCGTGCCCTGGAAGATCGGGAAATACTCGTGGCCCTCGCGGAAATAGGAGGTGTAGGAGTCGTCGGTGCAGGGAATGCCGGAGCCGGCGTTCTTGGCGGCGAGGTTCTCGGTCGTGACGGGCACGGGATTCTCCTTGTCGTACTTTTCGAACAGGTAGCGGCTGTGCTCGGCGATCTGGTGCAGGCGGTCTGTGTTGTAGAAGAAGCCCCAGCGGATGAGGTCGATGCCGCGGCCGTTCTCCAGGCCGAACTCCTTCGGACGCTCGACGTTGGCGATCTGCTCGAAGAGCTTGTTGGCGTTGCCGGCGTAGGCGGAGAGCTGCAGCGGGGCGAGGGCGGCGCGGGTGCGGACCGCATTGATCCAGTCGATGGCCTGCTGGGTGGGGCCGCTCACCTCGTTCTCGCACTCGGCGGCGCGGAGGAGGACGTCGGCATAGCGCATCAGACGGATGTTGATGCCGCAGTGCAGGCCGGTGACGACGCTGCCGTACAGGCCGGTGCGGGCGTTGGTCCATTTGGCCACGGGGATGCCTCCGTTGTCATTGTTGGTGCGGAGAATCCCCTTGTTGGCGTCGGTGATGACCACCTGGTACGCCTCGTTCTTGCGCGGGTCGCCGTTCGGGTAGGCGGCCGTCGCCACGCCCGTGTAGGTGTTGTACTCAGCCTCGTAGGAGAGGACCGTCCAATACAGGCGGGGATCCAGGCGTCCGTCGGTGCAACGCTCGGCCTTGTACAGGTTGTAGAGCCAGTTGCTCACCGCGACGTCGCTCCAGCCGCCGAAGTTGCCGGGACCGAAGTTGGCTTCGAGGGCGTGGCCCTGCGTGGCGTTGGAAGAGATGTTCACCGGGGTCCATTCCTCGTCGGCGCCGCCGGTTCCGTAGTCCATGAACTGGACCTCGAACAGGCTCTCGACATTGTTCTCGTCGGCGGTGCCTTCGCGGAAGTTGGCGCCATAGTCGGCGACCAGCTCATAGTGGCCGTAGCGTTCGTTGCCACCGTCTGCGGAATTCAGGAGGTCCTTCAGGACGGCGAGGGCGTCGCTGTACTTGTGGCGGAACATCAGCACGCGGGCATAGTAGCCGGCGGCGGCGCCGCAGGTGGCGCGGCCCTTGGCCCACTCACCGCCGATGTCGCGCTTGGGCAGGAGGGTCATCGCCTCGGTGAGGTCCTTCTCCACCTGGTCCAGGATCTCGTCCTGGGGCACGTTCTCGGAGTAGATGGTCTCCAGGGAGCCGTACTGGGCGTAGTCCGTGAACAGCGGAACGGTCTGGTAATAGGTGGCCAGCGTGTAGTAGGCGAGGGCGCGGAGGAACAGCGCCTCGCCGCGCATCCGCTTGTAGCTTTCCTTGAGGTTCTCCTCCTCGCCGGTGATTTTGGAGAGGACGAAGTTGCAGCGGTTCACCACGTGGAAGCAGTCGCGCCAGATCCACTGGTCGGTGACGTCGATGGTGCCCGGGGAATTCAGGTGGTCGGCCGGGAGGTACCAGGCGTTCTGGGGGTTCCAGGCCTCGTCGCCGCGGACGACGTCGTGCATATAGCCCACGCGGGCGAAGGTGCCCTCCAGGCGGATGCGGTTGTAGCAGGCGATCACGGCCTCCTGGAGGTCGGACTCGGTATTGCCGAAGTCGTAGGTGGTCTGGTTGTTCACGTTCTTCACGGCCAGCTGCTTGTCGCAGGAGACGAAAGCGGCGAGGACGCAGAGGGAAGCCAGGATGTACGATATCTTTTTCATAATCTCAAGCATTTAGAAGGACAGGTTCACGCCCAGCATGAAGGTCATCGGGGCCGGATACGAGCAGTAGTTGAAGCCCGGGGTGAAGACGCCGCCGGCGAAGTCGATGTTGTAGCCGCGGTAGGCGGTGAGGGTGTAGAGGTTCTGGCCCGACAGATAGACGCGGGCGCTGGAAAGGAACGCGTCCTCGAACCACTTCGAAGGGAAGTTGTAGCCGAGTTCGACGTTCGCGATCTTCCAGTAGGCGCCGTTCTGCAGGAACCGGGAGCTGAAGAAGTCGTTGTTCACGGTGCCGTCGGCGCTGTTCGCGACGCGCGGCACGGTGGTGTTCGGGTTCTCCGGCGTCCAGGCGTTCACGAGGTCCACGCTCTTGTTGTTGATGCCGTAGGAGCTGTGCAGGGCCTGGTCCACATAGTCCACGAGCTTGTGGCCCGCGGCGCCGTAGGTGGACAGGGTGAGGTCGATGTTCTTGTACTCGAAGCGGGCGCTCAGGCCGAAGGTGACCTTGGGCATGCCGCTGCCGAGGAAGGTGCGGTCGTCGGCCGTGATCTGGCCGTCGTTGTTGAGGTCGCGGTAGGCCACGTCGCCGGGATGGGCGCCGTTCTGGATCACGAAGTCGCCGTTCTCGTTGATGTGGTGGTCGATCTCGTACTGGTTCTGGAAGATGCCCTCGTAGACATAGCCGTAGAAGCGGCCCACTTCCTCACCCACGACGGTGCGGCACATCGCATCGTCCCGGGAGACGGTGCCCATGCCCAGGGAGGTCACGACGTTCTTGGGGAACGTGACGTTGCCGGAGAGGTCGTACTTGAATTCGCGGTTGTAGTTGCGGTAGCTGGCGCTCAGTTCGACACCGGAGTTCACCATCGTGGCGGCGTTCATCGTCACGCTGCCGTTGGTGGCGCCGGCCTCGGCCGGGACCGGGACGGAGTACAGCAGGTCCTCGGAGACGTTGCGGTAGTAGTCCGCGTTGAACTCGAAGGCGCCGCCGAACATGGAAAAGTCCATACCGATGTCCAGGGACTTCTTCTTCTCCCAGCGGATGAACTCGTTCACGTAGTTGGAGATGGCCGAGCCGGTGACCTTCTGGCCGCCGAAGCTGTAGGTGTAGTTGCCGCGGGCCATCGTGTCCATGAAGGCGTAGTCGCCGATGTTCTCGTTACCCAGGATACCGTAGCTGGCGCGGAATTTCAGGAGGCTCACCAGCTGGGGATCCACGCTGAAGAAGGGCTCCTTGTCCACTCTCCAACCCACGGAGAAGGACGGGAACCAGTCGTAGCGGTTCACGCTCAGGCGGGAGGAACCGTCCCGGCGGACCGTGGCCTGGAACAGGTAGCGGCTGTCGTAGTCGTAATTGACACGGCCGATGAGGGAGGCCAGCACGTGCTCGCTCTCGTAGGAGCTGGCGTCGCGGTCGGTGGCGTTGCCCACCTGGAGGTAGTACGGCTCCGGCAGGTTGTTGCCCCAGCCCGCGAGGGTGTGGTACCGCTCCCGCTGGAAGGTCATGCCCACCACGGTGTTCAGGTGATGGTTGCCCATCTTGCCGTCATAGGTCAGGTAGTTCTCCACCAGGAAGTCGGAGTAGTTGTTGTAGTTCTCGCTTAGGCGCTCGTTGCTCTTGGCCAGGTAGTTGGCGTTCGAGAGGATGAAGGCCGGCAGGAAGGTGAAGCCCTTCACGAAGGAGCGGCTGTAGGAGAGGTTCAGGTTGTAGTCCAGCTTGTGGTTGTCGCTCTTCACGCCCACCATGCCCAGCAGGTCCACCGTGGCGGAGCCGGTGGCGACCACGCGGTCCACCGTCGACTTGCGCTGGATGAGGGTGTTGTACAGCAGCGGGTTGGCGATACGGATGTCGCCGTGGATGGCGTCATAGTAGGTGCCGAACCCGTAGGCGTCGTAGGAGTAGTCGGAGGCGGCGCCCACGACCCGGTCCAGGAACCAGGTGCTCGCGTCATAGGCCTTGATGGTCGGCGGGATGAACAGGGTCGTCGCCATGATCGGGTACTGGGTGCCGTACAGGCCCTGGACGTACTCGTTGGCGTTGGAGGAGGACATGTTGTCCTGGTCGGAGTGGGAGTAGACGATGCCGGTGCGGAGCTTGACGAACTTCACGTCCATCGTGTTGTTCACGCGGGCGGTGAAGCGGTCGAAGTTCGGGCCCGCGCCCACGAGGGTGCCCTTCTGGCTGAAGTAGTCGAGGCCCACGTTGAAGGTGCTGTTCTCGCCGCCGCCGGAGAGGTTCACGTTGTGGTTCTGGCGGATGCCGGTCTTGAACATCTCCTTGAACCAGTCGGTGTTGTTGGTGGCGGGATCGAGGTAGCTCTCGGAACCCTTCACGTAGCCGGCGGGAACCTTGTCGCCGAGGCCGTTGTTCTCGTAGGACATCCGGATGTAGTCGCCGTACTGGGCGGCGTCCATCACGTCGTACACACCCTTGCGGATCTGGTCCACGCCCGCGTAGCCGCGGTATTCCACGCGGATGGGCTGGTTCTTCTTGCCGTTCTTGGTGGTGATGATCACGACGCCGTTCGCCGCGCGGGAACCGTAGATGGCGGCCGCGGAGGCGTCCTTGAGGACCTGGATGGTCTCGATGTCGTTCGGGGAGAAGTCGCGGATGGTCGTGCCCATCGGCACGCCGTCGATCACGTACAGCGGGCTGGTGTCGCCGAAGGAGCCGATACCGCGGATGCGGACGGCCGGGTCGGCGCCCGGCTGGCCGTCGGACGTGATCTGCACGCCGGCGACCTTGCCCTCCAGCATCGAGGAGATGTTGGAGTGGGAGACCTTCTTCATCTCGTCGGCGTCGACGATGGCGACCGAACCGGTCAGGTCCACCTTCTTCTGGGAGCCGTAACCCACGACGACCACCTGGTCCAGGAGCGTGGTCTCGATCTTCATCGTGATGGTCCCGAGGTTGCCGTTCGGGCCGACGGTGATCTCCACCGTCTGGAAGCCCACGGAGATGAACTGGAGGACGGAGCCTTCCGGCACCGTGAGGACGAAGTTGCCGTCCAGGTCGGCCGTGGTGCCGGTCGTGGTGTCCTTCACCACGATGCCGGCGCCCAGCAGGGGTTCGCCGAGCTCGTCCACGACGGTGCCCGTGACGGTCACGTTGTTCTGCGCGAAGGCTGCATAGCCGCCGTCCCTGCCGCTGAAAGCGGCCGGAGCGAGGGCCAGGAGGGCGCAAAGGAATATCGTATTAAACAGGTTTTTCATATCGGAAGGCGGTTATCAGTCGAAATCAAGGTAGGAGGCTTCGGTGACGAAGGCGAACTGCACGTCGGCGCTGTCCACCGTGATGTTGTCATAGTACTGGAAGTGGGTTTCGCCGTTGGCGTAGACCACGTAGTAGCGGACGGAGGCCTTGCCGTTGCCGCTGTTGGCGACGGTCACCGTGACGTGGGAGCCTTCGATGTTGGCGGCGAAGCCGTCCCAGGTCCAGTTGCTGGCGAGGTTCCAGCCCAGTTCGGCGAGCCCCTCGTTGGTGTTGGTCGCGTACAGCCAGCCGAAGTGGTCCATCCGGACGACACCGTACTCGGTTCCATTCGCCTTGCGGACGATGGTGCAGGGGCCCTGGTGGTTCAGCTGCGCGAGCGAATGGACCTCCATGCCGACGCTCAGGCTTTCGCCGGCGGCGACGGTCCAGTCCTTGGAGAAAGTGCTCCACCAGGCGTTGCTGAAGTCGTCGGCGCCCACGCGGGCGGCCTGCTTCGCCTGGTCGCTGGCGGCGATGGTGAGGGCGCCCTGGGCGGTCAGCGGCTCGCCGCCGGCCGGGGTGTAGGTCACCGTGAAGGCGTCGGCGTAGGTGCCGGGCGTGGCGTCATAGACCACCTTGTCACCCGTGAAATTGACGGTGTAGCCGCCCGGGAGGGTGATTTCCTCGCCGTTGGCGCGGGTGGCCTTCACGACGACGTTCTCGGGGGAGAGGGTGACGACCTTCGTCCCGCCCACGACCTTGGCCGTGGCGCCGGCGGAGAGGCTCACGATCTTGGTGGGATCCTCCGGATCGGGATCCGGGGTGGTGTAATAGCCGGGCACGAGGACCGCGTAGCAGTTGTCCACGGTGCAGGAGAGGTACACATCGTCCGGATCGTTGATGGCGATGTTCTTGTACAGCTGGAAGTGCTCCTCGCCGTTGGCCCAGAGGACGTCGTAGCGGACGACGGCGTTGTCGCCGTTGTTGGTGGCGGTGATGGTGACGTGGGCGTTGGTGAGCATCGGGCGGAAGAGATCCCAGTTCCAGTCGCTCTCCTTGTTCTCGTCGGCATTGACGAAGTTGGAGCCCCAGCCGAAGTTGTCGATGCGGACCACGGCATATTCGCCGGCGCCGCCGAGCGCGAGGTCGCCCTTGCGGAGGATGGCGACGGGCGCCTGCCAGTTGTCGGCCGCAACGGAATAGACGTCCATCTCGAAGGAGACGCTTTCACCCTGCGGGACCTTCCGGTCGGGGGCGAAGTAGGTCCACCAGGCGGAGTTCAGCTCCGGAACGCCCAGGGCGAGGCCGCCCTTGACGAGGTTGATGCGCGTGGTGGCGGTGACGGGCTTGGAGCCGGGCTTGTAGGTGAAGGTCACGTCCTGCTCACCCTCCACGAGGGCGATCGGGGAGACGGTCACGTCGTCCAGGGTGAGGTCCACGGTGGTGCCGCCCTGATAGACCGCCTGGAACTGGATGCCGTACGGACGGAAGTCCAGGCCGGTGTTGTCGTAGAAATAATACGTATTGTGCGAAGGTTCCTGCGTGATCTGCAGGCTCTCCAGGTCGGCCACCAGCTCGAAGTTGTAGTAGCCGGCGGCGGCCTCGGTGAGGACGCCCTTCTTGGAGCGGCTGTAGGTCACGACCACGGTCTTGTTGCCGGGCGTGGTGAGATCCGGTTCGGTGATGCTCACGGCCTCCTTGTCCACCTGCATGGAAGAGCCGTCCTTGAAGAAGACGGTCACGACGGCCGTGCCCCAGAAGTCCATCTCCTCCGGATTCTCGCTGTAGTTGACGGCCTTGGGATAGTCCGTGACGACGAGGTAGTCCGGGTCGGAATCCGGGATGATCGGGTAGTCGGAAGTGGAGAGGAAAGCGCTCTCGAGCACGAAGTGGTCGTGGTCGGCCACCAGGAAGGCGTTGATGTCGTCCACGAAGGAGACGGCCTGGCTGTAGGTCTCGGTGATCACGGTGCCGTCCGTCGCGGTGGCGACCGCCGTGACATAGGCGGTACCCTCGCTGGCGTGGTCCACGGTCATCTCCACGTCGGCTCCGTTCATCTTGGCGCGGAAGTTCTCCCACCAGGCGTCGCTGTCAGGGGCGACCCCGTCCATGTCGAGGGAGACGCCGGTGTTGGAACCGTTGTCCCCGCTTCCCCATTTCCACATGTCGGAGCGGAGGACGAAATACTCGGAGTAACCGTCGCCGCCGCGCTCTTTCGCGTTCGTGACGGCGAGAACCCAGTTCTGGTAGTTGGCCTCTCCGAGGGAGTAGTTCTTGAATTTGAGGACGAGTTTCTTCGCCACCGGAATGGTGAAGTACTGGCTGAAGTCCGCCCACCAGCCGGAATTGTTGTCTTCCTGGCCGACAACGGCGGGGGAGATTTCAATCGGCACGGCATCGTCGGGGACGACGTTCTGGGCCTCCTTCTCCGCCTTGTAGGCGGCGATCTTGTCGGCCAGGTCGTCCGGAGCGTCGATGGTGTAGGGCTCGAGGCCCGTGCAACCCACCGAAACCACCGCCGTGATGGCCGTGGCGATGAGTGCCTTGAGCATCAAATCTCTGGTTTTCATAATGTGGTTGTTGGTTGATTTATTGAGGTGTGTATAATTGCTCACAGTTGGATGGAGGGCCAGCCGTTCCGGTCCCAGGTGATGGGGCGGACCAGGAGCCCGGCGTTGTAGCCGGTTTCGCGGTCGTAGGCGTGGAAGAGCATCTTCTCTCCTTCCCTCGTGGAAACCACGGCGCAGTGGCCCACGCCGGGGTAGCGGTCGTTTCCGCGCGCGACGACGGTGCCGCCGCCTTGCATCAGGGGGGTGCCGGCGGCATCGACATAGGGGCCGGTCACCTTGTCGGAACGGCCCACCACTACTTTATAGGTGCTCTTCGGGCCCCTGCAGCAGAGGTCGTAGGAGACGAACAGATAGTACCAGTCCCCGTGCCGGACGATGAACGGGGCTTCCACGGCGCCGTTGCCGGGGTCGAAGTCCTTGCCTCGGGGATCGGCCTTGATGGCGTCGTCGGTCTCGGAGGTGTCCTCGGCCGTCCCTTCCGGGCGCCGACAGAGGGGAAACCATTCCTGGGGTTCCGCGACGCGGGTGAGGGACGCGTCCAGGCGGACGAGCTTGATGCCGCCCCAGAAGGAGCCGAAGCTCATCCAGCCGGTCCCGTCCGTGTCGATGAAGACGTTCGGGTCGATGGCGTTCCAGTTGTCGCGGCCCGCGACGGAGCGGACGACGCAGCCCTGGTCTTCCCAGCGGTAGTCCGGGGAGGACGGATCCAGGGTGCGGTTGGTCGCGACGCCGATGGCGGAGTCGTTCTTCCCGAAGGAGGAGCAGGAGTAATACAGATAGTACGTGCCCCCGTGGTAGAGGATATCCGGGGCCCAGGTGTGCCCGTGGTAACCCGGAACGGTGTCCAGGGCCCACTGCGGCGGGGTGTCGAAGACTCTTCCGGCAGGTTCCCAGGACTTGAGGTCTTGTGAAGTGAGGACGCTGACGCCGAACCCGGTGCTGAACAGATACCAGGTGTCTCCGCAGCGGACGGCAACGGGATCGTGGGCGGCGGGTTGGAGCGGATTGAAGGCCGGTTCACGGCGAACACCCTGGGCCGAAGCGGCCAGAACAAGGAAAAGGGTGCCGAAAAGGACGGTCAAATGTTTCAGTGCCATCGTTTGTATTGGTTAACCGACGGCAAAATTAGGCACTTTCCAGGTGCCTGTGGTGTACAAACAGACCTAAAAGGTGGATTTTTGAACACTAGTCCTCGACCAGGTTGCTGGGCGGGAAGCCGAACTCCTTGGCGAAGCAGCGGCTGAAATACTTCGGATCGTTGAATCCGACCTCGTACGCGATTTCGGAAATGTTGAGCGTCTTGTTCTCCCGGTTGGTGCGGAGCATTTCCCGGGCGACGGACAGTCGGTAGGTCCGGATGAACTGGGCGACGGGCTGGCCGAAGGCTTCCTGGATCCGCTTGTTGAGGAGGGTCTTGCTCATTCCCATCGCGGCGCAGAGAGCGGGCACGTCCAGGTCGGGATCCTTGTACAGGGAGCGGACGGTCTGGAGGACTTTGTCCGCGAACGGGTCTTCCGACTGCGTCTGCGGCGCCGCAAGAAGCCGCCGGCCGGCCAGCTCTTCGTTCTGGTGCCGCAGAACGACGTTCTGGCGGGCGAGTTCCTCGGCCTTCTGCTCCACGAGCTTTTTCTGCTCCCGGATTTCGCGGGTCCTTTCATCCACCGTCCGCTGGAGCAGCTCCTGCCGCCGGACGAGCGCCCGGGTGCGCCAGGTGAGTCCGGCATAGGCGGCTGCGGCCGCGGCTGCGACCGCGAGGAGGATGAACCACCAGGTCTTGTAGAAGAACGGCCGGACGTCCACCGCCAGGTACAGAGTCTTCTCCGCGTCGCCGTTGCGGGGAATCGCCCGGACGGCGAAGCGGTAGTCTCCATGGGGCAGCGTGGAGTAGGCGGCGTCGTGCCGGTCCCCGGAAAGGCGGGTCCAGCCTTTCTCGAAGCCTTCCAGCCGATACTCGTAGGTGTATTGGCGGCGGGCGGCCGGGCTCAGGACGGCGAACTGGAAGAGAATGTTCCGGTCCCGCTCGTGCAGCCGGACGCGTTCCAGGTAGGGATTGCGGAGGTGCTTGTCGCCGATCCGCACGTCCGTCAGGCGGAGCGGGCCGTCCATCGTCCGGGCGACCGTCCGGGTCGGGTCGATGGCGGAGAGCCCTTCCACCTGGCCGAAATAGAGCAGGCCGTCGGTGCCCCGGCAGGCGTTGTTCCAATGGAACTGCGTGCTGGCGAGCCCGTCTTCGCGGAAGTAGGGCGTGATGCGCCCGCTTGCCGGGTCCAGGACGTTCAGGCCGTGTTCCGTGCTGATCCAGATATGTCCCGCCGCATCTTCCGCCAGTCCGCGGATGCGGTCGTTGGACAGGCCGTCCCGGGTGGAATAGCCTTTGAAGACGATGTGTTCCTCGCCGATCCGGGTGCCGCAATAGACGCCGCCCCCGTTGCTGCCCAGCCAGAGGCGGCCGTCGGTGGCTTCGATGATGCAGCAAATCATTTCCCGGACGCCGGATTCGGGCGCGTCCAGCTTGAAGGCGTACAGGGTGGCGGGGAAGCGGCCGTCGTCGGTGCGCTTTTTCAGGTCGAAGGCGTACAGGCCTTCGCGGCAGCCGATCCAAAGCTTCCCAGTTGATTCCAGGCACGAACCGATGCAACCGCTCGCTTGTTCTTCGAGCGCGGGCGTGAGTACGCGCGTCGTGAAATCATAGAAATAGACGCCGCGGTTGGACCCAATCCAGAGCAGGCCGCTTTCCGGATCAAAATCCAGCGAGCCGATGAAATCCAGGCGAGTGTCGCCCGGGAGCAGATGCTCCAGCACCCGGTAAGGTTTCCGGGTGGAGACGAGGTCGATGCCGCCGCCCCAGGTCCCGACGAGCATCCGTTCCTGGGGCAGGAGGCAGAATTCGCTGACGCTGTTGTGGCAGAGCCCGCCCCGTTCCCGGGTCAGGTGGTCGAAGTCCCGGCTTCCCGGCTCCCGGACGCTCAGGCCCCCTTCCACCGTCCCGACCCAGAGCCGGCCGTCCGGCTCCTGGAGGACGGCGTTCACCGGGCCGGAGGCGAGGGAACGCGGATTCTGCCCATCATGCCGGAAGTTGTTGACAAAGAGCTGCTTGGGGATGAATGTCAACAGTCCCGTGGTCTCCGTACCCAGGAGAATCTGGTCGCCGTTGACCTTGATGCAGTTGATGACCTCGCCGCCGATCCGCTCGAAGTCGTCGGTGACCGGGTTGAACAGGTTCACGCCGTGCAGCGAGACGGCGACGGTCTCCCCGTCGCCCGTCCGCGCGAGGCCGGTGATGAAATTCTGCGTGAGGGAACGCGGATTCCCGGGGTCGTGTGCGTACCGTTTCCACTCTCCGGTCCGGCGGTTGACGAAATACAGGCCGTTCTCCGTCGAGATCCAGACGCCCTGGCCGGCGGCCAGGAAATCGGAAAGGTAGGTCTGTTCCCCGAATTGCAGGCCCGGGAGGATCGGGTCGGCCTGCAGACGGCCGGAAGGGCCCGCGCCGATCTTGTAGAGCCGGCCTTGGAGCCCTGCCCAGACGGTGCCGTCCCCATCGACATCCTCGAAGACGAAATTGGTGGGCGCGAGCCCCTCGTGGGTGAATTCGAGCACGTCGAGGACGGCGCCCCCGTCATCGAAGGAAACGCGGACCAGCGTCTTACCGGTCTTGAACCAGAGGTTTCCCACCGCATCCAGCGTCAGGAACGAGCAGAGCTGGTCCTTGAACGCGTCGAGGGCGGGGCCCGGCAGGTCCAGCAGGTCCATCGTTCCGAGGTCCAGGAGGTCCAGACCGCCTTCCGAGGCGATCCAGAGCCGGTGGAAACGGTCTTCGCAGATGTTGCGGATGAAATTGCTTCGGAGGGAGACGGCGGAGGTGGCGCCGAACGTGAGGAGGTCGTACCCGTCGAACCGGCACAAGCCGCCGCCGGAAGTGGCCAGCCACAGGAAGCCGGCGTCGTCCAGGCAGACGTCGTCGATGAAGTTGCAAGGGAGGCCGTTCTCCATCGACAGGGTGCTCATCAGGTAGCCGTCCTCGAACCGGTCCTGGGCCAGGGCCGGGAAGAGCGACGCTCCGAGAAGCGCGAGCGCCAGCCCGCAAGATTTTACACCTCGAAAGTTCATTTGTCCACCTTTCAACTTCCAAACTTACTTATTTTTGCGTAAATTTGAAAACCCTTAGCTAATTTCGACCATTTTATGACCCGGAAACAACTCCTTCTCACGGCGGCGGCCCTCCTTGTCGGAGCGGTCTCCTTCGCGCAGGTCCACCGCATGGACATCGACCTCAAGAAGGTCGGCGCGCCCATCCAGCCCACGATGTACGGCATCTTCTTCGAGGACATCAACTACGCGGCCGACGGCGGCCTGTACGCCGAGCTCGTGAAGAACCGCTCCTTCGAGTTCCCGAACGACCCGCTCCAGGGCTGGAAAGCCTTCGGGAAGGTGGAAGTGTGGAACGACGGCCCGTTCGAGCGCTGCCCGCATTATGTCCGCCTCGTCGATCCCGGCCATCGGGACAAGTGGACCGGCCTGGACAACGAAGGATTCTTCGGCATCGGCGTGAAGGGTGGGGAAACCTACCGCTTCACGGTCTGGGCCCGCGTCCCGGACGGCGGCGCCTCCGATCTCCGCATCGAGCTGGTGAACACCGCGTCGATGGGCGAGAACCAGTTCGTCTGCCAGGTGCCCCTCAGGGTCGTCGGCAAGGACTGGAAGCAGTATGAAGTGATCCTGAAGCCCGATACGACGCTGGAGAAGGCGGTCCTCCGCATCTTCCTCGTGGGCGCCCGCAATGCCGTGGACCTCGAGCACGTGTCCCTGTTCCCGACGGACACCTGGATGGGCCATCGCAACGGCATGCGGAAGGACCTGGCGCAGGCCCTCGCGGACCTCAAGCCCGGCATTTTCCGCTTCCCCGGCGGCTGCATCGTGGAGGGAACGGATCTCCCGACCCGCTACAACTGGAAGAACACCGTGGGCCCGGTCGAGAACCGGCCCATCAACGAGAACCGCTGGGAATACACCTTCCCGCACCGTTTCTACCCGGACTATTACCAGAGCTACGGCCTCGGTTTCTTCGAGTTCTTCCAGCTTTCGGAGGAAATCGGCAGCGAACCGCTTCCCATCCTGAGCTGCGGCCTCGCCTGCCAGTTCCAGAATGACGACCCGTCGGCCCACTGCCCGGTGGACGAACTCCAGCCCTTCATCCAGGACGCCCTCGACCTCATCGAGTTCGCGAACGGCCCCGTGACCTCCACCTGGGGGAAGGTCCGCGCTGACATGGGCCATCCGGCTCCGTTCAACCTCAAGTTCATCGGCATCGGCAACGAGCAGTGGGATCCGATCTATCCCGAGCACCTGGAGCCCTTCGTGAAGGCCATCCGCGCCGCGTATCCCGACATCAAGATCGTCGGTTCCAGCGGCCCGAACTCCGAAGGCGACCAGTTCGACTACCTCTGGCCCGAGATGAAGCGCCTGGGCGCCGATCTCGTGGACGAGCATTTCTACCGTCCGGAGACCTGGTTCCTCGCCCAGGGCGCCCGCTATGACAACTACGACCGCAAGGGTCCGAAGGTGTTCGCCGGCGAGTACGCCTGCCACGGGGCCGGTCGGAAGTTCAACCATTTCCACGCCTCCCTGCTGGAAGCGGCCTTCATGACCACCATCGAGCGCAACGCCGACATCGTGCATATGGCCACCTACGCCCCGCTGTTCGCCCACGTCGAGGGCTGGCAGTGGCGTCCGGACCTCATCTGGTTCGACAACCTCCGCTCGATGCGCACCGCCAGCTGGCACGTCCAGCAGCTGTACGGCCAGTACAAGGGCCAGAATGTGCTGACGCTCAAGATGAACGGGGTGAACGTCACCGGCGCCGAAGGCCAGGACGGCCTCTTCGCCAGCGCCGTGAAGGACGGGGACAAGGTCTATGTGAAGGTGATCAACACCTCCGAGAAGCCGCAGGACGTGGAATTCGCGTTCAACGGTCTCAAGAAGAAGGAGATCGTGAAGGCGGTGGAGCGTGTCAACTTCACCTCCGGCCTCCTCTACGAGGACAACACCCTGGACGATCCCGCCCGCATCGCGCCGGTCAAGGCCGCCTTCGCCGGCGAGGGCAAGACCCTCACCGCGACGGTCCCGCCGCAGTGCTTCAGCATCTTTATTCTGGAAAGATAGATTCCTTCGCTTCGCTCGGAATGACAGTCATATTGTCATTCCGAGGAGGCCGTCGGCCGACGAAGGAATCTCATTCCGCGTCGACCCACCGGATCGACGGGTCGCGGCGCCACCAGGTGAGCTGGCGCTTGGCGTAGTGGCGGGTGTTGCGCTGGATGAGACGGATCGTCTCCTCCAAGTTGTGCTTCCCGTCGAAATACTCGAACATTTCGCGGTAACCCACCGTCTGGAGGGCTGGCAAGTCGCGGTACGGGAGGAGACTCCGGGCCTCGGCTTCCAGCCCTTCGTCCATCATTTTCAGCACGCGGGCGTCTATGCGCGCGTAAAGCTCCTCCCGGGGCCGCTGGAGGCCGATTTTCTCGATCTCGAACTCCCGCTCCTTGAAACTCCGGGTCTTGAAGGAGGAGAAGGGCTGCCCGGTGTACAGGCACACCTCCAGGGCGCGGATGACCCGCTGCCCGTTGGAAAGGTCGATCTCGTCGTACGTGACGGGGTCCAGCTCCTTGAGCTGGTCCGCCAGCACTTCCACCCCTTCGTCGCGGAGGCACTCCATCAGGTGCTCGCGCAGCATCATGGGCACCTCGGGGAAGTCGTCCAGGCCGTAGCAGAGGGCATCGATATAGAGCATGGAGCCGCCGGTCACCACGAGCGTCTCGTGGCCTTCGGCGAAGAGGCGGCCGATGAGTTCGAGGGCTTCCGCCTCGTACATCCCGGCGGTGTAGTTGACCGCGACGGAGCGGTCCTGGATGAAATAATGACGCACCCGCGCGAGCTGTTCCTCCGTGGGAACGGCCGTGCCGATGCGCATTTCCTTGTAAAACTGACGGGAATCGCAGGAGATGACGGGACTTCCGTACTCCAGCGCCTTCTCGATGCTGTAGTCGGTCTTGCCGACGGCAGTCGGGCCGAGGATCACCAGGAGCCGCCTGCCCATCCGTTATTCGTTCTCGTCGTAGATTTCCTTGCCGTCCTCGTCGTCGTCCTCCTCCTCCTCTTCCTCTTCGTCCTCGTCGTCGAAGTCTTCGTCGTCATCGCCGAAATCCAGTCCGCCCTTGTTCTCGCCCGGGAGGTGGCGCTGCTCGTCCGGCAGGTCCTCGTAGGCGACGTAGCCGTTCTCGAATTCGATGGGGTTGGGCCCCTTGGATTCCGCGATGAAAGGGGAGTCGGGGCTGACGACGGCCTTCTCCACCTCGCCTTCCACGGTGATGTTCACGCTCTTGCGGTTCGTCACGTCGTAGAAATAGACGAAATCGGTGGCGCCGGCCTTGACGGCCTTCTCCAGGGAGACCTGGTCCACGGTGCCGGAGCCGAGGTCGAACAGGCCGTAGCGGCCCACCACGGCGCCCTCGACGTCGAGGGCCTTGAACATGATGAGCTGGTCCTGCGGGAATTCCATGTCGGCCCGCATCTGCTTATGGAGGGTGTACAGCGTCGTGGCGCCGTTCACGTGATAGATTCGGTAGAAGCCCTTGATGCCGGTCAAGGTGACTCTGAGTCGGAATACCATAGTCGCTGTCAAGTCTTGGTTTCGGAAATCAAAGATACAATAAAAATCCGTCCCGATTGCAAAATTCCGCAAAAAAAGCTACTTTCGTCGTGGTGGAAAATTTCGACGCATACCGGAGCATCGCGGCCCGGAGCGAGGGACTGTTCAAGGACAACGGTTCCCGTTTCATCGCCTTGGCCTATCCCGTGGAGACGGAGGAGGAGGTGAAGGACATCGTGGCTGGCCTCAAGAAAGAGTACCACGACGCGCGCCACCACTGCTATGCCTACCGCCTGGGCTACAAAGGGGACCGTTTCCGGGCCAATGACGACGGCGAGCCCTCCGGTTCGGCCGGCCGCCCGATCCTGGGCCAGATCGACTCCCTGGGCCTGAGCGACATTCTCGTGGTGGTCGTGCGGTATTTCGGCGGCATCAAGCTCGGAATCCCGGGCCTCATCCGGGCCTACAAGACTTCCACGTCCGACGCGCTCGCGCAGGCGGAAATCGTGGACAAGGTCGCCGGGAAGTTCTTCCGCGTCACCTTCGACTATCTGTCGATGAACGGGGTGATGAAAGTGCTCAAGGACATGGGCCTCACCCCTTCCGCGCAGGATTTCGGGATGGAATGCGCACTGGACGTCCGGGTGCGGCTCGCGTTGGAGGAGGATTTCCGCAAGCGGATGGCGGATGTCGCAAAACTGGAGGAAAAACAATGAAAATCCATAAATAATCAGTAACTTTCGGAATTCAATCGATAACCATTGTATTAAGAAATGAAAAAGGTTCACGTTTTCAATGCAGGCCCCTGCCTTCTCCCGCAGGTTGCCATCGACAACACCATCGAAGCCCTGAAGGATTTCAACGGCACCGGCATGTCCGTCCTTTGCATCTCCCACCGCACGAAGGAGTGGGACGCCGTGATGAATGAGTGCCGCGCCCTGTGGAAGGAGCTCCTCCATATTCCCGACACCCACGAGGTCGTCTTCCTCGGCGGCGGCGCCTCCCTTCAGTTCCTCTATGTCGCGATGAACTTCCTGGAGAAGAAGGCCGCCTACCTGGACACTGGCGTGTGGGCCAGCAAGGCCCTCAAGGAGGCCAAGGGCCTCGGCGACGCCTACGCCATCGCCAGCTCCAAGGACAAGAACTACACCTATATCCCGAAGGGATTCGAGGTTCCCGCGGACCTCGACTACCTCCACATCACCACGAACAACACCATCTACGGCACCGAGATCCACGAGGACCTCGACGTCCCGTGCCCGCTCATCGCCGACATGTCCTCCGACATCATGTCCCGTCCGGTGGACGTCTCCAAGTATGACCTCATCTACGGCGGCGCGCAGAAGAACGTCGGCCCCGCCGGCGTCATCTTCGCCATCGTCCGCAAGGACGCCCTCGGCCGCGTGAGCCGCTACATCCCGACGATGCTCGACTACCGCACCCACATCGACAAGCTCTCGATGTTCAACACCCCGCCCGTGTTCGCCATCTACGTGATGAACGAGACCCTCAAGTGGCTCAAGTCCATCGGCGGTGTGGAGGCCATGTACGAGATCAACAAGAAGAAGGCCGCCCTCCTGTACGAGGAGATCGACCGCAACTCGATGTTCGTGGGCACCGCCGTCAAGGAGGACCGTTCCCTGATGAACGTCTGCTTCGTGATGGCTCCCGGCAAGGAGGACCTGCAGGACGAGTTCTTCGCCTTCGCGAAGGAACGCGGCATGGTGGGCATCAAGGGCCACCGCTCCGTCGGCGGCTTCCGCGCCTCCCTGTACAACGCCTGCTCCCTCGAGGATGTCCAGGCCCTGGTCGACTGCATGAAGGAATTCGAAGCTTTGAAGAAATAATATGAAAGTCTTACTCGCCACTCAGAAGCCCTTCGCCGCCAAGGCGGTGGACGGGATTGTCAAGATTCTCACCGAAGCCGGCCACGAGGTCGTGAAGCTGGAGAAATACGCCGAGCAGAGCGACTTCGTCGCCGCCGTGGCCGATGTCGACGCCATCATCATCCGTTCCGACAAGGTGACGGCCGAGGTCATCTCCGCCGCCCCGAAGCTCAAGATCGTCGTCCGCGCGGGCGCGGGCTATGACAATGTGGACCTTGCCGCGGCCACGGCCGCCGGCGTCGTCGTGATGAACACCCCCGGCCAGAACTCCAACGCTGTGGCGGAACTCGCCCTCGGCCTGATGATCTTCATGGCCCGCACGCACTTCACCCCGGCCACCGGCAGCGAGCTGCAGGGCAAGCGCCTGGGCGTCCAGGCCTACGGCAACGTGGGCCGGCTGGTCGGCCAGAAGGCGAAGGCCCTCGGCATGAAGATCACCGCCCTGGACCCGTTCCTCACCGACGAGCAGATCGTCGCCGGCGGCGCCGAGCCCGTCCACTCCGTGGAGGAGCTCTATGCCACGTCCGACTACCTCTCCATCCACATCCCGGCCCTGCCTGCGACCATCCGCAGCATCGGCTATGATCTCCTCATGAAGATGCCCAAGGGCGCGACGGTCGTGAACACCGCCCGCAAGGAAGTCATCGACGAGGAAGGCCTCCTGAGGGCCCTGGAGGAGCGTGAGGACCTCAAGTACGTCACCGACGTCATGCCGGACAACTACGACCAGCTCACCAAGAAGTTCGGCTACCGCGTCTTCGCCACGCCCAAGAAGATGGGCGCCCAGACCTCCGAAGCCAACGTCAACGCCGGCCTCGCCGCCGCCCGCCAGATCGCGGACTACTTCGCCACCGGCAACACGAAGTTCCAGGTGAACAAGTAGGCGTCCGCCCAGCCAGCAAAAGCCCGGTGCCATCATGACATGAACCCCGAAAGTTAGACAAAAAACTTTCGGGGTTTTGTTATGTCAACA
>CAMVPS010000003.1:0-96635 GCA_947169405.1 uncultured Bacteroidales bacterium
GGCTCACGTCCAGCATGATGCCGCGGTAGGGGAGGTCCGGCCAGTCTTCGATGACGGCGGAAGGAACGGTTCCGTCCTTCGCGTTCCGCTTGAGGTTGGCCAGTGTGACGGAGGCATAATAGGCACCGTCGTCGTCGTTGAACTCGATGCGGATCGATCCGTCCAGCGTGATCCGGTACCAGCCGTGGGGCTTGCCCTCGGCCGGGAACACGGGAATGTCATCATCATCGAACGTGGTCGTGCCTTCGAGCGGCTCTACCTTCTTCAGCCGGGGAATCATGTCGTAGGCCGTCAGGTCCGCGGGGGTATAATCAAAAGTATGCACCGGCTCCGACGGGAGGAATACGTATTCTACCTCCACGGGAACGGGTTTCTTGCCCTTGACCTGGAGATGGAAGCCTTCCGGGGCGCGGCACTGGTTCACCAGGGCGCGGGCCTCGTAGCGGAGGACCATTTCGTTCCCTTCCGCCTCCGCCGTGGGGGCGACGCGATACAGGGTGCCGCCGTGGTGGAGGATCTCGGCCTTGGCCCCCTCCTGCATCTTGACGGGCGTGCGGAACTGGGAGAACCAGAGGGTCCAGTCCGTGCCGGCGGGCGGGTTCTGGATGGTCATCGTGTGGATGGTCTTTCCGGACTCCGGGTCGGTGGGACCTTCGGTCCAGACGACCCGGCAGGGCTTCGCGCAGGCGACAGCCGCCAGGCAGACGGCGAGGGAAAGCAGCGTTTTGGTGTTCATGGTCAGGCGTTTTGGTTTTCCGAAGCCAAAGATGGCGAAAAAAATGAAGGGCGCAAATAGATTGACGCATTTTGTGTACTCAAATACGCAAATATTCGTTTAACCTTGGTTCTTTGTGTCTAATTTTGCAAATAACAAGGTGGGAACAGGCTTTGATTTTAAAATTTTTTACAAACCAGCCTTGCGAAGGAACACTTAAACTATAATATATAAAGTATGGCCACATTAGGAATTGATATCGGAGGCACCAACCTGAGCCTCGGTCTCGTCGACGACGGAAGGATCATCCAGGAAATCCACACGCCTTCTTTCCGTCCGGAAATGACGCTGGAGGAGACCCTGGAGTACCTGGCCGCCCAGATCGAGAAGGTTTTCCGCGCCGGCACGAAGAAGATCGGCCTGGGCGTCCCCTCGGTGGTGGACGTCCAGCAGGGCATCGTCTACGACACCCAGAACATCCCTTCCTGGACGGAGGTTCCCCTCAAGGAGCACCTGGAGAAGCGCTTCGGCGTTCCCGTGGCCGTGAACAACGATGCGAACTGCTTCGCGATGGGCGTCTACGGCACCTATCCCGCCGACGCGAAACCCGGGACCCTGGTGGTCGTCACCCTGGGCACCGGCGTGGGAATGGGCATCGTCATCGACGGCAAGCTCTTCTGCGGGGCCAACTGCGGCGCCGGCGAGCTGGGCTGCCTGCCCTACAAGGACGGCACCCTGGAAGACTACTGCGGGAAGCGGTTCTTCACCGACGCCGGCTGGGACAGCCGCAGCCTCGCCGCCAACGCCCGGGAAGGGGACCCCGAAGCCCTTCTGCTGTTCGACGCTTTCGGCCACCACCTCGGCGCCCTGATGTGCACCGTGATGTATGCCTACGACCCCACGCACATCGCCCTCGCCGGCGGTCTCGCGAACAACTATCCCTTCTTCCGCCGGGCGATGGAATCCTACATCCGCGAGCATTTCCCGTACCGGAAGGCCATCGAGCGGCTCACCATCGACATCTGTACCGACGATAACATCCCGGTCCTCGGGGCATCTTTGATTTAGATTTCTCGACAAGCTCGAAATGACAGAGGGAAACAACTTTGAAATGACAATGAAGAAAAGAATAGTCTATATGATGCTTGCCGTGGCGATGACCGCCTGCAGCCCGAAAAATACGGTCGTCCCGTCCGGGAACCGCGAGATTCTCGCCGAGGGGTGGACCCTCAGCCGCGAGGGCGCGTCCGAAACGTTCGCCGCCCAGGCGCCCTCCACCGTGGCCGGCACTCTGGCCGACGCCGGATACTTCGGCGAAGGCCTGCTGGAAGCGCGGAATTACGAGAAAGTGGACAAGGCGATCTTCGACGATCCCTGGACCTACAGCACCGAGTTCGCCGGGAAGCCGGGCAAGGGCCAGCACGCCGAACTCGTGTTCGACGGCCTGGACTATTATGCCGACATCTTCCTGAACGGGAAACAGCTCGCCTCCGCGGATACGACCTTCGGCGTGTTCATCCGGCGGAAGTATGATGTGACTGGGCTCCTGAAGGGACGCAACAAGCTGGAAGTCAAGCTGCGCCGCGCGCAGAAGGGCGACCTGAACATCGGCTTCGTGGACTGGAACCCCCGTCCGCTGGACGAGTCGATGGGCATCACCCGCCCGGTCACCCTGCACACCACGGGCGCCGTGTCCATCGAGGACGTGTATGTCGTCCCCGACCTGGACGTCGAAAGCTTCAAGACGGCCGACCTCTGCGTCCGCGTTCGTCTGCAGAACAAGGAGAACCGTCCTGTCAACGCGGAAATCGTCCTGAACCTCGGGAACGACCCGGTCCGCGTGCCGGTTTCCCTCGCCGGCGGCGACCTGAAGGAGTTCGTCCTGACCCCGGCCGAGGCCGATATCCTGCATATCGACAATCCCCGTGTGTGGTGGAGCTGGGACCTCGGCAAGCCGGAGCTGTACACGCTCGCGGTCGCCGTGGAGGAAGCCGGCGCGGTCTCCGACTGTAACGAGACCACCTTCGGCATCCGCAAGATCGAGAGCCGCCTCACCGAGGACGGCTACCGCCAGATGACGCTCAATGGCAAGGACATCCTCGTCAAGGGCGCCGGCTGGACGGACGACCTCTTCCTCCGCGACACGCCCGAGAGCATCGAGCGGCAGGTGCGCTATGTGATGGACATGAACATGAACCTCATCCGCTTCGAGAACATCTGGGGCAAGGACGACACGGTCTACGACCTGTGCGACAAGCTGGGCGTGATGGCCCTCGTCGGCTTCAGCTGCCAGTGGGAGTGGGAGGACTACTGCGGCCTTCCCGAGGTCAAGAACTGGGGCTGCATCAACGGCAAGGAGGTCGAGGACCTCGCCTTCGCGTACTTCCGCGACCAGGTCACCCGCCTGCACAACCATCCGGCCGTGATCGCCTGGATGACCGGCAGCGACCGCATCCCGAATCCGGACCTGGAGCAGCGCTATCTCGCTGTGTATGAGCGCGAAGACTACCGCCCGTACATCTGCTCCGCGAAGAGCCAGAAGAGCCTCGCCGGCTGGTCCGGCACCAAGATGGAAGGCCCGTACGAGTATGTGGGCGCCGACTATTGGTACAAGGACACCGAGGCGGGCGGCGCCTTCGGCTGGAACACGGAAACCGGCATCGGCGCGAACCTGCCGCAGCTGGAATCCCTGAAGAAGATGATCCCGAAGGAATCCCTCTGGCCGCTTTCCAATGTGTGGGACTACCACTGCACGGCCTCTTCCTCCGCGATGAACACGACCAAGGTGCTCCAGGAGACCATCAATGGCCTGTACGGCGGTTTCGACGGCCTCAACGACTTTGTCCGGAAGGCCCACGCCGTGGACTACGACGGCACGCGCGCGATGTTCGAGGCGTTCCGTGTCCGCGTCCCCAAGACCACCGGCATCGTCCAGTGGATGCTGAACTCCGCCTGGCCGTCCCTGTACTGGCAGCAGTACGACTGGTACGGCGTTCCGACCGCCGCCTACTACGGCACCAAGAAGGCCTGCGAGCCCGTCCAGCTCCTGTTTGACTACGCCACCCGCAAGGTGTACGCGGTCAATGAGAGCGCCGACGCCCGCGAACTGCAGGCCACCCTGCAGGTGTTCGACGCCGCGTCCAAGGCCATCGGCAAGGAGACCAAGACCGTCAAGGTCGGCTACCGGGAGGTTGTCCCGGTCTTCGACCTCAAGCGCTACGACGGCAAGCCGCATTTCGTGGCCCTCGCCCTCGCCGACGGCGACAAGCCCGTCACGGACAACTTCTATGTCCTCCCGGCGAAGGACAACGAGTACGACTGGAAGAAGACCAACTGGTACATCACCCCGATTACGGCCTATGCGGACCTCGGCTTCGCCTTCAAGCAGCCGAAGGCCGACGTGGAAATGACCGTCGGGGACGGCCGGGTCACGCTCGTGAACAAGTCCGGCGTCATCTCCTACATGAACATCCTCAAGGCGAAGGACGCGGACGGCAAGCTCGTCGTCCCCTTCACCTGGAGCGACAATTTCTTCCCGATCCTCCCCGGAGAGACCAAGGTCGTCACTTTCCAGGCGCCGACGAAAGAATTCCACATCGAACTGGATAATTAAAAAGCACGCGATATGAAAAGAACCGTTTTGTTGATTGGTTTGGTTCTAGGCTGGGCCACCTGCGCACTGGCGCAGGTGGACACCGGCCGGGACCTGTCCAAGTACGCGGACGACAAGTTCAGCGAGGACGACAAGTATCAGGTCGAGACCCCCTACCAGACCGTGGTGGTCAAGCAGCCCAAGTCCAAGAAGATCAAGAACGTCATCTTCATGATCGGCGACGGTATGTCGATGGAGGCCGTGACCGTCGGCTGGACCCTCAACGGGGGACACCTGAACCTGGACAACTGCCCGGTGGCCGGCTATTCCCGGACCTACTGCACGGACAAGCTCATCACCGATTCCTGCGCCGGCGGCACCGCCCTTTCCTCCGGCGAGAAGACCAAATACGGCTACATCGGCCAGGACGTGGACGGGAAGCCGTTCTTCACCCTGCTCCACAAGGCGCAGTCCCTGGGCAAGAAGACCGGCCTCGTCGTGACGTGCCGCATCAACGACGCCACGCCCGCCGACTTCGTGTGCCACAGCCCGGACCGCCACCTGGAGGCGGAGATCGCCGCCCAGTACGTGGACAGCGGCGTGGACTTCATCCTCGGCGGCGGCCGCCAGTTCTGGGACCAGCGCGAGGACGGCCGGAACCTCATCCAGGAGATGAAGGCGCGCGGCTACAACTTCGTGGAGAAGCGCGAGCAGCTCGCGGGCGTCCACGACGGCAAGCTCCTGGCCCTGTTCGCCCCGCTGGACATGGACCCGTGCCTGGACCGCGGTCCCGTGCTGGAGGACGGCACGATGAAGGCCATCGAACTGCTTTCCAAGGACAACAAGAAGGGCTTCTTCCTGATGGTCGAAGGCTCCCAGATCGACGACTGGGCGCACCGCAACAAGGTGGGCTACATGGCCGAGGAGCTCTTCGACTTCGACAAGACCATCGGCAAGGTGCTCCAGTGGGCCGAGAATGACGGCCACACCCTGGTGGTCATCACGGCCGACCACGGCACCGGCGGCATCACCCTCGTGGGCGGCAGCCTGGAGGAGCGCAACGTGAAGGTCCATTTCTCCACGAAGGGCCACCACGGCATCGTGGTCCCGGTCTTCGCCTACGGCCCCCACGCCGAGGATTTCCAGGGCGTGATGGAGAACACAGAGCTTTCCAACCGCATCCGGAAACTGATCAAGTAGAGTTTTCGCAAATTGGGAGTTGAAATACGCAAATATTTCCACAGCGAAAAAGCAACCCGATTAATTTTGTCCATGAAAGCCACCAACCACATGGCCGTATGAAACTGAACAAGACCGCCCGTATCCTCGCCAGCCTTGCTTTAGGCCTGTCCTTGTGCGTCGTCTCCTGCGAAAAGCCGGCGACGAACATCGTCATCGCCCCGCCGAACACGCATCCGTCGACCGGGACGGGGACCGGCAATGGGAATGGGAACGGCAGCGGGGGCGGCAGCGGTACCGGCGATAATAACGGCGGTTCCGGCTCTTCGACCGACTCAGGAACCGGCACCGGCACCCTCTGCACGGACATCGGCCAGACGCCCATCGTCCTGGCCTACTTTACGGAGTACACCGAGGTGCTCCCCGAGGTGAAACTCCTCACCCACATCAATTATGCCCACGGCCGCTTCAAGAACCCCAAGACGGGTGACGGCGGCATCGTGATCACCGAATCCTCGAAGGCTCCCATCAGCAAGGTGGTGGCCCTCAAGAGCGTGAACCCCAAGCTGAAAGTGATGCTGATGATCGGCGGCTGGGGCGGCCACGCCGACGGATTCTCCGAAATGGCCAAGAGCGACGCCAAGCGGACGGAATTCTGCCAGTCCGTGAAGAAGCTCATCGACCAGCACAAGCTGGACGGGGTGGACATCGACTGGGAGTATCCCACCGTGTCGGCCGACAACGAGACCGGCTGCGACCCGATGGACACCCAGAACTTCAACCTCGTGCTCCGGGAGCTCCGCGAGACCCTGGGCACCTCGAAGATCATCTCTTTCGCCTCTTCCTCCAGCGGCAAGTATGTGGACTGGAAGACGGCCATCAAGTACATCGACTATGTCAATGTGATGACCTACGACATGGGCGCGGCCCCCAACGGGCACAATTCCCCGCTGCACAAGTCCAGCCGCTTCACGCACCGGAGCTGGGACGAGGCCGTGGACGCGCACGTGAAGGCCGGCGTGCCCAAGAACCGCCAGGTGATGGGCGTGCCGTTCTACGGCAAGGCGGAGAAGAATCCGGCGGAAGGGACCAAGATCTTCGAGTATTCCGTGAAATACTACGAGATTCCCGACATCCTGGAGAAGGGCCAGTACAAGGGCAAGGCCCTGGCCCGGCCCGTGACGCGCCAGTGGGACGCCACCGCGATGGTGCCCTTCCTGGTCGATGCGTCCGGCAAGAACGTACTCTCCTACGACGACCCCGAGTCCGTCGCGGCGAAGGGCGCCTACGTGGTGGCGAACGGCCATCTGGGCGCGATGTTCTGGGAATACCGGTGCGACACCGGCGACCACGCCCTGCTGGGCGCGCTGGTGAAAGCCATCTATGGAAAGGAAACAGTACTGCAATAATATACAACCAGAAAAATAACCCATAAACAAAACCCAATGAAACAGAAAGTAGTCCAATTCTCAAAGCTGGCTGCCGCTCTGTGCCTCTTCCTGGGGCTGTGGGGAGGGATCGCCTCCGCGCAGAACCGGGGTATCACCGTCAAAGGTACGGTGGTGGACGGAGACGGCTTGCCGGTGATCGGTGCGGGCGTCACCCTCCAGGGGACGACCACCGGTGTGGCTGCCGATGCGGATGGCAACTTCACGCTTGTCGTCCCCGGTGAGACTGCTGTGCTGGAGGTTTCGGCCCTGGGCTACGTCACAGAAACGGTGACGGTAGGCAAGCAGCGCACGTTCACGATCGTGCTCCGGGACGACACCCAAACCCTGGACGCCACGGTCGTGGTCGCGTATGGCACCCAGACCAAGGCGACCATCACGGGCGCGCTCACGTCCATCGACAACAAGGCGCTCGTGAAGGCGCCGGTGGCGGACGTGACCAACATCCTCGCCGGCCAGATGCCGGGCGTCACCACCATCCAGGAGACCGGCCAGCCGGGCGAAGACTATGCCAAGATCTACATCCGCGGCGTAGGCTCCCTGTCCGACTCCAACGCAAGCCCGCTCATCCTGGTCGATGGCGTCGAGCGTCCGCTGAACACGGTGGACCCGAATGAAATCGAGAGCCTGTCCGTCCTGAAGGACGCCGCCTCCACGGCGGTGTTCGGCGTGCGCGGCGCGAACGGCGTCGTCATCGTGACGACCAAGCGCGGCGACGCCGGCAAGCCGAAGATCTCCGTGAGCTCCATCACGGGTCTCCAGGCGCCGATGTCCTACATCGAGCAGTGCGACAGCTACGATTTCGCCCGGTACTACAACGTGTACCAGTGGAACGACGGCAAGACGGACCCGGGCCTGTACTTCACCCGCGAGGCCATCGAGGCCTACCGCACGGGCTCCGACCCGATCATGTACCCGAACACCCACTGGAACGAGCTGATGTTCCGGAAGGCCTTCCTGCAGACCAAGAACAACATCAACATTTCCGGCGGTTCGGACAAGGTCCGCTACTTCGTGTCCATGGGTTACATGTTCCAGAACGGTCTGCTCAAGCAGATCCCGGACGTCACCTATGACAACAACTACGCGTACAACCGGTACAACTACCGCGCGAACCTGGACTTCAAGCTCACCGAGACGACGGACATGAAGTTCAACATCAGCGGCGTCATCGGCAACACCCGCGAGCCACTGAACAGCAACCGCGACAACATCTGGACGCTGACCATGCTGTGGGCCCACCCGACGGCCTCCCCGGGCATCGTGAACGGCATGCCGGTCACGGTCGTCTCCTACGACGCCCTGCCGGACGGCCTCACCAAGTGGAACGGCTGGGAGTACTACTACTGGTCCGGTTACCAGAGCAAGTACAAGACCACCCTCGGGATGGACATGACCATCACCCAGAAGCTGGACTTCATCACCGAAGGCCTCTCCGCCTCCGTGAAGGGCAGCTATGACACGGACATGGCCCTCACCAAGAAGCGGTCCGGCTCCGGCGGTTACCACCAGACCATCGAGTACGCCTCCTGGGCCGACAACTCGGGCCTGAACATGGCCGATCCCGCCTTCGACCGCACCTACGTGCCGGTCATCAGCGGCAGCCAGCCCACCCTGAGCTACGGCGAGTCCTCGGACGACGACAAGAGCTGGTACCTCGAGGCCCGCATCGACTACAAGCGCAAGTTCGCGCACAAGCACGCGGTGAGCGGCCTCCTGCTGTACAACCAGTCCCGCGACTACTATCCTTCGAAATACGCCTGGCTGCCGTACGGCTATGTGGGCTGGGTCGCCCGCGCCACCTACGGCTATGCCGACAAATACCTCGTCGACTTCTCCGCCGGTTACAACGGCTCCGAGAACTTCGCCCCGGGCAAGACCCGCTACGGCCTGTTCCCGTCCGGTTCCCTGGGCTGGGTGGTCTCCGAGGAGAAGTTCATGAAGAAGGCCAAATGGATCGACTTCCTGAAGCTCCGCGCCTCCATCGGCCTCGTCGGTAACGACCAGGGCAACTCCGTCCGCTTCATGTACATGGACGGTGTCTGGAACGACGCCGGCGCGTACTACTTCGGCACCGGCAAGAGCGACGGCGTGCCGCGCTACGAGCTGGGCACCCCGGGCAACAAGGGTGTGACCTGGGAGACCGCGCTCAAGGCCAATGTCGGTCTGGACTTCGACCTGTTCAACTACCGCCTGCACTTCTCCGGCGATATCTTCCAGGAGCACCGCACGGGCATCCTCATCGCCCCGCGCTCCCTCCCGGCCATCATCGCCACCTCCCTCCCGAACATGAACCTCGGCGAGGTGGACAACCGGGGCTATGAGATCGAGCTCGGCTGGAAGGACAACATCGGCCAGTTCACCTACGACCTGAACGCCAACGTCACCTTCGCCCGGAACACCATCAAGTTCGAGGACGAGGTCGAGCCCGAATTCGAGTACCAGCGCGAGACCGGCGGTTCCACCGGCCGGTACATGCTGTACCAGTTCGAGCGCCTGTACCAGAAGAGCGACTTCTACACGGACGCGAACGGCGTGCAGCGCCTGAATCCGGACCTGCCGCAGCCGTCCAACACGGTGTATCCCGGCGACTGCATGTACAAGGACCTCAGCGGCGACGGCGTCATCGACGGCCGCGACCGGATGTACGACGGCTATCCGAACCGTCCGGAATACGTGTTCGGTTCCAACTGGAAGTTCGGATACAAGGGCTTCAACCTGAACCTGAACTGGGTGGCCGCGACGAACGTGAGCCGTGTGTGGAACGACGACTACCGCATCCCGTTCACGAACTCGGGACACCGCGGCCTCCTGAAGATCTTCGCGGAGAACTCCTGGATCGACAACGACAATCCCTGGGCGCCCGGCCGCGAGGACGGCACCCTGCCGCGCTTCACCAAGACCAACTATCCCTGGAACTCCATGGACTCCACCCTGTGGACCGTGGACGCCTCCTACCTGCGCCTGAAGAGCGCCAGCTTCGGCTACACCTTCTCCCGCAACAAGTTCTTCGACCGGCTGGGCATCAGCTCCGTGGGCCTGATGTTCACGGGCTACAACCTGTGGACCCTCTCGAAGATGACCTTGCAGGACCCGGAAGCGAAGTCCAGCTCCTCCAACGGCCAGTATCCGCTGGTCAAGACCTACAACATGTCCCTGAGTATCACCTTCTAAACCGAGCGAACCATGAAGAAGACATTCCAATACATCGCCATCGCCCTCCTGGGGGCGGGCCTGGTCGCTTGTGAGAGCATGAAACTGGGAGACGCCGGCCTGTCCAAGGCCCCGGAGACCTCCGGCGCCACCATCGACACCCTGTTCGCTTCCCTCAAGGATGCCGACAAGGTGCTGGCATCGGCCTACTACTATCTTCCGTACGGGCTGGTCTCCGACTTCGACTCCAAGATGGGAGGCGATTTCCTGGAGTCCATCACCGACCACTACGTCAGCAACAAGCATTCGGACAGCGACGGTCCGAACAACCTCTACTATTCCGGCGGTCTTTCCGCCAACCTCACGGGCTCCTATGCCGGCGGTGAAACCTACCGCTTCGGCAGCGAGAAGGACTACACGGCCATCCGCTACGCCTGGCTGTTCCTGGAGAACGCCGACCGCGTCCCGAACGCCGACCCGGCGGAACTCGCGAAGAAGAAGGCCGAGGCCAAGCTCTGCATGGCCATCGCCTATTCGAACATGCTCCGCTACCTGGGCGGCGTGCCCATCCTGGACCATGTCGTGGATCCCGCCGAGGAGATGCATTATCCGCGCAACACCTTCGCCGAGACCGTGGACTTCATCGTGAAGCTCTGCGACGAGGCGGCTCCGGACCTCCCCTGGGCCGTGAGCGCCGCGGAGGACGGCCGCATGACGCGCGCCGGCGCCCTGGGCCTCAAGCTCCGGGTCCTGTGCTTCGCCGCCTCGCCGACCTTCAACTCCAACACCAAGTGGCACCCGCAGGCCGACGAGTACACCTGCTACGGCAACTACGACCCCGCCCGCTGGCAGGCCGCCAAGGCCGCCGCGGACGAGTTCATGCGCCAGCAACTCGCCAACGGCCACTATGCGCTTTGTGAAGCGCAGCCGGATCCCGTGACGGGCCTCATCTCCCCGCGCGCCTACCGTCTCGCCTACCGCAAGGGCTACTTCGAGCGTGGCAGCTCCGAGAGCATCATCTCCATCCGCAAGTCCAACAGCACCAGCTACCACGACAAGCACTTCGAGGTGCAGGGCTCCTACGGCAGCGGCGCCACCCTGACCTGGGTGAACAAGTTCCCGTGGGCCGACGGCGAGCCGTTCCCGGAGGACTTCCCCTGGGAGGACAAGGCCTCCTGGCCCGAGCATCCGTTCTTCAAGCCCGATCCGCTCGGCACGCTCAAGGTCAATGGCGCTACTTTCTCCGAGACCCGCGACCCTCGTCTGTACGAGAACGTCGGCGTGCCCGGCGACATCTGGCGCGACGGCTCCGTGGGCCGTGCCTATGACAACCACAAGTACCACCAGGACGGCTGCACCGGTTTCCTGATGATGAAGTTCGTCCTGCAGCAGAACACCGACCGCTCCCAGCCGCAGCACTGGCCCTTCATGCGTTTCGCGGAAGTGCTCCTGAACTGCGCCGAGGCTTACAACGAGGCCGACGGCGGTCCGTCCGACAAGGCGTATGCCTGGGTGAACGCCGTGCGCGCCCGCGTCGGCCTGCCCGGCCTGCCCGAAGGCCTGTCCCAGGAGGAGTTCCGCAAGGCCCTCATCCTGGAGCGCGAGCTCGAGTTCGGCTTCGAGGAGGTCCGCTGGTTCGACATGGTCCGCTGGGGCCTCGTCGAGGCGTTCACCACGCCGCTGAAGGGCCTGACGTCCTTCGGTGACAACAACAACGCGGCGACCGTCTTCACCTTCAAGGAGAAGGACGTCTATCCGCCGCGCAGCTGGTACACCAGCTGGGACACGAAATGGTATCTCGCCCCCATCCCCGCCCTGGAGATCAACAAGGCCTACGGGATGACGCAGAATCCGGGTTGGTAATCTAAAATGTGCCCGAATATGAAAAGATTGTTTGCCTATATAACGCTTCCGCTTCTGCTTGTCGCCGCGGCGGCCTCCGCCCAGGAGGTCGAGACCGTGTCGCCGCTGGATTCCGTCCAGCTGGGAAACCTGTTCCAGCTGAAGGCGGGCGGCGCCCTCTCCGCGGGCGGCAGCCTCTTCGAGAAGAGCCCTGAAGTGGACATTGCCAACGCCCTGTACGGGCAGTTCTCCGGCCTGCTGGTGAAGAACAGCTCCAGCACCTATGACTCCAACCGGTCCCGGCTGAAGCTCTCCCTCCGCCTGCGCGGCCACAGCCCACTGCTGCTGGTGGACGGATTCCCCCGCGACCTGGACGACCTGGAGGGGGTGGAGATCGACAAGATCGAGATCCTCAAGGACGCGGCCGCCGCGGCGCTGTACGGCGTCAAGGGCGGCAACGGCGTCATCTCCATCACGACCAAGCGCGGCCAGGACGCCCCGCTCAAGGTGACGGCCCGGTATCAGTACGGCCTGCAGACCATGTTCCGCGCGCCCGAGTTCGCCGACGCCTACACCTACGGCTTCCTGGTGAACGAAGCCCGTTCGCTGGACGGCCTGCCCGCCAAGTACAACGACGCGGAGCTCCTCGCCCTCTACAGCGGCCAGTATCCGTACGCCTATCCGAACGTCAACTGGTGGAACGAGGTGTTCCGCGACCATGGTGACAACCACCAGGCCGAGTTCACCTTCCAGGGCGGCAACCGCAACTTCCGGTATTTCGCCGCGGTCGACTACCTGAAGGAGGACTTCCTCTACAAGAAGGCTTCCGCCGACGACCGCTACAACGCGAACCACTATGACAACCGCCTGGGCATCCGCGCGAACGTGGACGTGAACATCACGCCTTCCACGCTGATGAAGATCGGCGTGAAGGCCCGCCTCGCGGAATTCAACCAGGGTTACTATTCCGGCCGCATCGAGAGCACGCTCTACACCCTGCCCGCCGCCGCGTTCCCCGTGATGCAGGCGGATGGCGTGTATGGCGGAACCACCCTGTACGGCAACGTCAACCCGGTGGCCGTGATGCAGGAGAACGGCCAGCGCCAGTGGTCCCAGACCAAGGTGCTGGCGGACATCCTGCTCCGGCAGGACCTCGGGATGATCGTCCCGGGCCTGTCCGCCGACGCGAACGTGGCCTTCGACTACATCGGCCTCCTGTACGAGCGCGCCTCCAAGGACTGGCAGTACTCGGAGCTCGTGAGCACCGTGGGCGCCCAGGGCAACCAGAACTACATCCTGAGCGAGCAGAAGTACTACGGCGTGAGCTCCAAGACGGTGGATTACGACCACTATTTCTATGGCCTTCAGATGAAGATGGAGCTTCAGGCCCGCCTGAACTGGGAGCGCAACTTCGACGCGCACCACGTGGAGGCGCACGCGGCCTACCGCCAGCGCTCCTGGATCCTCAGCGGCCAGAACAACTCCTCCAAGACCCAGGAGATCCTGGGCACGGTGAGCTACAACTGGAAACAGCGCGTCTTTGCCGATGTGGTCGTGAACCGCTCCGGTTCCGCCTACATGCCCAAGGGCAAGCGCTTCCACTGGTATCCGGCCGTGAGCCTCGGCGCCATCGCCCTGGACGGCGAGCCTTACCTGAAGGTGTACGGCTCCGTCGGCCTCAGCGGCTCCGACGGCGACCTGGAGCACGAGCTCTGGCGCCAGAACTACGTGAGCGGCAACAGCTACTACTTCGGCGCCAACGGCGGTACCGGCTTCAGCGGCCGCACCGAAGGCCCGATGGCGGCCGTCACCCTGGCCCCGGAACTGTCGAAGAAAGCGACCGCCGGCCTTGACATCGGCCTCTTCGGCAAGCGTCTCATGATCAATGTGGAAGGCTTCCTGGAGGACCGCCGCAACATCCTCATCGACCCGTCCAACATCTCGGGCGTGATCGGCGTGGACGTGAACGAGCAGAGCATCGGCGAGGAGAAGTACAAGGGCTTCGACCTGGGCGTCTCCTGGAACAACCGCCACGGAGACTTCGAGTACGGCCTGTACGCCAACGGCGGCTGGCTGTTCTCCAAGGTCGTCGACGACGGCCAGGCCTACCAGATGTACGACTACCTGTACCACAAGGGCAATCCGGTGGGCCAGCGCTACGGCCTGGAGGTCATTGGCATCTTCCAGAACCAGATGGAGATCAACAACAGCCCCCGGCAGACCTTCGGCGCCGTCAAGCCCGGCGACCTGAAGTACCTCGACCAGAACGGCGACGGGGTCATCGACAAGCAGGATCGCGTGAAGATGTTCGGCAGCTCCACGCCGCTCCTCACCTTCGGCTTCGGCCTGCACGCCGGCTGGAAGGGCCTCAAGGTCTTTGCGGACTTCCAGGGCGTGACCGGTGTCACCATCAGCCTCCTGGATTCCCCGCTGTACCAGCCGTTGGTGTCCAACGCGACCATCTCCCAGACCTTCCTGAACCGGGAAGTCACCTGGGCGCCGGGCCGCGAGATGTACGCCACGATGCCGCGCCTCACCACGCAGGAGAACCCGAACAACTACCAGGCGAACTCGCTGTGGTACCGGGACGGCTCCTTCATCAAGCTGCGCAACGCCGGGATTTCCTACACCATTCCGAAGAAGGCGATGAAGCTGTGCGACGTCACCCTCTCCCTGACGGGCACGAACCTGTTCTCGACGGACAACATCCGGTTCGCGGATCCCGAGCAGCTGGGCGCCTATTATCCTTCCCTCCGCACCTTCTGGGGCGGCGTTAAGTTCACCTTCTAAACCGGGAAACGCCATGAAAAAGATATTCTGCCTACTTTCTGCTGCGCTTCTTCTCTCGGGCTGCAACTTCCTGGACTTCGACGAGTCGTCCAGCGACTACACCCGCGAGGACATGTACTTGACGTACAGCAACATCCAGAAGATGCTCACGAACATCTACGGCTACATGCCCAACAAGGACATCGCCGACGTGGGCAGCGCCCTGCGCGACTGCGGCTCCGACGACGCCGAATACGCCGACCCGGACGCCAGCGTGCAGCGCTTCACCAACGGCAACTGGAGCGCCCTGAACACCGTGGACGACAAGTGGAGCCTGTTCAATGGCATCCGCTCGGCCAACGAGTTCCTCGAGTCCATCGAGACCGTGGACCTGTCCATGTACAAATATGACAACAAGTACCAGCGCTGGCTGGAGCACCTCGCGTACTATCCGTACCAGGCGAGGGTCCTCCGCGCATACTACTTCTTCGAGCTGGCCCGCCGCTACGGCGACATCCCGATGCCGCTGACGATGCTCACGGCGGAGGAGGCCAACGAGATTGCAAAGACTCCTTTCGACGAGGTCGTCAACTTCATCGTGACCGAGTGCTCCGAGTCCGCCGAGAAGCTGCCCGACACCTATGTGGGCCTGCTGGACGACGAGATCGGCCGCGTCACCCGGGGCTTCGCCCTGGCCGTGAAGGCGAAGGCGCTCCTCTACGCCGCATCCCCGCTGCACAACCCGTCCAACGACCGGAGCAAGTGGCAGAAGGCGGCCGCCGCGGCGAAGGAACTGATGGACCTCGGCATCTACCGGCTGGATCCCGCCGAGAAGGCGAACAACTACCTCTCCCAGGAGGTGATCTTCGCCATCATGCGGTCCGAGAGCCAGAGCTTCGAGCGCTACAACTTCCCGGTGCGGTTCACCGAGGGCCAGCGCACGTCCCTCGGCGGAAGCTATCCCACCCAGAACCTGGTGGACGCGTTCCAGACGGCCGGCGGCTATGACATCATCCTCGAGGCCGACGGCTGGAAGACCGCCGATCCCGCCTTCGACATCACGAAGCCGTACGAGGGCCGCGACCCGCGCTTCGCCCGCGCGATCCTCGCCAACGGGATGTCCTTCAAGGGCACGACGATCGAGACTTTCGTGGGCGGCCGCGACTATTCCGCGACCCGCAGCGACCTGGGTTCCCCGACCGGGTACTACCTCCGCCGCTACATCCAGGAAAGCACCAGCTTCACCCCGGAGAACACGGTGACGAACAAGCACCAGTGGATCGTGTACCGCTACGCGGAGACCCTCCTCACCTACGCCGAGGCCCTGAACGAGTATCTGGGCAGCCCGACGGCGACGGATGGTTCCTTCCCCGTCAGCGCGCTCGACGCCTTGAACCAGGTGCGCGCGAACGCCGGGATGCCGGCGGTGAGCGCCACCTCCGCGGACGCCTTCCGCGAGGCCGTGCGCCGCGAGTGGCGCGTGGAATTCGCCTTCGAAGACCACCGCTTCTGGGACGTGCGCCGCTGGGACATCGGCCAGGCCACCCAGGGCCGCATCGACGGCGTGGAGATCACCCGCAGCGGCGGCCAGTTCAGCTATAAGCGGACGGTCGTGGAGAACCGCACTTGGTCCTCCCGCCAGAACCTCTACCCGATCCCGCAGGCCGAACTGTTCTGCAACCCCAACCTCAATCCCCAGAACCCCGGATGGAGCCAAACCACGGAAACCACGGAATAAAAAACAATCGAGATATGAAAACGATAACCAGAATCTTTGCAACCCTCTGCGTCCTCGGCGCTGCGGCCGCGTGCCAGCAGTACGAGATCGACACGCAGATGACTCCCGAAAAGGAGTATGCGAATCTCCGGCTGGTCTGTGACGCGCTGACGACCTACTCGGTGCCGGCTTCCCGTCCGGACAATATCACCTTCAACGTCAGTTCCAACTCGCCCTGGACGGTCACCCGTTCCGGCGGCGCGGACTGGGTCACCGTCACCCCGGCGTCCAGCTCGGCGTCCAGCCTGGTCTCCGACGTCGTCGTGAGCTTCGCCGACAACGACAGCGGCGAGGACCGCACCGCGACCCTGACCGTCGCGGCCGAGCGGATCAGCAAGTACTATACGGTCACGATCACCCAGGCCAAGAAAGGCCGGCTGTTCGTGACGCCGGTCGCCAAGGACTACTCCGCGGCGGGCGGCCCGCTCACCTTCACCATCAACACGAACGTCCCCTGGGAGGTCCGTTCCGACGTGTCCTGGCTGCACTTCTCCCCGGAGAAGGGCAATCCCGACCCGGACGGCCGCACCCTGACCATCACCGCCACGGCGGATCCCTCCGACGTGCTGGAGCGCGTGGCCACGGTGACCGTGGTCGCCGGGGATGACGAGGAGTCCTTCGACATCACCCAGACCGGCTCCTGCGAGATTACCGAGATCTCCGGGGAATTCCCGGGCGCCGGCGGCACCCAGGCCCTCAAGATCCGCACCGACCTCCCCTGGACGGTGAGCGCCGACAAGGACTGGATCACCTTCGACAAGGAGGAAGGCCAGGGTGACGGCAAGCAGACCATCATCAACGTCACGGCCGCCCCGAACGACGACGCGGCCCGCAAGGCGGTCATCACCATCCGCGTCGCGGGCGAGGACTACACCTTCGAGGTCCGCCAGACCGGCGCCGCCTTCAACATCGTCCCGCCGGCCGATCCCACCCTGCCGGTCGCGGGCGGCGAGCTCCTCATCGAGGTCAACGCCACCAAGTCCTGGGAGCCGCAGACCGACGTGCCCGGCTTCACCGTGGTGAAGGTCGATGACAGCCACTTCAAGGTCGTCGCCGCGATGAACAACCTCTTCGCCCCGCGCACGGGCGCCGTGTCCATCGTCGCGGCCTCCGGCGCGACCGACAGCGTCGAGCTCACCCAGGACACCGCTTTCGATGTCCAGAACGGCGAGGTGCTCGAGGACGGCTCCGTGAAGCTCTCCGGCGACAAGGGCTCCCGCGTCTATCTGAAGGAAGGCCTTCGCTGCATGACCATCACCCTGACCATGGGGGACAAGGGCTTCGGCGACGCCGGCCAGCTCTGGGTCCAGGGCGCCATCGGCAGCGTGAACATCTACAACCAGCTGTCCCTCGGCGGCAACATCCGCATCCGCACCGACGGCAACATGGCCGACGCGGCGGGCACCAGCGCCTACAAGAGCACCTACTACTCCGTCTCCAAGGCCGAACTGAATGCGATGGAAACCTTCGAGTACGGCTTCAAGCCCAACGCCGAGGATGCGACCAAGCTGGACATGTGGGTCAAGGTGGACGGCGCCGAGAAGATCTCCCACACCGGCAACAACCCGTTCTACTACAATCCGGACGTGGTGAACTACTACTTCGGATTCTACAGCACGACCTCCGACGGCAGCTGGTATGTCGTCAAGAGCGCCGACATCACCGTCAATGCAGAGGCTTATTAATCCGTCCGAGCCATGAAAAAGATATTCCTACTCTTCTGCTGCGCCGCAGCCCTCGTCACGGGGCTGATGACCGGCTGTCAGCCGAAGGATGAGCAGCCCGTGAAGATCGTGGACCTGCGCTACCGCGCGCAGGACTCCTACGACCTGCCGGCGACCGGGGCCAAGGCGTTCACCATCCTGGTGGCGTCCACCGACCCCTGGACCGTCACGAGCGAGCACCCGGACTGGTGCATCATCAGCGAGGAGGAGGGTGACGCCTCCAACCCGGACGACGTGCACGTGGGCAAGGCGGAAGCCACGGTCATCCGCGTGCAGTACTACGACAACACCTTCCTGGACGACCGGGAGGACAAGATCACGATCAAGAGCGACTACTGGACGGGCAAGGTGATCACCGTGCGCCAGAAGGGAAGCGCCTTCCTGACCGTCACCGAGGAAGACCTCGACCAGGAGGTCACCAAGGCCGGCGGGGACCACTTCATCCACATCAAGTCCAACCAGGACTGGAGCGCCAAGGTCACCGACGGTGACTGGGTGAGCGTCGCGGAAGGAGCGACCGGCCACGGTACGGGCACCGTCACGGTGAACGCCGCCGAGAACTCCTCCGAGCTCCGCTACGCCGAGGTCACCGTGTACGACCGCCACGACGTCGCCGCGGCCCTCATCAAGTTCACCCAGGACGGCGTCCAGCTGGTCCCGCTCTCCACCGAGGTCCGGGCCGGTTACGACCAGGCCGCCGGCGAGGTGGAGGTCCTGTCCAACACCCAGTGGACCGTCGCCAAGGAGTCCGCGACCGATGACTGGTTCGAGATCCTCACCCCGACGGGCGAAGGCAACGGCAAGATCCAGCTCTCCTTCACCCAGAACGACGGGGACGGCCTTCGCAGCGCCGTCATCATCCTGAAGAACGTGGTGGCCCACGAGGAAGACTACGCCGCCACGAAGGAAATCGTGGTGAAGCAGGCCTACAAGATCACCCCGGTCCGCGTGATGTTCAACGCCGACGAGCTCGGCTCCTGGTCCTCCGACTGGACCAACGCGCCGTCTTACAACAAGGATCTCGGCGGTACGCTGTTCAATGCGAAGGCCCGTCTGCACAACAGCAGCAAGCCGTTCGGCAACTACACCTTCCACTGGAGCGCGATCACCCAGAACCCGGCTTCCGAGGCGGGCGTCCGCGTCCGTCACTGGTTCTGCTTCGACGAAGGCTGCGAGCTCAAGGCCGACATCCGTCCGGCCGACGGCAAGGTCAGCTTCGACTTCAACGCCGCGGGCGACGGCAACAAGCCCTCGATCGACGGCTTCACGGCCGTGGATTTCACCCAGCCCATCGAATTCACCTTCAAGTTCGACCCCAGCGGTCCCGAGCACTGTCATGTCACCTACCTGGTGAACGGCGTGGAGGCGGGCAGCTTCGACACGTCCGAGAGCCTGCTGCGCTCCGTCAAGTGGGGGACGACCTTCAACGTGTACATCGGCGTGGACAACGAGAACTCCGGTTCCGCCGTCCTCGAGTGGTACGAATACACCCCGCCGATGAACTGGGAATAGTCAAAGGACCAGAAAAATGAATGAGATCATGAAAAAGATTGGCAACATAGCGATCCTTTGCGCAGTCCTGCTTCCGCTCTTCTCCTGCCACGAGAAGCCGATTCCGGTTCCGCCCGAACCGGAAGGACCCCAGCCCGAAACCCGCACGCTCACCTTCGTCCTTCCCGACGTCACCGTCGGGGAGGGCGAGGAGGTGCCCGCGTCCGTCAAGACCGCCTGGAAGGCCGGCGACCAGATCGTCGTCCACGGCGAATACGCCAAGGACCAGGTGACCGTGACCCTCGGCGCCGGGGACATCTCCGGCGACGGCAAGACGGCCACCGTCAAGGTGGACGGCCTGTTCCCTTACAAGCGGGAAGACTGTTCCAGCACCCTGTACGCCTCCTATCCGGCGTCGGTGGCGGACAACCTCAAGCACTGCTTCTTCTACAGCAAGTTCTCCACGACCCAGCAGCAGATCCTGGCGGCGTGCAACAACGGCGACACCTTCCAGTTCCAGCACATCCTCGGCATCCTGTCGATGACCGTGGGCGAGGGCCTGGGCGGCTACACCGTCTCCACGCCCAAGAAGGACGCCCTGGGCTATGAGTTCCTCCAGGTGAAGATCACCGACAACGAACAGTACTACAAACAGTATGTGGGCAATCCGATCATCCAGATGGACGGTACCGTCGACGGGAACAGGATCCTGATGTTCCTGCCGGACGAGACGTCCTTCCCGGCCGGATTCGTCATCAAGTTCAAGGAGGGCGACGACTATACCAAGATCTTCAAGTACACGGAGCCCGTGGAAATCACCCGCGGCGCCATCGTGGACCTCGGGGACATCTCCGGCGAGATCCAGCACTACGACAACCCGTTCTCCAAGGACGTCAAGGATTTGGACACTGTGGGCAACGCGAACTGCTACATCATCAACGAGCCCGGCAGCTACAAGTTCAAGGCGGTCTACGGCAACGAGCCCACGAACTACCTGCAGGACGTGGACGACGCCGTGATCCTCTGGGAGACCTGGAACGACAATTCCGAGGTCGAGCCGAACAGCGTGCTCGCCCACGCCTCGTTCGCCGAGGACTTCATCATCCTCCGCACCCCCGCGACCCTGCACCCCGGCAACGCGCTCGTCGCCGCCAAGGACGCCTCCGGCAAGATCCTCTGGAGCTGGCACATCTGGATTCCCGCCACCCCGATCGTCACCGCCAACTTCGGCGGCATCATGGGCGTGGACCTGATGGACCGCAACCTGGGCGCCCTCGTGGCCGCCGAGGCGGGGGACGCCGAAGTGAGCCCGACCTCCTACGGCATGATGTACCAGTGGGGCCGCAAGGACCCGTTCACCGCGGCCGGCACCTTCAAGGGCAGCAGCCCGGCGACGTACGCCGGCGTTCCCGAGGAAGTGGCCCCGGGCCAGATCCTGCTCGAGGACGCCATCGCGAACCCGACCCTCCTCGGCCACATCAACAACGGGGACTGGTGCCTCGTCCCGGACAACGAGTTCTGGGCCGATGCCGACAAGACCATCTACGACCCGTGCCCTCCGGGCTACCGCGTGCCGAAGAAGAACACGGCCAACCCGTTCTGGAGCGCCGACCTGTCCGCCCAGGCGGGCTGGGGCGTGGACCTCACCGCCGGCTGGCTCAAGGTGGGCTCCCCGGACGCGTCCGTGTTCCCGATCGCGGGCTACCGCGACGACTACTCCGTGAACGGTCTCTCCAAGGTGGGCGTCCGCACCCTGTACTGGACTTCCCAGGCGTCCGACGACGCCAAGGGTCCCGGCGCCGACCTCCGTTCCGACCGGTCCTACACGTTCGGCTCCGCGCCGAAGGCCCGTCTCGGCTCCGTCCGTTGCACCGTCGAATAACTTGAAACTAATAATAAATACAAAACCATATGAAAAAGTTTTTTACGCTCGTTGTGCTGGCGCTCCTGGCAGTGGGCTGCGCCAAGGAATATGACGACACCGGCGTCCGGGAACTGATCGCCGGCCTGGACCTCCGGGTCAGCGAGCTGGAGGCGAATGTCTCCGCCCTGCAGTCCGCCCTCGGCGACGGCAAGTTCGTCCGCAAGGTGGAAGAGTACAAGGACCCGGAGACGGGCCGCACCACCGGTGTCACCGTCACCTACACCGACGGCAACATCGTGCATTTCAACATCGTCCCTTCGGATCCGACCCAGGGTCCCGTCTTCTCCGTGATCCGCAACGGCGCGGGCGAACTGGTCTGGGCCGTGAACGGACAGGCCGTCAAGATGGACGACGAGGAGATCCCCGTGTACCAGACGCCCGTCTTCTCCATCGATGACGAGGGCAACCTCTGGGTGGAGGTCGACGGCAAGAAGACCAACCTCGGACCGGTGAAGAGCGAAGGCGCCACCCTCCAGGACGGCATCTTCACGAACCTCGCCGTCACCGACAGCGCGGTCGTCCTCACCCTCTCCGACGGCTCCACGGTGAACATCCCGTTCGCCGAGGCCTTCCGGCTGGACATCGGGACCACCGAATTCACCTTCGGAACCCTGGATCCCATCGAGATTCCCTACACCGTGTCCGCCAAGACCGAGGGCACCGTCGTGGGAGTCGCGGGGTACAGCCCCAAGGAGTTCAGCGTGGCCGTGGAGGACGGCAAGATCGTCGTCACGCCGCTCCGCCTGGACGCCGCGGCCGTGATGATGGCCTATGCCGATTCCAAGGTGGGCCTCGTCTCCGTGGTGAACCTCACCTTCGAGGCCGAGGGCTTCGAGATCACCGACGATCCCTACAGCGCCGAATATGACTACCTGGCCGAAGGCGAGGACGCCGTCATCGAGGCCAACGCCGTCTCCAACATCGCCTTCGAGGTGAAGCCCGTCGAGGAGTGGATCCACGTCGCCAGCGTCAGAAGCCAGGCATACACCATCACCCTCAAGCTCGACGACAACAAGACCGGCGAGATCCGCGAGGGTACCGTGAACATCGTGAAGGCGGGCACCGAGGAGGTGATCCAGACCCTCAAGATCGCCCAGCTCCCGGCCGCCGAAGAAGTGGGCCCGAAGAACCTCAGCAAGAAGGGCGCGGCCAACAGCTACCTCGTGACCGAGGCCGGCGAGTATAAGTTCTGGGCCGTGAAGGGCAACAGCGGCATCGAGGTCAATCCCGCCTCCGTGGAGGTCCTCTGGGAGACTTATAACAACGCCGAGGAAGTCGCCGCGAACAGCGTGATTGCCAACGTGAGCCTCTCCGGCAGCTACGTGGTGTTCTCCACCCCCGAGACCCTCAAGCCCGGCAACGCCGTCATCGCGGCGAAGGACGCCGGCGGGGTCATCCTCTGGAGCTGGCACATCTGGGTGCCCGCGACCGAGGTCGCGACCGCGAACTACGGCATCTATCCCGCGCCGATGATGGACCGCAACCTGGGCGCCCTCGTGGCCGCCCCGGCGGACGCCGCCGCGCCCGTCGAGTCCTTCGGCCTGACCTACCAGTGGGGCCGCAAGGACCCGTTCCCGGGCCCGAAGGCCGTCAAGAGCGGTGACAACGCCACCGTCGCCGGCGTCGCGGTGTCCACCAAGCCCGGCAACGGCACCACCGCCGAATCCTGCATGACCGTCGAGGAGACCATCGCCAACCCGACCGTCCTGGGCTTCACCCAGAACGGCGACTGGCTTCCGGCCGACCTCGCGGACAACACCCTCTGGCAGAATGAGGTGAAGACGATGTACGACCCGTGCCCTCCGGGATACCGCGTCCCGGCGAGAGACACCGAGTCCGCCTTCCACAGCTCCGACCTTTCCGCCGCGACCGGCTGGCAGGACAACGCCGCCAACAACTGGTTCGCCCTGGGCGACCCGCTGGCCGTCTTCCCGTACGCCGGCTACCGGGACGACTATTCCCCGGGCGGCCTGACGCACGCCTATGACCGCGGCGCCTACTGGACCGCCTATGCTTCCCAGGCCGCGAAGGCCTACTACGTGAACGTCCGCGCCGGTTCCGCCCACGCCCGCGCCGAGGCCGGCAAGTCCCGCGCCGGTTCCGTCCGATGCGTGTCCGCGGAAGAGACCCCCATCCTTCCTCCGGACGAGCCCACCGAGCCGACGGGTTCCGCCGTCGACCTGAGCGAGACCGCCAGCGCCAACAGCTACATCGTGGACAAGGCCGGCGACTATAAGTTCAAGGCCGTCAAGGGCAACAGCGAAGAAGCGGTCGCCCCCGCCACCGTCGAGGTGCTCTGGGAGACCGTGAACACCGCGACCGCCCCCGAGGCGGGCGCCGTGATCGCCAAGGCCGGTTTTGCCGACGGTTACGTCACGTTCTCCACGCCGGCGACCCTCGTCCCCGGCAACGCCCTCATCGCGGCGAAGGATGCCGCCGGCACCGTCCTCTGGAGCTGGCACATCTGGATTCCCGCCACGCCCGTGGTGGCCAGCACGTTCGGCGGCGTGGTCGGCGTGCCGATGATGGACCGCAACCTGGGCGCCCTCGTGGCCGCCGCGCCGAACGCCAAGCCGGACGGCGCCTCCATCGGGATGCTGTACCAGTGGGGCCGCAAGGACCCGTTCCCGGGCGTCGCTTCCGTGGACGCTTCCGACCCGTTCGCCACGACCGGCAGCATCGTCCTCGACAGCGAGAAGCAGAACTTCAGCATCGAGGAGTCCGTCCAGAACCCGACCGTCTATGTGAAGACGGGCAGCGACAGCAACAAGACCTGGGTCGACGTCCCTACGACCGAGCTCTGGGGCAAGACCAAGACCGTGTACGACCCGTGCCCTCCGGGATACATCGTTTCCACGCGGGACAAGAGCTGGGCGTTCTGGGGCGGCATGTCCTCCGCGACCGGCTTCAAGGCCGACACGGAGAACAAGGTCATCGTCCTCGGCGTCGAACCCGACCCGGCCAACTCCGGGACGACGGGCTATATCGTGCTGCCGATGTGCGGTTACCTGGACCAGGGTTCCTATGCCAATGTGGGCAAGCGCGCCTACATCTGGAGCTCCTACTCCTCCTCCAGCGAGGCGAACATCGCCTACCAGATCTACATCAACGGCGAGTCCGTGTCCACCACCGAGCAGCGTATGTCCCGCGGCGGCAACGTCCGTTGCGTCGTGGAACAGTAATTCCCTGGCTATGAGAAAGACATCTCGCATATTGTTCCTGTCCGTGCTCCTGGGCCTGCTTTCGGCCCAGGGGTGCTCGGACGACCGTATGGGGATGGCCGTACCGAATCCCGTCACGAAGCCCAATGCGGGCGAGATCCCTTCCGGGGATCCCTTCAACCCCGATGCGCCGCCCCCCGGGCCGGTCGATCCCACGGATCCGGCCGACGTGTGGGTGAACAATCCCGAGCGCCTCGCCCGCCTCGGCCAGACCCCGATCATCGAGATCTACTACACCGAGTACACCCGGGCCGACCTGTTCCCGTCCATCGATGAGGTGCGCAACTTCACCCACATCAACGTGGGCCACGTGCGCTTCGTGGACAAGGACAACGGCGTGGGCATCGAGATCGACTCGAAGACCGTCCCGCTGGTGCAGAAGTTCGTCGCCTACAAGGCGCAGTACCCGGAGCTGAAGGTCAAGCTGCAGATGGGCGGCTGGGGCAAGAACGCCGACGGCTGGTCCCAGATGGCCCGCGACGAGCAGAAGCGCAAGGCCTTCGTGGACGAGTGCGTGAACATCTGCAACACGTACGGCGTCGACGGATTCGACATCGACTGGGAATATCCCACCTATGCGGCCAAGGATGGCGACCACGTGAACGGCGCCAGCCCCGCGGACTGGGAGAACTTCGTCAAGCTCTTCAAGGAGATGCGGCAGGCGATGCCCGACAAGATCCTCTCCTATGCGGCGTCCGACAGCGGCAAGTACACCGACAACTACGGCGTGCTGCCGTACGTCGACTACATCAACGTGATGACCTACGACGAGGGCAACCCGCCGTACCACAATTCGCCGCTGTACCGGAGCTCCATCACGGGCTCCCGCTGCGCGGCGGAGGCCATCGACGACATCTTCCACGGGCAGCAGGGCATCCCGTACCAGATGATGAACTTCGGCCTGGCGTTCTACGGCCACGGCGACGGCTACAAGCTCAAGACGGGCAACCGCTATCCCTCGTCGGTGGACTACAGCAAACTGGACGACATCTTCTTCAAGGGCACCTGCGACGGCTATGACGTCAAGGGCGTGAACTACCGCATCTGGGACGACGTGGCCAAGGTCCCGTACCTGGCCGACGCCCTGGGCAAGATGTACGCGTCCTACGAGGACATCGAGTCCATCAACGCGAAGGTCGAGTTCCTGAAGTCCCGCAATATGCTGGGCGCGATGATCTGGGAGTACCGCCACGACAACGACGAGGGTACCCTCCGGCACGCGGTCAAGCACGCGATGGACGGCAATCCCGACGCGCCCGGCAAGTACGAGCGTCCGGACGAGTACGAACCGCCGACCCCGGCGCAGGTGCCGGTGATGGGCAAGGTCGAATTCTCCAAGAAGCTGCAAAGCGGCAGCGCCATCGTGGAAGAGCTCTCCGGCCTGTGCCTGTCCAAGGACGGCGACTTCCTCTGGGGCGTGGGCGACAACGGCGCGCTGTACAAGATAGGCTTCGACGGCACCTTCACCCAGCATTGGACCTACGACGCCGACATGGAAGGCCTGTGCATGGACCCGGCCACCGGGACGATGTACATGGGCATCGAACCCAAGCGCGTGTACAAGCTCACGGAGCCGTACCAGTCGAAGACCACCCTGTGGGACGTCGACGAGGCGGCCGACATGGGCAACTCCGGCATCGAGGGCATCGCCTGGCACAAGGGCAACCTGTACCTGGGCTCCCAGACCGGCGCCACCCTGTGGGAGTACACCCTGGACGGCACCAAGCTGTGGAAGAAGAGCCTCCGCACCGTGACTTCCACGATCTCCGAGATCGCAGGCCTGGACTACGACGAGAAGAACGACTGGCTGTGGGTCATCGACTCCAACTCCAACAAGGACCGTCCCGAGTACCTGGGCTACACGATTTACCTGTTCGACGGCGCCGTCACCAAGCTCCTGGCGACCTACTATGTGGGCGATTTCGCCAACTGGAACCCGGAGAGCATCTGCGTGGACCGCAAGAACGGCTGCATCTGGGTCGCCGACGACTGCGGCGACGCCACCCCGTCCATCCTCCACAAGATCTCCTTCTCGGGCCTCTGATGACTCTTTGACGTGAGATATCCTCCCTGCAAGCCCTTGCGGGGAGGATTTCTTTTTGTAACTTTACGCGGCTATTAACCAACCAATATGAAAAGAATCCTTCTCCTGGCGGCCCTTTCCCTTCTCGCCGCCTGCGGGCCCAAGGCCCCGAAAATGCCGGCCGACGCCATCGTCCTCCGCAGCCCGGACGGGCAGCTGGAGCTGAAGTTCGCCGTCGTGAACGGCGTCCCCGAATATACGCTGGACCGCGCCGGAAAGGCGGTCGTCCTGCCTTCCCGCCTGGGATATACGCTCCTGGACCGGGAGAACCTGGACGGCGGTTTCACCCTCACCGACTCGGCCTTCAACTCCTTCGACGAGACCTGGGAGCCGGTCTGGGGCGAGGAAGCGTCCATCCGGAACCACTACAACGAGCTGCTCGTGACGCTGGAGCAGAAGCCCGAAGCGGCGCGCGAGGCGCAGCGGGGCGTGAGCGTCACGGACCCGGAATACACCGGCGACCTGGGCAACCCGTACGGCAAGGGCGCCGTGATGCAGGTGCGTTTCCGCCTGTATGACGACGGCCTGGGCTTCCGCTACGAGTTCCCGCTGGAGAACGCCTTGACCTACTTCAAGGTCAAGGAGGAGCTCACCGAGTTCGCGATGACGGGCGACCACACGGCCTGGTGGATTCCGGGCGACTACTCCACGCAGGAGTTCGTGCCCACGGAGTCCAAGCTGTCGCAGGTGCGCGAGCTGCAGGACGTGCCGCGTCCCGCGGGCGGTTCCCCGCAGACGAAGTTCTCCCAGACCGGCGTGCAGACGGCCCTCCAGATGAAGACCGCCGACGGCCTGTACATCAACATCCACGAGGCCGAGGTGCTGGACTATCCCACCACGAACCTGGACCTGGACGACAAGAACTTCGTGTTCACGACGCACCTGACCCCGGACGCCGAGGGCGTCAAGGGACGGCTGCAGGCCCCGTGCAAGAGCCCGTGGCGCACCGTGATGGTGTGCGAGAAGGCCACCGACGTGCTGGCTTCCCGCCTCATCCTGAACCTGAACGAGCCCTGCGCCATCGAGGACGTCTCCTGGATCCATCCGACCAAATACATGGGCGTGTGGTGGGAGATGATCACCGGCAAGAGCGAATGGTCCTACACGTATGACTATCCTTCCGTGCAGCTGGGCGTGACGGACTACGCCGCCTCCAAGCCGCACGGCCGGCACGGCGCGAACAACGAGAACGTCCGCCGTTACATCGACTTCGCCGCCGAGAACGGCTTCGACGCCATCCTCGTGGAAGGCTGGAACGAAGGCTGGGAGGACTGGTACGGCCACCAGAAGGATTTCGTCTTCGACTTCATCACTCCGTATCCGGACTTCGACCTGCCGGCGCTGAACGAGTATGCCCACAGCAAGGGCATCCGCATCATCATGCACCACGAAAGCTCCTCGTCCACCGTCAATTACGAGCGCTGGATGGAGCAGGCCTATGACCTGATGAACCAGTACGGCTACGACGCTGTGAAGAGCGGCTACGTGGGCAAGATCATCCCGTACGGTGAGTATCACTACAGCCAGGCGCTCATCAACCACTACCACCACGCCATCGTGGAGGCCGCGAAGCACCACATCATGGTCAACGCCCACGAGGCCGTGCGCCCGACGGGCCTGTGCCGCACCTGGCCGAACATGATCGGCAACGAGAGCGCGATGGGCACCGAATTCCGCGGCACCATCAAGCCCGGCCACACCACCATCTTCCCGTTCACCCGCCTGCAGGGCGGCCCGATGGACTACACCCCCGGCATCTTCGAGACGGACATGTCCAAGAACAACCCGAACGACAACCAGCACATGCACCACACCATCTGCAACCAGCTGGGCCTGTACGTGACGTTCTACTCGCCGCTGCAGATGGCGGCGGACCTGCCGGAGAACTACGCGAACTTCATGGACGCGTTCCAGTTCATCAAGGACGTGGCCGTGGATTGGGACAAGAGCGTGTACATCGACGCGGAACCTGGCGCGTACATCATCACCGCGCGCCATCCGAAGATGTCCTCGCTGAACGCCGGCCGCCTCGCCGGCAAGTCCGGCGCCTGGGAGTTCGCGAACCCCGATGGCAAGGAGCACGACGTGTGGTTCCTGGGCGGCGTGACGGACGAGAACGCCCGCACGTTCGACGTGAAGCTGGACTTCCTCACCCCGGGCGTCCAGTACGAGGCCACGATCTATGCCGACGCCCCCGACGCCGACTACGAAACGAACCCGAAGGCGTATACGATCACGCGCCAGACGGTGACCAGCGATACCTCGCTCAATCTCCGCATGGCGCGCGCCGGTGGATTTGCCGTGTCGTTACGGTCTAAATGACGGACGCGGGGCCTTCTTGGGCTCGCCGAGGAACGAGGCTTCGGCGTCGTTCTCGTCCAGGCAGAACACCATAAAGTCCTTTTGGGCGGCGGTGACGGGTTTCCAGTCGCCGCCGTCTTTGCCGTTGGGGTCGCTGTACTTGGCGAAGTTGGACCAGGCGGTGAGCATCTTCTCGGAGAGGTCCCAGTCGCCCTGGGTCCAGGGGCGCCAGCAGTTCTTCAGGGACTTGAACACGAACCAGAGGTCGGAGGAGTGGAACGCGCCCTGGAGGACGTTCGGACGGCCGTCCGTGGGCAGCGGGCGGGCGAACTGGTAGGCCCAGGCCTTGCCGCCTTGCTCCTCGCGGTTCAGGCAGAAGTCCGTGATGACCGGTTCCATGTTGCCAGCGTCGTTGAGGGTGTAGCCAATCATGTAGGGGACGTCGGCCAGGGAACCGTCGACACAGGCCTCATCGAAGCCTTCCGTGAGGACGTAGCCGTCGATGTACGGGGAGATGGGGGAGGCGGTGAGGACGCTGCGCTTGCCGGTGGCGCTGCTGTAGAGGGTGCCCATCGCGAAGATGGTTTCGGTCGAGGCGCGGCGGAGCTTCTGCAGGTCGGTGAGACCGGCCCAGTCGGCGACCTCCTTGGTGGAGGCCTCGGCGTCGGCGAGGGTGAGCTGCTGCTGCATCGGCATCGCGCGCATGCCCGGGAACATCGGCTCGACGGGCTTCCGCGGGTCCGTGAAGCCGCTGGCGCTCATGATGACGGCCTTGTTGAAGAGGCCCTTCGTGAGCGGGGAGGCAGACAGGAACTTCGTGCTGCGGCCGCCGGCGCTCTGGCCGAACAGCATCACGTTGTCCGGGTCGCCGCCGAACTGGGCGATGTTGGCCTTCACCCACTTCAGGGCCTGGATCTGGTCCAGCGTGCCCCAGTTGCCGGTCGGGTGCTCCGGGTTCTCGGCGGAGAGCTCGGGATGGGCGAAGAAGCCGAACGGGCCCACACGGTAGTTGAAGGAGACGAGGACGACGTCCTTCGCCGCCCACTCCTGGCCGTCGAACTCCGGCTCGGAGCTCCAGCCTTCCCGCATGCCGCCGCCGAACACCCACACGGCCACCGGGAGCTTCTTCTCCGGCTGGCCGGGCGCCTTGGTCCATACGTTCAGATACAGGCAGTCCTCGCTGTAGGGCGCCTCCGCGCCGTAACCCCACTCCGTGGTGTAGCCGCCGGGGTAGTGCGCCGCCTGGAACGGCGGGTGGCCGAAGGTGTCGCACACTTTCACGCCTTCCCAGGGCACGACCGGCTGCGGCGCCTTCCATCGGTTCTCGCCGATGGGCGGCGCGGCGAACGGAATGCCGCGGAACACGGTGACGCCCGGGATGTCGGCCGCCACGCCTTGGACCTGCCCGCCCTCGATGGTGAGGATGGGGCTCTGGGCTTTCTGTGCGCACGCGGCCATCGCCAGGGCGCACGCGAGGATCAGAATTCGTTTCATATCATTTCGGGGTTATTGGCAAATTTACAAAAAACCCGGCAGACCCGCACGCATCCGAGACGGATTCTTCCCGAAAAATCGTATCTTTGGGATTGGTAAAATGAAACGAACGATGAAAAAGCTTCTGATTTCTCTGGCGGCCGTCGCATTGACGGTGGCGATGGCGGTTTCCTGCATCATCAGAATCGGCGGGAACGGCGTCGTGTGGGTGGGTGAGTGCACCGAGGAAGGGATCGACCATACCGAGGTCCGCGAGGTCGGGCATTTTCGGGCGGTCGCGTCCAGCCTCCCCGCCAATGTGTATTATGTCCAGGCCGACCAGCAGGAAGTCCGCGTGGAAACCACCGAGGAACTTGCGTCCAAGGTGCAGACGACCGTCGAGGACGGTATCCTGTCTCTCAAGCTCGAGCCCGGCCGGTATCCCAAGCTGATCCTCCGCGTGGTCGTGTCCTCTCCCGACATTGAAAAGCTCTCGGTCAGCGGCAGCGGCAACCTGATCCAGGAAGGGCCCTTGCACGCCTCGGGCTCCCTGGCCCTGAAGGTTTCGGGAAGCGGCGATATCCGGACCGGAGAGATCGACAGCCAGGATTTCACGGCCCAGTGCAGTGGCAGCGGGAGCATCCGCGTCGGCGCGCTGGCTTGTGACGACTTCGGCGGCAAGATCAGCGGGTCCGGGACCATCACCATGGGCCGTATCTCCTGCGATGACTTCGAAATGGGGGTCAGCGGGTCCGGCGACTTCCTGGTGGACGTGCTCACCTCGACGGGCGGCGCATCGGTCCGGGTTTCCGGCAGTGGCAATGTCCGCCTGAAGGAGGCGACGGTCGACGGGAACATGGACCTGAAAACCGGCGGCTCCGGCGATATCTTCATCAAGGGCTCCTGCCGCAACGTGACCGCCACCACTTCCGGTTCCGGCAACATCTCCGGCGACCTCAAGTACAACCACATCAGCGTCAAGTCTTCCGGTTCCGGCGACGTGAACCTGTAGGCTTTCTGTCCGCATGAATCCCGTCTCCCAGCGCCTTCTGAGCCAGCAGCTCGCGGCCCCGCAGTTCAAGGATCCGGCGGAGGTCGTGTCCTGGTTCGGGGCCATGCAGGCCCAGGACTACAAGTCGATGCGCTGGGCCGTGTCGATGAGGACCAGCAGGCCTTCCGGCAAGGCCTTCGAGCGGGCCTACAACGACGGGCGGATCGTCCGGACCCACTTGCTACGCACCACCTGGCAGCTCCTCGCCGGCGAGGACCTGGGGTGGATGCTGCAGCTCTGCCGCCGAAAGGCGCTCTCCGGGCTCCGCGGCTGGATGCACGCCAACGGCGTGGACATCCCCGCGGAGGAGGAAAAGCGCATCAGCGGCATCTTCGGCGAGGCGCTCGCGGGACGCGGCAGCGTCCAGAAGGAGTTCCTCGCGGAAGCCCTCCGTGAGCGCGACATCCAGATGACCGAGCAGCGGTTCTCCTACCATCTCCGCCTGGCGGAACTCTCGGGCCTGCTATGCTCTGGGGATCTGCATCCGACAAAGCGGACACTGGCCCTCGCGGCGGAAAAGGTCCGTAATTCGCTGGTTCTGAGCAACGAAGAGGCCCTCGCCCTCCTCACCCGCAAATACTTCCGCAGCCACAGCCCCGCCACGTTGGAGGACTACGTGTGGTGGTCGGGGCTGAATGTCAACGATTGCCGGCGCGGCATCGCCGCCCTCGGCGATGAGCTCCGCGCCGAGCGCTGGAAAGGCCGCGACTTCTACGTCCACACGGACGCCCGCACCCGCGGCTTCCGCCGCGGCAGCGTCCTCCTCCTTCCGGCCTTCGACGAATACCTCATCGGCTACAAGAGCCGTGACATCGTCCTTCACCCCGATCACTCGCACCACGCCCACAACAACTCCGGCATCTTCTACCCCATCGTCGCCCTGGACGGCTACATCGTGGGCAACTGGTCCCCCTCCGCCCACGACGGCAATCTTACCCTCTTCGACGACTCGACGACAGTCCCGACCGAACCTTTCCACGCTCAGCTCGCCACCTACCGCTCCACCCTCAAGCTCAAGCGATAAGCTGCGCGGTTTTCGTTGCGTGTGGGGCTGGGCCGGAGCACGGCTGAGGGAACAGTTTGGCGGGTTATCGTGCCCCCGCACGTGCTCCAGCACGGCTGAGGGTACGTTTTGCCCCCAAAACGTGCCCTAACGAGGTTGGGACAAATCGTTCTCGATTCGTGTACACTGCGTCAGTGTACAACGGAACACACGCACAAGGTTACTTTTATGTACACTGCTCTCGGGGAAAGGGCAAAATGCAGGTTTGGCAGAAAGAGCGTACAGAATAACGTACATATATCGCATTCCATTTGTACGCTGCTGCAGTGTACAACGCAGACGAGTCAGAGAGGGCGCCGGGCGCCTGGGCGCTTATTCGACGGTGATGATGATGCGGCGGTAGGCAGGGAGGGAGAAGGGGCCATCGTCGTGGACCTCACAGACCAGGTGGTACTGCTGGCCGGGGGTGGCGTCGGCAGGGATGGTGAAGGCCGCTACGGGGGTGGCGGGTTCTGCGATGGCGGGGAGGGTGACCTGAACCTTGGCGTCCTGGGGTTGGTCGATGGCGGGGTAGGCCGTCTCGCCGGGGAATTCCTGGAACCACCAGGCGAATCGTAAGGCGTCGCCGTCGGGGTCGCTGGAGGCGGAGGCGTCGAAGCGGAGCGAGGCGCCGGGGCGGGCGGTCACGGGCAGGGGCGCGAGACCATCGCCGTTCTCGAGGCGGAGGCGCTTGTGCCCTTGCTTCCCGTTGATGACCACGACCGGGTTGCGGTTGCCGCGGCCCTCGGCGGCCCATTGCATGCGGGCGGCGAAGTCGTTGAATTCGTCGGGGTAGAACTTGTGCTCGTAGGCGGAGGAGATGCCCTTGAGGGGTTCCTGCCAATTGGTCCAGGCCGATGTCTCGCCGTCGGGGGAGAGGCCGAACTGGTGGCAGCCGCCCCAGCCGACCTGTTCCGGGTGCTCGGGGTCGTTGAGGCCGTTCGGCATTACGTTCAGAAAGCTGGGGGTGTCGCCTTCGACGCCCCAGAGGTAGTGGGGATAGACCTTGCCCATTTCGCCGTGGCCTTGGATGAGGGCGGCGTACTTGTCCCAGTTCTGCACGCCGAGGGCGTTCTGGTTGAGCCAGGCGCTTTCGTCCCAGACGAGGAGGAGATCATCGGCAAACTCCCGGCGGAGCCATTGGTGGGAGCTGTAGGCGCGGTTCAAGCGCATACCGTACACCATGTCCTGGTCGGTGATGGTGTACAGGCGGAACTTCCGGAGGAAGGCCTTGAACGCTTCCGGCGAGCGGGTCTGCTGCACTTTCCAGATGGCCTGGGAGAGGGTGTTGGCCCCGCCCCAGGAGCACACCCAGATGGGCCGGGGGTCGTCCTCGTCGGCGAGGCGGATCAGGAGCTCGCTGCCGGGGGAGTCGTTTCCTTCGCCGATGACGCCGATGCCGGCGCGGGTGCTGCCCATCGCCGTGCGGCTCCGCAGGTAGCCGGCGCTGGGCCAGTACCCGAGCGCCTGGGCGCCCTGCTCCTCCTCCGGGCTCCGGAATCCGGCCTGCCCGGACCGCTTCATCAGATTGTTCACATCGACCTCATATCCGTCGATGACGCGGTGCAGGTATTCCGCCCATTCTGCCGGGTACGGGTCGCAGTTCCAACCGATGGTGGTGACAAGGCCCTCGATCTCGAAACGGTCGGCGTAGGCGAGCAGGCGGACGGCCGACTCGTTGTCGTCCGGCTCCACCTCCGCCGGGCCGATGTCCGTCAGCACGACGATGCGGGGCTTGAGCGGCGTGGGAGCGGGGGATTGGCAAGCGGCCGCGAGGGTGGTCGCGGCCGCCAGGAAAAGGGTGAAGTGTTTTATCATCAGAAACTTGCGTTGCGGAGGTAGAGGGCGCTTTCGCGGAGGCCCTTGAGGATGTTGGCGGGATCGTTGCTGCTGAGGCCGATGCAAAGATGGGAAAACTTATCCACGGGGATTAGTCGTTAAGACCGAGTTTCTTGTCCAGGTCGACGCTCCAGCGGAGGGATTTGAGGGTGGAGCGGGAGAGGTCGACCTCGGCGGTTTTGCCGTTGTGGTCGAACTGGAAGCGGAGGCGCTTGCTCATCAGGAACGGCTTGACCACAACGCATTCTGCCGTGTCGGGAACGGTCAGGCGCTCGGTCAGGGAAGTCCGCCGGCAGGGGAAGGTGGCCGTCGTCCCGGGCTCTTCGTCGGTCAGCGCCAGGAGCGAATCGAGGGTGGAGAGGACCTCGTCCTTCGTCGCGCCCAGGCACAGGCAGGTTTCGTCGACGTGGGGGATGGCCCCCTGGATGCCGAAGAGTTCGAACTCCAGGTCCGGCGTCTCGTGGCGGAGGCTCAGGTAGTACCCGAAGGTCCCGTCCTCGTCCTTGTAGGAGAACAGGGAATATTTTTCTTCGTTCTGTTCGATCTCGACGACTTCCCGCCGCAGGCCGGCCGGGTAATTCTGGGCCCACGCGGACGTCAGGACGCACGCGAGGGCAGTGATGGCGATGATTCTTTTCATATGCTTAAGTTGATTTTCTGTTTCCTTGACAAACAAATATAGTGAATATTGCCGGAAAGAATGCGTATCTTTGAAACAATTAAATGTTTCGCGCTATGGCCAGGATCTACGTCGCCTCCAGCTGGAGGAACCAATACTACCCCGAAGTGGTACAACGCCTGCGGGAGGCGGGGCACGAAGTCTACGACTTCCGCAACCCGCCCCACGGCGGCGCCGGCTTCCATTGGACCGACATCGACCCGAACGCCCCCGATTGGACCTACGCCCAGTACGCCGAAGGCCTCCACCACCCCCTCGCCGAGCGCCAGTTCCAGGCCGACATCGACGCCCTCACCTGGGCCGACACCTGCGTCCTCGTCCTTCCCTGCGGCCGCAGCGCCCACACCGAAGCCGGCTGGATGGCCGGCGCCGGCAAGCGCGTGGTCGCCTACATCCCCGAAATGGTCGAACCCGAACTCATGTACAAGCTCTTCGCCGGCGTCGCGGGAAGTTTGGACGAGTTGGTGGAAAAACTGTAACCCTAAACCCCGGCTCAGAACCCCGGCTGGGTGATGTGGAGGGTGCCGTAGAGGTGGTTGGACGTGTCCACGGTGATGCGGCCTGTGAAAGGGCAGGGGAGATTCTTGGGATTGAAGGCCTCGAACTCGTTCAGGGCGGCGCGAGGGATGTAGCCGAGCAGCTTGCCATCGGCCCGGATCACCGCCTGCGCCCGCGGGTCGTGCGCATTGTCCGGCTCCGCCCGCACCTCTCCGCGGATAGGCCCGATATCCACCAGCGAACAGTAATACCGCAGCCCTGCGATCTCCGCCTCCATCGTCTTCCGCGCATTCGTCCGCGGCTCCGGCCTCGGCGCCGAAGCCGGCGCCTGCTTCTCCGCCAGATACTGCCGCTCGCTCCCGCCCCGCTGGTCATACCTCCGGTCATGATCGTCCCGGAAAATGAGGAACAGCGCGACAGCAGAGACGAGGATTACAAGGATGGTCAGGAGCATAGGGGTGGAGGGTTAAATGGAAGGAGTAATGAGAACGATCCAGCTACTGTTTTTGTCGCGGGCTTCAATATAGCCTTTTTCTTTCAAGCTGGAAAGGAGCCGCTGGACGGCAGATTTATTGATGCCGGTAATCTCTCTCAAACTGTCGATGGTGATGGACGGTTGCGTCTGGATGGCACGAAGAATCTTGGCATAGTTGGGTGTCCGGAACTCCACGCGTTGGCCGTCATACCACCAGACATTCTCGCTCGGTTCAGTCAGAAAGCGGACATCGTTGTAAATTTCTTCCGCAACAAGCGTAGAGAAATAGCGAAGGAAAGGACGGATATGATCCAGGCCTGCATGTGCACCAACACAGGGCGTGGGTCCCACCCCCAGGTCTGCTTGGTGGAGTGCTTCCAAATACTCTTTTTTCTTGCGGCTGCGCACCACGATCATCGGGTATTCATGCCGAGCAAGGATGTAATTGGAAAGAAGGCGGGCAATCCGGCCGTTGCCATCCTCGAACGGGTGGATCCTGATGTAGCGGTAATGGAAAAGAGCGGCCAATTCGACAGGAGAGAGTTTTCCCCTTGTTTCTTCTTCGTTGTACCAGTTGACCAGGTCGCTCATGAGAGCCGGTGTCTCTTCTGGGGAGGCATATTCAAAACGGTTGCCATATCGCGTGATGACGCTGTTGGGACGTGTCTTGTACCGGCCAGCGTGAATAACATAGCTAGCCTGCTGGCCGCCAGGCAGCTCACGGCAAACGGTGTAATCTTCCCGGAGCAGCGCCTTGTGGAGTTCCCGAATAAAGTTCTGCGTGAGAGGCATTTCCTTGATGACGGCCTGCTCCTGCATCATCTTTAAGCCGACGTTGCTTGCTTTCATCTCTTCCAGGTCTTTCATCTCTGCTTCACCGATAACTTTGTCGAAGAGCAGCAGCAACTCTGTCTGGCCGTATGTCAGCGTATTCCCTTCGATATGGTTGCTGTTGAAATTGAAATCAACGGTAAACTTACGGCTGAGACGATTCCGGTCCCGGTCGGAAAGAGGTTGGATCGCTTTCCAAGCGGCAATTGCTTTGGGTACAGTCAGGTACTTCATTCAAAAATGTAGTCTATTTGGTGGTAAATATACCACTTTTTTTGAAACATTTATAGAGAAATCCGTACTTTTCGGAGAATTGTTCAAAATGAACAACCACTCTATGTCGGAAGGATCTTGTCGAGAGGTTTTCTTTTCGCCAAATCATCGACAAGCTTGTCAAGAATCCGAAGGTCGCGCATACGAGGATCTTCAATCTCCTCGACCCGTATACCGCAAATCTTCCCCTTCACCTGAAACCGCTCTGGATTCATGCACGGCGCCTTATCCAGGAACTCCCCATACGTAGCATCACTATCCAATAACGCCCGCAACTCCTCCTCAGAATAGCCCGTAAGCCACCCCGCCACCGCAAAAACCTCCCCCTCCGTGCGCCCCTTCCGCACCGCCTTGGCGATGAGCAAAGGAAACACCTTGGAGAATTTCATTTCGAATATGTCCATAGTGCGTCAAAGATAGTGAAAATAGCGGAGAAAGAGATGATGTGACGGGAAGGTTGCCGGGCGGCGGGGCGGGCCTGCGGAATGACGGATTTCAGCTATTCGCGTAGGCGGGAAGGCGCTTGACCGCCGAACTCGCTCAGTTAGTCCCGCAAGCGGGCCTAAATAGCGCTCAAACAAACGGCGTCATCCCGTTCCGGGACCGCACCTTCCCGCCTGCTCACTAGCAGCTGAAATCCGGATTCCGCAGTCCCATCCCCGCCGCCACGATCGAACCTTCCCGAGGGGGTATATAAAAGCGAGCGCGGACCAACCCTGCCCCCACGCTTTCTATGGACGCATACCCCGCTTTAGGCCCATTCAAATAGGCCCCAAAAGCGGGCAAATGAGGCTCTCAGGCCGTAGAAAGGAAATTCTTCCGCGCTCGGTTTTTATGACGAGGGCGGGGAAGGAAAACAGGATTCAATGTTAGAACCCAATCTTCTTTCTCGGGGCGCGGTAGGTGGAGTTTAGGTTCACGAACTTGGTTTCGAGGTAGTCGCAGCCGTATTTCTCATTGGAGCAGGCCAGGACGGAATAGGGATTGCCGTTGACCGCTTTGCCGGTTTTGACAACCTTGATACGGCCGCAGTGGCATTTGGGACAACGTTCCGGTTCCGGGATGTCTGCGCCGGGCTTGATGTCCGAATTGAGGGTCGGGACAAACTCTAGAACAAACGGCGAAGGCTTGTTGATGTCATAAAGCACCCAAGTATGCTTCTTGGCCCGGGTAATGCCCACATAAAAGATGCGGCGCTCTTCGCTGAAAGCATAGGCATCCGGTTCGCTGAGGACGTATTTGAGGATCGGACTGTCACTGATTTGAGAGGGGAATCCAATTAAGCCACTGTTGCAGTTAAGAAGAATCACGTAATCGCATTCGAGCCCCTTGGACTGATGGACGGTCATAAAATCCATCTTACGCCGACCATAGGTCACGTAAACTTTATCCTTCGTATCGTGAATCTTCAAGTCCGTGTTTTTAAGAACGTTCACATCGAAATGATAGCGTCCTAACAGGAGAATCTCTTTGTCCGCAGGGATTTGATCAGCCAGATATTTGATGGTCTCGGCGATGCTTTCATAGCCATCCGTCGACAAGAAATCAAGTTCCGTTTCCGCGTCAATACTGAAGGAACGGACACTTTTGACCGCTTGCTCCGGATTGGCAAGGATGAACCGGGAAGATTCCTCGATCGCCGGCTCGCCAAATCGGTAGGTGGTTTCCATCAAGCATTTCTTGGTGAACCCGAAGAACTTTTCAAATTGCTTGAAGAGCGCCATGTCGCTCCCGGCAAAGCGGTAGATGGACTGCCAATCATCACCCACGCAGAACAACTTCGTGAGCGGTTTCTCGCGCCTGAGGGACTGTAGAAAGCGATACCTGTCCAAAGAGATATCTTGGAACTCGTCGACCAGGATGTAGTCATAGTCCGGCTTGTGCCCGTGGTTGCACAAATCCGTCGCCTGGATGATGGCGTCGGTAAAGTCTATCTCGCCAAACTCCTCTTCCAACTGCCGATACGCCTCCACATAGGGAGCAATGATGTCGTTAAGGATGAAACGATCGGGCCCCATCGCGACTTTCTGACGGATATCATCCAAAGAAGCCCCTCTGGACTTTAAAAGGAAGATGAAAGATTTGAGCATCCCCAAGATGTTTTCCTCTTGCCGGAGCAATTCTCGGGAGACATCCTTGGATGTCGATTTGCTGAAGACTGCACCTAAATCCAGCAGCTGCTTCGAAAGCTTCTCAAAGACATCGCCGCGATGGAAATCTGCGCTTGATGTCTCAAGGAGAATTGTTCCCCGGTCCAAATGGCATTTCCGCTTCCACTCGATTCCCTCCAGATAATCATACTCTTCGTTATAAGTGAACCACGGAGGGCAATGCCCCTCTTCATTGACCGCAAAATGCTCCAGATAAACACGCTGCTGAGAGCCGTCCGGACCATCAATATATATCGAGAAATCGGGCTTGTACTGCCGATAATTCGCATCCGCCGTATGGAACTCGTAGTTCTCTTCATAGCGGAACTTGACACCGCGCGACCCAAGAAAGTCACAGATTTGGCTCTCTTCATCCGACTTGCAGAAAACGGGCTTCCCATCCATATCCTTGAAAAAGGCCTGGATCCCTTGCTTCTGCCGATCGAGCATATAGGCCTCTCGAGAGGTATACTCGAACTGATCCTTCATCGTGTAACGGGACCGGATGATGTAATCGCCAATCGCTGTGCGGAAAGCCGGGCTCTCTTCGGACAATTTGTAATAAACCTGCACCGGGAAGTCCTCGTCCGTAATCGAAGGCTTTTCCCCCGTGGCTTCGCCAATGATATCCAACGCCAGTTTATGGAAAGTCCGACACTTCAACTTTTTCTCCCCCAACCGCTCCGACAACGACTGCGCCGCCTTGCGGGTGAAAGTAATCAAAAGAATCTTCTCGGCCGGAACATGCTGCTTGTCGATGAGATAGCGCACCTTTCCCACCGTCGTCATCGTCTTCCCGCTCCCAGCGCTACTGATTACCAATACATTATCCTCCAGCGAAACCACCGCCTCCCGTTGCTGCGAATCAAGCGGATAAGTCAACACCGTATCGAAATACTGCGCACAGGAAGAGAGCTGATTATCGACAAAATGACGATTATTGCTCTTCTTATGCTCCGTCGTGTCCGTCATGGCCGTATGAAACCGACGGAACACATCCTTGTGCATAAACTCCTCAATCTCCTTACTATTGAGTACTGGTTGGACTTCCGAGTCTAAATCACGATAATCCTCCAACAGGGACAATCGTTCGGTCTCGGTAATGTAGTGATTGAAATTGTATAGCGACTTGATCTCCGCAAACGCTTTTTCCACCTCCGGCTTCAATCGGTTGAAGATTTCCAACCGCTCCTGCCGCTTCTTCTCCTTGATCCGCGGCCGAACGGACAGCATCAGCCATAGGAAGATGGCTAGAAAAGGGATAATCAGGAGGAGCCAAAGCATATGCAAAGATAGCGAATTATAGTCAATGCGGTCGTGGAGGGGACCGCTTTCTTTTTTATGGTAGCGGGTCTATACTTTTTGTGGCCAGTAGGCCGTGGTTCAATTGGCGAAGATGGAGTACTTTTGTGAGTCTAACATCTTCATTATGGCGTCACAAATACAGGTTGGAAAGGCTATCATTCGTCTTCGTAAATTGCGTGGCTTGTCTCAGGAGAAGTTTGCACTTGAGTCAGGTATAGACAGGAGATACATTAGTGACGTCGAAAACGGGAAACGAAATGTTTCTTTTGAGTTTCTGAATAGAGTTGTAGTTTTTTTTAATCTGTCTTTGAGTTCTTTTTTTGAAATCGCAGAGCAATCTGTTTTGTTTGGGAGCATTGACGAACTAAAGGCTTGCCTTATCGAGCGAGGAGAAGAAGAACCCGTTTATTTTACAAATCCCGATTTCGTAGATGCTATCATCGGAATGAGCGATGACGGTCGCCTTGTTTATTCATATTCAAGAATGGTTGAAAGTCTCATGTTGGAAGAGAAAATGAGCTACGAGGAGGCTGTTGAGTTTATTGACTATAATACAGTTAGAACTATTCCTTATATGGGAGAACTTGCCCCCATTATTGTTTATCGTTTTTAGAGTAGAGATATGAAAATAGAAGACCTTAGGGATTACGCACTTGGCAAGGCAGAGAGTTTCGGTTTTGTTCAAAAGAAAGACGAAGCATCTCCAGGAAACGCGGTTTTTCGCTATAATCCTAATGATAAAAAAGGTGCGAATTATTTCGGTTTTATAAACCCCGATGAGCCATTTACGAATGCCTATTCAGACTTTTCACTTGTGGTTTTTGCTATTGACGGCAATTCCACTTTTTTTGTGAGTCTTGGCATTGGCACTCAAGGCTTTTCAAATGATTATGAAATTGCTTCGCAGCCAGGGCTCCGTCGAATATTCCTTAAGTTGCTTGACAATTCAGGGAAGTCTTTCTGTAAACCGACTTTCTCGGATACAGAAAGCCTATCGCAGGATTTCGAAGAATACGTTTCAGATGAGCACCCAGAGTTTCTTCCTGTTGTTGAGAAATACGGGCGGTATTTACCCGTTATCCGATGCCTTAATTACGATAATCCATCAGATAGAACCGTTCTTGATGCATGGATCGCAGCATATGCAGATCTTCGACATTGGGCAACAAAGAAGGATCACCGTGCAAACATAGAAAAGGCTCTTAGAGCGTGTCCCCCTCCGGAAAAGGAAGATGATCTCAACGCAATAAAGGAACTCCTTTTTGAGAGAAAATACATTGTCCTTCAGGGGGCTCCCGGGACAGGTAAAACGTTTACAGCAAATCGTATAGCAAAGACAGAGTTTAAGGAGAAGAATGTTGTTTTTGTACAGTTCCACGCAGAAACCACATACTCTGACTTTGTATATGGAATTGCGCCAAGTATAGAAACCCCCGGGACGTTTGAAAAGAAAGAAGGAGCATTGTACAAGGCTATCAAGAAAGCCGAGGAGACCCAAGAGGATGTCCTACTTGTCATTGACGAAATCAATCGAGCAAATCTAGCAAACGTACTCGGCCCGGTGTTTTATCTTTTTGAAAACGCGACAGAGGATCGATCTTCGCAGATATATGTTGGTGATAAACCGGTCAGGCGTCTTCCCGACAAGCTGTATGTTATTGCTACTATGAATACTGCCGACCGGAGTTTGGCGGTGGTTGATTTTGCTTTGAGGAGGAGATTTGCTTGGTATACTCTGCGTCCTAGGATCCTTTCCGAAGAGGAGCTTAAGCCGGATCAGCATTTCGATACAACTCTGTATAACAGAATCGCACGCATTTTTGAACGATATGCAACAGACGAGGAACTCAACCTTCAACCCGGCCAGTCTTATTTTGTTTCGAATAGTTCAGAAGGGGTTTCTAGGAATAAGATTGTCTATGAATTGATGCCATTGATCAAAGAATACTTACGAGAAGGATACTTACAAAAAGCCAAAGAATCATTTTCTAATCTGTTTTACGAGAAGGTGCAGCTTCAGCTTTTTGAGTAATAATGGCGCGCAAAGCAAAATCGATCAATTTGTTCCCTCGGTTAGCAACTCTTGATACTGTCAAGATTCCAGCCGCGAAGATTCTTGATGCTTTAAGAGAAAAAGACAAACGGTATCCGGAGTCTTTTCTTCAGAGGTTTATAACCACGAATCGTCGTTCTTTCGACTTTCTAGGAATCTTACCCTCGATTGAGCAGAATGATTATCGATTCAATCTGGTACTTACGACGTCACACAATATTGGAACGGCCCCGATTTTTACTCCTCAACACAAACCATTTTGTGATATTGTTATTGGTGGAAGGTACAATGAAGAAGTTGGAGAGTTGATTCCTTTATTAGGAGACTTTATTCGCCCTGAGTATTCCGCAGGGCTTAAGTTAACGAGCTCCTCTCAACAAACGCCTCCTATCTATCTAGAGTGCTGTCGCTTCGTCGATAAATATGTTGAAGCCAAACAGTTTATCTGGCAAAAGTTCTCGACAGTCACCATGGTTCAGAATGTTCCCTCATCGGGGACGAACTGGAGTCAATATGCGGTAGATATCGCTCGAAATCCGATGTCTATTAGCATTTTCCACAATCGTCGTAGTATTCTGACAACAGATCATGAAGAATGGAGAAGAATTAACTATGTTCTTTTCATTGCTCTTAATATACTTTCATCGCCCAAATGTCCGATTCGAGCAAGAACTCAATACAGAGAGATGATAGATATGCTATCTAGGATGGTGGATATAAATAGTGCGATCCCTACAGAATTATTAGTCTCGCGCGCGTCGGATCCTCGGGTCATTAAAGAGCTTAAAGACATTGGAAACCTTATCCTTCAAGGCCATGTAAATCAATTTATTGCGTGGCGGATGGATTATTCGGAGTTCTTCGAGCGCTATGTTCAATATCTCTTTTCGAGCGTTGCACAGCGAAAAGGTTGTAGTGTATATAAAAATGAGCCTTTCTCCATTTCTGGCAAGAGTAAGCCTCGCTGGGGATTATCTTATCTTGAACCAGATTTGATGCTTCAAAAAGAAGGAGTTCAGTACGTTATTGACGCCAAGTATAAAAGCCATATCTTTAATTGGAGAGAGAACTCTGAAGATTTAAAGACAACTTTCCGCCATGACTTACATCAAGTTCTAGCATATAGTTCTTTCTCTCAGACGCCGCATCGAAATGTAATGCTCGTCTATCCTTATAACGAGTTTTACCATAAAGTACTAGAGGTGCGCTCTCCATTAGATCCGACAACAGCATCGATAAACTTCGTAGGAATCCCGATGGAAAAAAGAGCGCTCAGTGACACGGTGGAGCGTTTGACCTCTATAATCTCTTTTGAAGACGATTGATCCGTAATACGCCTAGTTTATGGCTTCTCTTCCATAGATGAAGGAAGTTAGAGAATAAGAGATAGCGTTGTCGTAGGTGGTCATATTAGTGTAGATTATTCTTTTACAGATCAACAAAATACTGGAAGAAGCTATTATTATAGTGCATTGTTATTAAAAGAACTGCTATGGACTTATCAGGTAAACAAGTATCTCACAAAACGTACGGCAACGGTATCATACAGAAGGGTCCTTTTTTGAATTCCAGCGGGGCATCTCAGATTGCGGTAGCGTTCGACAGTGGAGAGATTAAGACGTTCAATTTTCCTAACGTTTTTGAAAAAGGTTTTCTAAGCACTCTGGAGTCAGAAATCATTTCTGAGATAGAATCAGTGCATAGAGCTGAAGCAGAACGAAAGCGAGAGGAAATAGATAGGAAAGAGAAGGATCTTGCTGCTATCAAAGCAAGCGTTAATAGTGATGTCATTTTCTCGTGTAAACCGTCTCGCATTTTCATTGTACATCAAGGCATAACCTATAAAAGTGAGTATGAAGGAGGTTATCTATGGGCACCTCAATCGGGCGTATTCCACCACGAAAAGATGATAGAAATTCACAAAGGAGATATCATTTTTAATTATAGCAACGGCATTTATGCCATAAGTGAGGCTCTATGCGACACTTTCAAGTCCAAACAGCCAATCGAACTATATGGGAATGGATGGGACAATGAAGGATATGAAGTCCTTGCAAGATATGAGTTAATTGCCCCTCCCCTTAGTCTTGATCCTATCAAGGGTGCAATAGTCGCAAAACGAAGCGATCAATACTCTTCATTTGATAGGAATGGAAATGCTAATCAGGGCTACCTGTATGACTTGGAACCGGATATTGCTAAACTTATAGCTAAGGAAATTCTGAAACGAAAGCATTCTGCCAGGGTCGAAAGCATCCTTAAGAGACTTCCTTGACAGAAGAAGGTCTTACGATATTGCTGGAGAATCCCATCGAAACAGCCCCCTAATTCCGCGCCTCATTGACCCCTGTTTTTTTCCTTTCCATCAATAAACAAAGCGCAGGCTGATCAGAGAGGGAAACCCTGTCAGACTGCATTCAGTGTCCTTTGTGGCTACGTAGACGAGCTGAACGAGAAGGCTCTTCGTCAGAAGAGTATCGATGATATTTATTTACCAACCGACAAAACATATGAAAAGAGTCATATTAGCCAGTGTTGCGGTCCTTGCTTTTTGGACCTGCACAAAAGAAAACCCAGAGAGCAACAACCAGGAAGCTGTAGTTCCAAAGAGCGAATTTGAGGCCCTCAAGCAAGAGGTGATGCGTCTGAAATCTCAAGTTGAGTCGCTTGCTCCTGCGGATCCGGCGGATGTCGTTTCTGTTGAAGAGTTTAATGAACTTAAGCAGGAGAATGAGCAACTGAAGACACAGATTGGTCTGTTAACTTCCGGCTTTTTCGAGGTTGATGGCCTCCGCTTTGACAAGAACGGAACTCTTATATCAGTGCCTAAAATTGAGAATGAAACATCTCAAACAGTAGGGGATAAGACTCTCACTACAACAAGGACATACGATGATAAAGGGCGTCTGGTTCAGATATATCGCGCGTATTCTGGAGGGTATTCTATTACTGCGGGATCGCCATTCTACTGGCAGAGAGTCATATATGAATATAATGGACTTAAATGCAAAACAACTACTCAGACAAGTAAATATGGTTTGGCGGCAGGCACACCATATGAAGAGGAAATAACCGAAACCACATATTGGTAATGCTCATGCAATCAAAGGCGATTCTTCGTTTACGCCTATTATTCTATACGCGTTAAGCTTTTTCGTTGTTAAAGAAATGGTTGTTGTTCTCTTTCAGCCATTTCTTTTCTGTTGTAAGTCTTCGTCGGGGGCCGGTGTGCTCCTGCGGATTTCGGATTTCAGCTGCTAGTGAGCAGGCGGGAAGGTGCGGTCCCGGAACGGGATGACGCCGTTTGTTTGAGCGCTACTTAGGCCCGCTTGCGGGACTAAGTGAGCGAGTTCGGCGTCAAGCGCCTTCCCGCCTACGCGAATAGCTGAAATCCGTCATGACGCAGGAGTGCACTGGCCTCCGTGGGGGTTACAGCGACTCCTTTTCCTTCTCCATTCTCGCCCGTCTTTCCTCTCGCGCCTTGCGGATTTCTTCGTTGATTTCTTCTAAGGTCATATCGGCCGTCCCGTTCAAGACGGCTTGCGCTCTGATTTGTTCTGTTACCCGGCGGGCGCGCTCTATCAATGCGCGCTCTTCGGATTCCACATCGAAGGGAATTCGTTCACTTTTGATGACGGCACGGGCGAACATGTTGAAGGCGGTGTTGCTGCTCATGCCAAAGTCTTTGCAGAGTTCGTCGAATCGTTTTTTGACGTCCGCGTCCATCCGGACAGTAAATGCTGTCTGTGCCATAGTTCTTGTCTTTGGTGACAAATATAATCAAAACAACACCGATTTGCAACCAAAATATTTGTCTTTTTTTGAGAGATGCCCGATCAGGTCGGGCATGACGGTGGGGAATAGGTCGGGCATGACGGTGGGGAATAGGTCGGGCATGACGGAGGGGGCCGTTCGGGCATGACGGTGGGGGGCGGTCGTGCAGGGCGGTCGTAGCATCCCCCGGTACACGGGTGGCGAAGAACGGTCAAGTTGCTGATACTTAATTGACTTTTCCTTAAAAAGGCCACTTCCTCATAGGGAATTTGTTGTTTTTACAAAATTTTAATTAAATTTGCTCGTTTAGATATTGACCAACTAGCTAGCAACCATGAAAAAACTTGTATCAGTATTACTGTGTCTCGCTCTCGCGATGCCCGTCTTTGCCAAGAATGACAAGGACCGGAACGAGTTTTCCGTTACGTATGGGCAGTTCACTGCTCCGCAGTTCGCCTATGTGATGGGCGAGGTGTTCGGGGTGATGTTCTCCCTGGGGCATGCTTCGTTCGAGGAGCCGCATATGTACGGCGCCGCGGGGATCGAGTATGTGCATTATACCAATGACTGGTTCGGCTTCGGCGGGACGGTCCTGTGCGACTATATGACGGCGAAGACTGTCAGTGTGGACAAGGATGGCAACAAGACGCCCAACGGCGATTTCAAGCTGGGCTGCCTGAGCGCGATGCCGCTGGTGAAGTTCGCGTGGCTGAACCGGGCGCACGTGGGCCTGTATTCCAAGCTGGCCGCGGGCGCGGGGCTGTTCTTCGCGAACGGCAGCGATTCGAAGGACAACATCTCGTTTGCCTTCCAGGCCACGCCCATCGGCGTGGACTTCGGCGGCGAGCAGTTCCGCGGGTTCGTGGAGGCCGGCGTCGGCTGGCAGGGCATCGTGAGCGGCGGTGTCCGCTGGATGTTCTAGTCCGACAGCGTTTGCAAAACCAAACCAAACCAAATACAAACCAATCAACCAATCAATCAACAACCATGATTAAAATGAGAAAACTGTCTCAGCTGTTCGGACTGCTGGCGGCGCTTCTGCTCCTGCTTCCCGGACAGTCTTTCGCCCAGAACCTGCGCGTACAAGGCCGGGTGCTGGATGAGCTGGGAGAAGGGTTGATCGGAGCGGGCGTGGTCATACAAGGGACCACGACCGGAACGATCACCGACATGGACGGTAACTTCTCGCTGACCGTGCCCCAGGGGGCCACGCTCGAGTTCTCGTGTGTGGGCTACAAGACCCTGGCGCTGCAGGCGACGGCGAGGATGACCGTCAACATGGAAACCGACGCCGATGCCCTGGACGAGTCCGTGGTCATCGCGTACGGCCAGCAGAAGAAAGTGACCATCACCGGTGCGGTCTCCGCCGTGAGCGGCGAGGGCCTGATGAAGGCCCCGGTCGCGAACGTCGCGAACGCCCTGCAGGGTAACCTCCCCGGCGTGTCCGCCGTGCAGCCTTCGGGTATGCCGGGCGCCGATGAACCCGTCATCCGCATCCGCGGTGTCGGATCCCTGAACAGCGCCGAGCCGCTCGTCCTCGTGGACGGCGTCGAGCGTTCCTTCTCGCAGCTCGATCCCAACGAAATCGAGAGCATCTCCGTCCTCAAGGATGCGTCCGCCACGGCCGTGTTCGGTGTCCGCGGAGCGAACGGCGTCATCCTCGTGACCACCAAGCGTGGTTCCGTGGGCAAGGCCTCCGTGACCGCTTCCGCCAATGCCGCCGTGCAGACGATCTCGAAGTTCATCGACTTCGCCGATTCCTACACCTACGGCAAGATGTGGAACTACACCGCCATCACCGATGCGCTGCCGATGACCCAGTGGCCGGCCTCCCCGACCATCGCCGACTACACCCCGTACGCCGACACCGGCATCCGGTTCACCCAGGACGTCATGGAGCACTTCCGCCTCGGCGACATGCCCCGCACGTTCCCGAACATGGACTGGATCAAGTACATCATGAACGACGCCGCGTGGCAGGAGCAGGCCAATGTGAACGTGAACGGCGGTACCGAGCGCGTCCGCTACTTCGTGTCCGCCGGCTTCCTGAACCAGGACTCCCTGTTCAAGACCTTCTCGGACAACAAGAACGAGACCTTCAACTTCCAGCGACTGAACTACCGCGCGAACCTCGACATCGAGGTCTCCAAGCGCAGCCAGCTGTCCATCACCCTCGGCGGCCGTATGCAGAACCGCAACACGATGGGTGGCGGTGAAGGCTTCCTGTTCCGTTACCTGCAGGGCGCGACGCCCTACGCCGGCAGCGGTATCGACGAGGAAGGCCGCCACATCATCGCCGACGAGACCATCGTCGGCCAGTTCGACCGCGACGCCCTCGACAACTACTACGACCTCGGATACCAGCTTGAAAGCACCAACGTGCTGAACTTCGACATCCAGTACAAGCTGGACATGGGCTTCCTCACCCAGGGTCTCGACTTCAAGGTGAAGGCCTCCTACAACTCCGAGTACACCGCCCGCAAGAACCGCCAGAACGGCTACGGCAACGGCGTGAAGTACGTCGCCACCCTCGTGGACGGCAAGGAAGTCCTCCGCAAGGAGAACATCACCTGGCCGCTCCCGTACAGCGAGGCCAAGTGGGGCAGCCGCAACTGGTACACCGAAGCCAGCCTCAACTACAACCGCCGCTTCGGCAAGCACAACGTGGGCGCCCTCCTGCTCTACAACCAGAGCAAGACCTACTACCCGTGGGACTCCAACAACAGCCTGTACCAGTCCATCCCGAAGGGCTACGTCGGCCTCGTCGGCCGCGTCACCTACGACTACGACACCAAGTACCTGCTGGACTTCAACATCGGCCGCAACGGTTCCGAGAACTTCGCCCCCGGCAAGCGCTACGGCACCTTCCCGTCCGTCTCCCTGGGCTGGATCCCCTCCATGGAACCCTGGTGGCAGCCCATCGGCAACGTCATTTCCTACCTGAAGCTCCGCGGCTCCTACGGTATCGTCGGTAACGACAACACCAACGGCGCCCGCTTCCTGTACCTGCCCGGCGCCTGGCAGTTCTACACCGGCGCCACCACCGTGAACCCGCAGAACCGCGGCGCCAACTTCGGTACCTCCGGCGGCTGGCTGCAGGCCGTCAAGGAGCTCACCACCGGCAACCCGAACGTGACCTGGGAGACCGCGACGAAGATCAACGTCGGTGCCGACGTCACCTTCTTCAGCCGCCTCCACGCCTATGTGGACTTCTTCTGGGAGGACCGCAAGGACATCCTCGTGTCCAACGCCAACGCCCTCTCCGCCGTCACCTCGCTGCCCTCCAGCTACGTGAACCAGGGCCGCGTGAAGAACCACGGCTTCGAGGTCACCCTGAACTGGGAGGACCGCATCGGCAACGTCCATTACAACATCTCCCCGAACGTCTCCTTCGCCCGCAACCAGGTCATCGAGATGCTCGAGGTTCCGCCGATGTACGACTACCTGAGCCGCACCGGCCTCCCGGTGGGCCAGCGCTTCGGCTATGAGCTGTTCGAGTTCTACCAGCCCGGCACCGAAGACCGCTACCAGGCCGCCTACGGCAAGCCGATGCCCGACCAGAACATCGACCTCCGCTATGGCGACTGCGTCTATGTGGACCTCAACGACGACGGCATCATCGACCAGAACGACCAGCACCCGATCGGCTACACCGACAACCCGGAACTGACGTTCTCCCTGAACACCGGCATCCACTACAAGGGCCTCGACTTCTCGATGCTGTGGACCGGCGCCGACCACGTGAGCCGCACCCTGAACGGCTACTTCCGCGACCAGTTCGGTTCCACGAACACCTCGGCCCTCACCCAGTGGGTCGCCGACAACTCCTGGACCACCGACAATCCGGACGCCACCCTGCCGCGTATCTCCTTCACCAACCGCGTGCACAACAACCGCGACTCCCAGGCGTGGATGATCAACTCCCGGTACGTCCGTCTGAAGAACGTCGAGCTCGGCTACACCTTCAACAAGCCCAAGTTCATGCCGTTCTTCAACTACATCCGCGTCTTCGCCTCCGGCCAGAACCTCCTGACCTTCTCCACGTTCGACGGCAACGACCCGGAAGCCCCGGGCTCCGGCCTCGACTTCGGCGTGCGCTACCCGATGACCCGCGTCGTCAACATGGGCGTGCAAGTTAACTTCTAATGCGGAACGAATATGAAAAAGATATCGAATCTCATCCTGGTGCTGGGCATCGCGTCCGCTTTCTGCTTCTCCGCGTGCGTCGACAAGTTCGCCGTCGGTGACGCCTTCCTCGAGAAGGCCCCGGGCGTGGACGTCAACATCGACACTGTGTTCACGAGCGCAGAATACACCCGCAATTTCCTGTGGAGCGCCTACGGCCAGCTCTACTGCACCTATACGTCCGGAAACATGATGAACGGCGCGCCGATCGACGTGCTTTCCGACTCCTATCATTGCTACGTCTCCTGGGGCGGCCCCAAGCAGAGCTACTACCCGGGACTTCTGACCGAGGACGCCCAGGATACCGAGAACGGCAACTTCCAGGGCAAGTTCTCCTACTCCACCAAGACCGGCGGCCTGAACGCCGACGCCGGCGGCCGCGTCTCCATCTACGAGACTGTGCGCAAGTGCTGGCAGATCATCAACAACATCGAGCGCGTGCCCGACATGTCCGACACCGAGAAGAGCCGTCTCCGCGGCGAGGCCTACACCATCATGGCCAGCCGGTACTTTGACGCGTTCCGCAACTTCGGCGGCCTCTGCCTTGCCCGCAAGGACTACGAGGTGGGCGAGAACCACACCTCCGGCCGCGCCACCGCGATGGAGACCGTCGAGTTCATCGACTCCCTGATCGTGTGCGCGATCAACGAGCCCGGCTTCGTGTGGAACATCTCCAACGCCGACCAGGGCCAGTGGTCCGGCCGCCTCACCCGCGCCTCCGCCCGCGCCCTGCGCGCCAAGGTGTGGATGTTCGCCGCCTCCCCGCTGTTCAACAACAAGGAGCCCTACATGGAGTACACCGCCGACAAGGTGACCGAGTTCACCAACATCGAGCACGTGTGGTTCGGCAAAGAGGATCCCACCCTGTGGAACCGCTGCCTCCAGTACTGCGAGGACTTCTTCAATGACAACGCCGCGAACGGCAACTACTACGCGCTGGTCCAGCCTACTTCGCAGGACGAGGCCGGTTACCGCCGGGCCTTCCGCCGCGGCTACCGTTACCGCAACGATGCGACCAACCACGAGAAGCTGTTCGACGCCCACCCGACCCTCACCCTGTCCGACGGCGGCTATGGCTGGGGCTGGAGAGGCTTCGCCCTCGACTGCCTCCGCCAGGGCGGCGCCGTGCCGACCAACGAGCTGATGGAATGCTTCGGCATGGCCGACGGCCGCAACTTCCCGTACGAGAACCTCTACGGCGCCGGCAAGAACCCGCAGGGGATCGACATCTTCGCCGACCGTGACCCGCGCCTGTACGAGACCATCCTGGTTCCCCGCCACAACCTGCCCTCCGGCTTCGACTATGCCGGTAACTCCTACATGGACAACTGGGTGGGCGGCGCCTTCGAGTACAACAGCAACTTCGGCAACAAGGACGATGTCGCCTCCGGCTACTGCAAGTTCAAGTGGCTGCTCGACTACTACGGCGGCAACCGCTATGACGACGAGTACATCGGCGTGCCTTACATCCGCCTGGCCGAGATGTACCTCATCCGCGCCGAGGCCAAGGCCGAGACCGGCGACCTCCGGGGCGCCCTGGACGACATCCACGTCGTGCGCAGCCGCGTCGGCCTGGGCCGTCTGGAAGTGATGAACCCGCAGCTGAACCTCACCACGAACAAGGAGAACCTGATCAACGAGATCCTCCGCGAGCGCAACTGCGAGATTGGCGCCGAGTGTGGCGACCGCCTTTACGACATGGTCCGCCGCAAGCGTCAGGACCTGTTCACCAAGCCGCTCCACGAGATCCGCATCTATCGCCTCGACGCCAATGGCAACCGCCTGGCCGAAGGAAACCAGAGCTGGGATCCTGCCACGCCTTGGCCCAAGTTCGAGTATGAGAAGCCCCAGATCGTCAACGGCGCCCGCCGCTGGTGGGATCCCGGCTTCTGGACGAACAAGTGGTATCTGGACCCGGTGTCCCGTATCGAAGTGCAGAAGGGGTACGGCCTCACGCAGAACCCCGGTTGGTAATCTATAACACTGTACGAATATGAAATTACGCAATATACTTATAATCAGCCTGTTGGGATTCTGCGCGGCTCCGTTTGCCGCCCACGCCCAGATCGCGCTGCCCGACAAGAAGGCGCAGACGGTGGATTTGGGCTACGGCGTCGAGCAGTCTGAATTCCTGACGACGGCGGCGACCTACACCATCACCGCCGAAGAGCTGCGCCGCACCTCGGCCATCAGCCTCGCCGACGCGCTCTATGGCAAGCTCCTGGGCCTGAACGCCTTCCAGAACACCGGCTTCAAGGGTGAGGAAGGCCGCGGCGCGAGCTTCAACATCCGCGGCGCCCAGACCACCGGCGAGACCGACATCCTCATCCTGGTCGACGGCCAGGAGCGTCCGATCGACCGCCTTTCCGTGGAGGAAGTGGAGAGCGTGACTGTCCTCCGCGACGCCGCCGCCGTGGCCCTGTACGGCCACGAAGGCATCAACGGCGTCCTCCTCGTGAAGACCAAGCGCGGCGTCGCCGACAGCGGTTTCCACATCAAGGTCGGCGCGTCCCGCAAGATCCAGTTCGACCCCTACAAGGCCCCGATGGTGGGCGAGTATGACTGCCTTCCTTCGATTGCGCGCGAACCCGCGCAGATGTATGCCTATGCGCTGAACGTCGCCCGCGCGAACGACGGCCTCGCCGCCGCCTATTCCGCCGACGAGGTCCGGAAGTTCCGCGACGGCACCGACCCGTACGTGTACCCGGACATCGACTGGAAGAACGAGGTGTTCAAGAACACCGCCAGCGAGACGAACGGATTCATCTCCATGTATGGCGGTTCCGACAAGGTGGAATACTACACCCAGCTCGACTACACCGACGCCAGCGGCCTGTACAAGAACCCCGACCAGGGCGACTGGAACTCCCAGCTGCGCTACTCCAAGGCGAACATCCGCACGAACGTGGACTTCCAGGTGACCAGCACCACGAAGGTCCGCACGAACATCTTCGCCCTGTTCATGGAGACCAACGGCGTTCCGAACATCAACTCCAACGACGCCTGGTGGCATCTGTACAAGGTGCCGGCCCTCGCGTTCCCGATCAAGACCCTGGGCGACGTCTGGGGCGGCAGCCAGACCTACGGCGACTTCAACCTCGTCGCCAAGGCGACCGGCACCGGCTTCACCAAGACCCACCAGCGCCAGATCTGGGCCGACCTGACCCTCATCCAGGACCTCGACTTCATCCTGGAAGGCCTGAAGTTCTATGCCGGCGGCGCTTACGACAACGCCTCCAACACCATCGAGAACCGCCGCAAGGGGTACCAGTACGGCTGGAACTGGTATGACGCGAACAACGTCATGCAGGAGACCGTGATGGGCACCGTGGAGGACAAGCTCGTGTTCAACTACTATGTGGATTCCCAGTGGCGTGTGGGCACGGTCAATACCGGCTTCCAGTATGCGACCCAGTTCGGCAACGGCGACCACTTCTCCGCCAACGCGGGCTACAACATGAAGAGCGAGATCCGCGACGAACGGAGCCACACCTGGTACCGCGCCAACTGGACCCTCGCCACGCACTATGACCACGCCGACCGGTTCATGTGGGATCTCGTCCTCGCCGCGAACGGTTCCAACCGTTCCTACCCGGCCAAGTGGGCGTTCTCTCCGACCACGGCCTTCGGTTTCATCTATGCCAACGCCCCCGAAGCGGACTTCCTGAACTACGGTAAGCTCCGCGTTTCCGCCGGTATCCAGCACACGGACTACGTTCCCGCGAACGGCCTGTGGCTCGACCGCTGGGACGCCTCCCACGGCCAGTTCTGGTATGGCGAGAAGTTCGGCAGCTCCTGGGGCGCCTTCATGACCCAGTTCCCGACCAAGGACTTCCGCCAGGAAGCGGCCTACAAGGCCAACCTCGGTACGGACCTGCGAATCGCGAACAGTCTCGACGTCACCGTCGACGCGTTCTATCAGCAGCGCCGGAACATCCTCGTGAGCGCAGGTTCCCTGAACTCCGAGGTCGTGGGCATCCAGTCCTCCTATGACGACAGGGGCCGCGTGGCCAGCTACGGCGTGGAAGCCGGCCTGCGTTACGCGAAGACCTTCGCCAGCGGGCTCAGCCTCTTCGCCGGCGCCAACGGTTCCTTCGTGAAGAGCAAGGTCCTCGAGTGGATCGAGACCCCGGCTTACCCGAACCTCTCCGTCATCGGCACGCCCGCCGACGCCGCGCGCGGCCTCGTCTCCCTCGGCTTCTTCCAGAACCAGGCGGAGATCGAGTCCAGCCCGCTGCAGGAGTTCGGCCAGGTCAAGGTCGGTGACATCAAGTACAAGGATGTCAACGGAGACGGCGTCATCAACGAGAACGACGTCGTCGCGATGGATTGGGGTCAGGCCTTCCCGGCCCTGAACTACGGCTTCAACCTGGGCTTCGAATACAAGGGCTTCGGCATGAACGCCTACTTCCAGGGCGCCGCCCTCCAGACCAAGAACATCATGTATGTAGACGGTGTCTGGGGCGCCCTCTCCGACAACCGGGGCCTCTCTTCCGAGTACTACAACAACTGCTTCGACATCCTGGGCGCGGACGCCATCTATCCGCGCATGTCCACCACGAGCGTGGCCAACAACAACCGGGCTTCCACCACTTGGTTCCGCACGGTCCAGTGGCTCAAGCTGCGCGACTGCGAGGTCTACTACCGGATCCCCGCTTCCGTGCTCGGCCGCGTGAAGGTTTCGGATGCGAAACTGTTCGTCCAGGGCCAGAACCTGCTGTCCTTCGACAATGTCCCCGCCATGGATGCCGAGAACCTGAACACGGGCTATCCCGTGATGAAGGCGGTCAACATGGGCCTTTCTGTGATCTTCTAAACGGAACGCATTATGAAACTTGATAGAATCTTCCTATTCATTCTCGCCTGCCTGATTCCGGCCGCGTGCGCGGACCTCGACTACAGTGAGGAGAACACCCGCGACGAGGAGTGGACCTACGAGTACTTCGAGAATGGTATCAAGAACATGGTCTTCGACCTGTATGCGCAAGTCTATAACAACGAGTTCGAGAACAATAGCGCCTACTTCCTCGCCGGCGCGACCGACGAGGCCATGTACGCGCTGGAGACCGGCGCCGTCAACAACTACGTGAACGGTGGCTGGAGCGCCGCGAACCCCTATTCCCGCACCTGGTCCAAGTGCTACACCGCCATCGCCGACGCGAACATGTTCCTCGAGAAGTTCGACCAGGCCGACATCACGGAGTGGCAGTACAACCCGGATTACCGCATCTGGGTCCAGCAGCTGGAACTCTTCCCGTATGAGGCGCGGTTCCTCCGGGCTTACTTCTACTTCGAGCTGTTGCGCTCCTACGGCGACGTTCCGCTCGTGACCACGACCCTCACCAACGCGCAGGCCAACAGCGTCACCCGCACCCCGGCCGACCAGATCGTGAAGTTCATCGTCGACGAGATCGACGAGATCGCCTCGCACCTGCCGGTCACCTACCAGACCGAGGTGAACAGCGAGATCGGCCGCGCGACCCGCGTCGCCGCCTACGCGCTGAAGGCCCGCACGCTGCTGTATGCGGCGTCCCCGCTCTTCAACACGTCGAACGACAAGTCCAAGTGGGCGAAGGCCGCCGAGGCCTGCAAGTTCATCCTGGACAACGCCGACGCCTGGGGCCTGAAGCTCAGCAACTACGGTTCCCTGTGGGGCCACGACGCGTTCTACAATCCGGAGCTCATCTTCGGCCTGGGCCGCGGCGATTTCAACTCCTTCGAAATGGCGAACTACCCGGTGGGCGTCGAGAACGGCTCTTCCGGCAACTGCCCGACGCAAAGCTTCGTGGACCAGTACGAGTATCAGGACAATGGCGAGACCTTCGCCCAGCGCTATCCCGGCAACATCGACCTCCGCACGGTCAATCCGTACGAGGGCCTGGACCCGCGCTTCGCGCTCACCGTCGTCCGCAACGGCGACGAATGGCCCACGAACGGCGCCCAGAAGAAGGCGATCGAGATCTTCCGGGGCGGTTTCAACGCGGCGCCCAAGTACGGCGCCACGCCCACCGGCTACTACCTGAAGAAGTATGTGGACGGCGCCTGCGTCACGACTGCTGACAACCAGACCACCCGCCGTCATACGTGGATCCTCTTCCGCCTGGGCGAGTTCTACCTGGACTATGCCGAGGCCGTGTTCAACGCCACGGGCAGCGCGAACGACGCCACGTACGGCCTGACGGCCAACGAGGCCATCAACGTGCTCCGCAAGCGCGCGAGCGTCAACATGCCGGAGTTCACCGAGGACGGCGAAGCCTGGGTCGCGCGCTACGAGCGCGAGCGCATGGTGGAGCTCGCCTTCGAGAACCACCGCTTCTGGGACGTCCGCCGCTGGAAGAAGGGCCCGCAGTATTTCCGCACCATCCAGGTGGCCGAAATCAGCTCGTCCCTCCTGCTCACCCGCGCTACCGTCAACCGTCAGTGGGATGACAAGTACTACTTCTATCCCATTCCGATGTCTGAACTGAAGAAGAACGCCAACCTGGCCCAGAATCCGGGGTGGTGAAACGACAAGCAATAAGGATTTAAGATATGAAGAAGATATTCAAATATTTCGGATTGATCCTGTCGATGTTCCTTGTCGGCGCCCTTGCGTCCTGTAACAAGGAAGGCGGCAGCGAATCGGCCGATCTGGGGCTGCACATCAAGGTGTTCTTCCCCACCAAGGTGGTCGCCGGCCAGCCGATGACCATCAACGGCTCCGGCTTCTCGGACGTGACCGAGGTCGTGTTCCCGGGCGGCGTCACCGTCGCCAAATCCGACTTCGAGCTCGTCAGCGACGAGATGATCCGTGTCAAGGCCCCGGCCGGCATCGCGGCCGACGGCGGCCCGCTCACCGTCCGCACCGCGGGCGAAGAAGCGGCTTCCGAGGTCTCGCTGAAGGTCGGTAACCCCGTCATTTCGGGCTTCTCCAAGCAGGCGGGCGAGTCCGTCGAGTTCGGCGAGGTCTTCTACATCTACGGCCAGGACCTGGAGTTCCTCTCCAGCGTCGAGCTGCTGGATGCCGAAGGCAATACCAGCGTCATTCCCGAGTCCATGTTCTACCGCAAGGGCACCAGCACCGTGGGCTACAAGATCCCGATGAACACCTTCGAGGGAACCTTCCCCGGCAAGGTGAAATCCCTCGACGGCAAGACGTTCGACATCCCTGAGCTGACCTACGCCCCGCCGGCAGGCGGCGGCCACTGGGAGCAGAAGGAGTTCGTCCTCTTCGAAGGCGAGTCGGTGTTCGACGGCTGGAGCGCGACCCTCGTGATCGGGCCGGCGAAGTTCGTCGACGTGGTCGAGGGCGCTGTCATCCGCGTCTACTACAAGGACAAGGGCAGCGACTATCTCCCGATCTTCAAGCACGTGGGCGACTGGAACGACTGGAGCGCGTTGCAGGACATCAAGAAGGAGTACGACGGCTTCTTCGAGACCACCGTTCCGGCGGATGCCATCGACGAGCTCAAGTCCGACGGTCTCCGCTTCCAGGGTCTCGGATTCACCATCACCTCGGTGATCCTCTCCCAGAACATGTGGATCGACGAAGGCGGCGAGGAACCGCAGAAGGAAGAGACCATCTGGGATACCGAGACGGTCTTCGACAGCTGGAGCGCGACCATCGTCATCGACGCGGCCAAGTTCGCGAAGGCCAAGGACGGAAATACCATCCGCGTCTTCATCAAGGACAAGGGCGACGACTACAACGCCATCTTCAAGCACGTGGGCGACTGGAACGACTGGACTGAGTTCCAGTCGATCAAGAAGGATACGGACGAATACTTCGAGTCCACGGTCACGGAGGCGGTCCTGGAGGAACTGCAGTCGGCCGGTCTCCGCTTCCAGGGTCTCGGCTTCACCATCGTCGAGGTCCATCTCATTCCCTAATCCCTTTACACGCTGAGATATGAAACAGAACAGAATATGTTTCCTCGCTGCAGCCGCAGCGGTCCTGCTGGGGACCGCTGCCTGCAACAAGGTCAAGGAAAAGGAATTCGACCCGACCGACCCTGCGATCTACACCGTCACGGTGCAGCCGGACGGCTCGGTCTTCAAGGCGGAAGGGGAGGAATTCGTCTTCAATTTCAACGCGCCCGACTACTGGTTCGTCAGCAGCCCGGTCGACTGGCTCGAATTCGAGCCGGAGTCCGGCAAGCCCGGCGACGTCACCCTGCGGGTGCGCGCCAAGCAGAACATCAAGGGCGAGCGCAACGCCCTGATCACCGTGAATGCCAAGAAGCAGCGCGGCAAGTTCTCGGTGAGCCAGGAAGCCTGGCCGTACTACCACGAGTGGGCCATGTACGGCACCATCGGCGGCGGCGCTTCCGCGCAGGATCTCGCGATGGAGGACCAGAGCGAGCAGCTCGTCTGGAAGCGGGGCGGCATCCCGTACCACTTCGGCGAGACCTTCCAGTTCCGGATGACCGGCGACGATTCCGTCGTCCTGGGCCTCGACGCCGGGCTGACCCTGAACCCTGACGGCACCTATACGGGCGCCCTCGTCAAGGGCGGCGACCCGGTCGCCTTCCCCATCGAAGGCTACTGGGACGTGACCCTGGACGTGGAGCACTGGACGATGACCGCCGAGCTGACGGGCCGGTATCCGTGGACCATGGTCGGCACCATCAACGGCGGCAGCTGGGACCAGGATGTCGACATGGGCGACATGGGCCGCCAGCTCGTCTGGGAAAGCACGAAGGTTCCTTTCCACAAGGGTGAGGAGTTCAAGTTCCGCCGGGAGAAGAACAATGCCGTGAACCTCGGTATCGACGGTGAGTTCGCGCCCGTGGAAGGCGAGACGGACACGTTCGTAGCCAACCTCAAGCAGGACGGCGACAACATCGCACTCCCGCTCGAAGGTTACTGGACCCTGCGTCTGGACGTGGAGGCCGCGACCTTGACCGCCACCCGGACCGAGGAATTCCCGCGGGTGCACGAAGGTGTGATCTGGGAGAGCGACGGAACCGGCGGTCCCGTCAGCTGGAGCAGCCAGTACCGGCTCGCCCTGGACGGCAAGGACGGAAACAACGAAGCCATGGCTACGCTGCCCGAGGTGGTCTGGAATAAGCTCAAGACCCAGACTTGCTACCTGGTCGTCGAGGCGACGAATCCGCAGATCCGCATCACCACCGGCTGGTGGGGCGCGCAGTATGGATCCGACTTCATGCCCGGCAACGAGCGTCTCAAGGACAACGGCGACGGCACCTTCACGCTGAAGCTCGACCTGGCCGACGATCCCGCTTTCGGGGAGGCCATCGATGTGCAGCACTTCCTCATCACGGGCGACCGGTTCACGCCGATCGGCATCTATCCGGAGAACACCTGGGAGAATGACGGAACGCACGGGGCCATCGCCTGGTCCAGCCAGTACCGCTTCGGCCTGGAAGGACGGGACGGCAACAAGGAGTGCATCACGACCTTCCCGGAGACGATCTGGAACAAGCTCAAGGGCGAGACCTTCTACGTGGACGTGGAAGCGACGAATCCGCAGATCCGCATCACCACCGGCTGGTGGTCCACGGACTGGACGGGCGGCGACTTCATGCCCGGCAACGAGCGTCTCAAGGACAACGGTGACGGCACCTTCACGCTGACCGTCAATCTGACGGGCGATCCGATCCTGGATCTGGTGGATGTGCAGCACCTCCTCCTGACGGGTGACCGCTACACGCCGCTGAGAATCCGCTGCAACTGGTAGCCACTCCGTACTGATTCAGTTGGCCGGCCCTTCGACAAGCTCAAGGGCCGGCCTTCTTTTTATTGCTTATGCCACAACTATTTGTTATCTTTACCAAATAGAAAGACGGACTCCCTGATTATGCGTAAATTCTTAACCCTCTGCGTGGCCGCGACGGCGGCCCTCCTGCTGGCGAAGCCGGCCCAAGCCCAGACATTGACCCTGAACGACCTCGGGTATTTCGAGGCGCGCGGGACGAACGTGCTCGTGTACAACAACCTGTACAACGGCGGATTCTATGACGAGAAGTTCGCGGGGCTGGAGATCATCCAGCGCGGCGAGCGCCTCGCCACCGGCGGCGGCATCCGCCTGATGAACACCCCGGAACAGTGGGACATCTTCGGCGAAGTGTCCGACCGGATCGTGGACCGCGACGGCAACTTCGTCCAGGTCACGCTCACGCACACGGACTACGACTTCGCGGCGAAGTTCCGGGTGACCCCGAAAGACGGCGGCGTCCTGGTCCAGGTGATCCTGGACAAGCCCGTGCCGGAGAAGCTCGTGGGCAAGGCGGGGCTGAACCTGGAGTTCTTCCCGGCCTCGTACTTCGGCAAGAACTACCTCGTGGACGGCCTGGCGCGCATCCTTCCCAAGTATCCGATGCACGACACGGAGGTCCATCCGGTGTCGGAGAAGATCACGCAGTACTTCGGCGAGAGCACCTTCGACGACCGCGGCCGCGGCGACTTCCTCGTGGCGAAGCCGATGTCCGTCGGCCATCAGATCGTGATGGCGCCGGAGGACGAGGCGCTCCGCGTGAGCGTGCAGTCGGAGACGGAGATCGGCATCTATGACGGCCGTCACCTCGCGCAGAACGGGATGTTCGTGCTGCGCTCGCTCCTGCCCGGCGGCAAGACCGGCACGGTCGTGGAGTGGTACCTGGAGCCCAGCGTGTCCAACAGCTGGATCCGGCCCGCGAACATCGGCTTCTCGCAGGTGGGCTATACGCCCGCGCAGAAGAAGGTGGCCGTGGTCGAGCTCGACCGCAATGACGTCCCCGCCCCCGAGGCCCGCATCCTGAAGGTGAACCCGGACGGCACCAAGACCACCGCGAAGACGGTTCCTGTCAAGGTCTGGGGCGTCTTCCACCACCGCTACAACTACGTGCAGATCGACTTCTCCGACGTCCGCGAGCCCGGCCTGTACTGCATCGACTACCAGGGCGTGGTGACGAACGCGTTCCCGATCGACAAGGACATCTACAGCGACAAGTGGCATCCGACAATGGACGTCTCCCTCGTCGTGAACATGGACCACATGGAGGTGAACGAGGCCTACCGGATCTGGCACGGGCGCGCGAACATGGACGACGCCCTGCAGGCGCCGGCGAATGTCCGCCTGCACGACGGCTATTTCCAAGGGGACGAAACAAACGACGCGTACAAGCCCCTCGAGCACATTCCCGGGCTCGCCGTGGGCGGCTGGTATGACGCCGGCGACTTCGACATCCAGGCGAACTCCGTGCTGAACACCACGCAGGACCTCGCCTACATCTGGCGGGAGTTCAAGCCGATGCGCGACCAGACCCTCATCGACCAGAAGACCCAGTATGCCGACATCCACGTCCCGGACGGCGTTCCGGACAATGTGGAGCTGATCATGCACGGCACCCTGAACATCAACGCGCAGGTGGAGAACATCGGCTTCGTGGCGCAGGTCATCGGCCAGCCCGACATGCACCACTACCACCACCTCGGCGATGCGATGACGCTCACCGACGGCAAGATCTACGACCCGACGCTGAAGCCGTACGAGGTGCGCGGCGACCGTTCCGGCACGCTCGACGACCGCTTCGTGTTCACGAGCCGCTTCAGCGCCGCGGGCGTGATGCAGGACATCGTCTCGCTGGCGGCCGCCTATCCGGCCCTCAAGGACTACTATCCGGAGGAGGCCGAGCGCTCCCTGAAGAATGCGAAGATGCTGTGGGACAAGCACTTTGACGCGGCCGATCCGGCCAAGAACCCGGTCCAGGGCCGCTGGGGCGGCTTCGGCGGGGATCCGCGCATCAACGCGGCCATCGAGCTCTGGATCGCGACGGGCGACAAGCAGTACAAGGATTTCTTCCTCCCGCTCATCGAGAAGCAGCTGGACGCCAAGCCCACGGGCCCGCGCGACGGCGGCAACGTGCAGAACGGCATGTTCTCCACCCAGTTCACCGGCGGTCCGAACCTCACTGCGGCGCTCAAGGTGTATCCGTATATGGACAAGAAGTTCCAGGCCAAGGTTCGCGCCCTCGTCCCCGCCTATGTGGAGGTGATCACCCGCGGTGGCAAGGACAACCCGTACGGCGTGTCCATCGGCGGCTCCGGCTGGGCCGGCAACGCCTCCATCATCAACGGCGCCTACAACTGCTACCGCGTGTGGAAGTACTTCCCGGACCTGATCGATCCGGAGTATGTCCTCGCGGGCCTGAACTTCATCTTCGGCTGCCATCCTTACAGCAACGTCTCCTTCGTCACCTCCGTGGGCGTGAACACGAAGAAGGTCGCCTACGGCAACAACCGCGCGGACTACGCCGTCATCCCCGGCGGCATCGTCCCCGGCCTGCTGGTGAAGGACGATTTCTTCGAGAACAAGGACGACTATCCGTTCCACTGGGGCGAGAACGAGTGCTGCATCAACACCGCTCCCCAGTACATCCTCCTCGTCCTCGCCGCCCAGGAGGTGGTGGAGGCGATGAACAAGTAGGGGAGTGGCCTGCTTTTTGCCCTGTATGTAAACGCAACTCATTGACATCAATTATTGGTACGCAATGAATAAACTCAAGCTTTTCCTTCTTGCGGCGCTGGCCCTGCTGGGCACGGGCGCCCTTGCCCAAACTCCGCTCTCGGAAGCGACCGCACCCGGAAACAAAGTCTATTTCGAGATCATCAATGACACCGAGCACCCCATCCCGGAAGACGAGGTCGAGGATGTGACGCGGGAACTCATCAACGCCGGCTCCTGGAAACAAGTCTCCGAGCCGGAGGATGCCGATTTCATCATGCAGGTCATGGCCAAGAAGCGGGTCGTCTTCAACAGCCCCCGCACCTGGCTGACGCCGTCCATCCTGGACCTGAACGGCCATGTGCTCTGGGAGGCGAAAACCCAGCAGGCCGACGCCACGATGTTCAACGGCTTCAAGGCTACGAACACCTGCATCAAGAAAGTGATCGAAAAAAGCTTCCAGGACGACCTTTTCAAAAAGGCGGGAAGGTAATGGGCCATCGGGGCTTCAAGCCCCAGGCGCCAACTGCGGGTAACGTCCCTGTTTCGGGGACGTTACCTTCTTTTTTGCCCGCCCATTTGATGTTGAGTTGAAAGGGAAATGGCTCGCTATTTGAGAGGAAGTGGGCGATTATGAAGAAGAAACTGGTTATTATTAGTGTACTGCTGGCCCTGTGCGGGAATGCTTTCGCGCAGACGAGGGACATCGGCCTGCAGGTCGGGCTCAATGTCCCGATGTCCGACAAGAGCATGATCGGAAGCGATATGATGCTCGGCGTCAGCTATGGACAGTTCCATTACAACGGCCTCGGCTTCCGGGCCGGGGTCCAGTATGCCGCCAGCACGGCGGACATCAATGACGTTTTCGGCGTTCCGGTCGCGTTCGCGTACCGGACCAAGTCGAAATCGGCCCGGGAGCGGTTCGAGACGGGCGCCACCGGGGCCCGGGATGCCGTGCTTTACCGGCATCCCTATGGCAGCGGTAATGCGGCGGGCTTTCTCGGCGGATTCCTGGTCAATTTGTTCAGCGACATGGAGTTCTTCGCCGGTATGACCCCCGGATACATTGCCGGTGCCTCGGAGACGCCCGGAAGGATATCCTGGGGTGCTTCAAGGCCGTATTGGGAAGACACCTGGGTGGAGAAGAAAAACGCCTTCTCGCTGACCCTGGACGCCGGCATGACCCTCAATTACAGCATCTGGCGCTTCGACCTCAAATTGACCCTTGCCTTCCACTACAACCTCACGAACAACTACCTTTATCATGTGGACTCCGGCGAAAACGGTCCCGAAGTCCTGAAATCGACCACGACCCCGCTCCGCTGGTTCTTCACCTTGAACGGCGGGCTGTCGTTCCGGTTCTGAGTCATCAGGCGCCGACGGCGCAAGGCAATCATCTTTTCCGAAATCTGCGGGGTATTTGTTCAAGTTTCTCCTGATTTGGCAGTTTTTGCAGTATTCGTTGATGACCATGGACGCTAGACTATTGGCAGAAACGCACAGATCCTATCCTCTCTGATGACCTTTGGCGCTGCTTTCCCGGCCAGCACCAGCACTTTCTTCCCATTTCGGTAGATGTGAAGCTGTCGCGAGCGCACAACGGCGGTCAGCTCGGGATCCTCCAGGACGGCTGTCCATAGAGGATGATAGGCTCCCTCTTTTTCAAAGAGCTTCCTCTGAAGATGGGAGCACATATTTGCGGTATCGATCGATTCCATATCCATTGTATCGGCGCGAAGATAGGCATATTTCGGCATGTCTCCAAGCCGGGAGTTCCATCCTCGGTCCTTTCCGCCAAACAGCCGCACAGGAAAGTGCCGTGTGTGCGCTATGTCGATGGTCGCGGTGCGCCATTGCCCGATATCGGCCCTTGGCGCACGAGGTGGGGAGTTCTGTATGTCCATAGGGGGTGCCGATGTGCGGCTGGTTGGCGAAAGGACACCGTTGAGTTGAACTTGCCGTCCGGCGTGTTGAATGGAAGCTGTTGACAGACAGTTAGTTGCAAGAAAGTGACTGGTCAAATTGGAGCGGACAAAAATGCGTAATTTTCTGTATGTCAGTGACTTGTATTCGACGAGTAAATTGGGCAAGCAGAGGAGAGGCCGATGTGTAGGAGTATGCGCCGGGTTCCAGGTGCACTTTGCGGAAGCCTTTGAGTGCCTGAGAATCGAAAGCATCACGTCCGACTGAACCTGGTGTCAGCGAGGACGTGATATAATCCTGCCGGGGAGGTTTACCGCTGTTCGCCGTCGACCGAAGAAATACGGTGGGTAGCGGTTTCGTCATTGTATCCCGAATGGACTTCGACATTCCGGTAGATCCAGGAGCTCAGTTTGGCTCCGGAATCCCCGTCGACGATATCCCAGGTCACGTCGTAGATGCCGACGGGCAGGCCGACGCGGGCCTCTTCGCCCTTGCCGTATGAAGTCGTGAGCTCCATCACAGGAGCTCCGCCTTCCTTGCCATGCTCATAGAACGTCACGTGCGCCATTTCATTGTTGGCAGCGTTGCGGAGCCGGATGAAACCCCAGGGGGTTCGGTTGGGACGTTCCAGCGCCCAAGTGTGGTCCGGGATACTCACGTTGTGCTCTTTTCGGTTGCTGTCATATTCCAACGCACCACGCCAGTGATACCACGTACTGTAACGCAGGTTGATATGGGTATTCAAAACGAATTGGCGGGTGTCATTATCTTTTACGACGCTGGACGGCACGTGCCATACCCACATGGTGTGGCTGGAAAACTCGGTTCGGACCGGCGAGGGGAAATTCTGGTTGATCTTGCCCCAGTCGTCCCAGTCGTCCGTCAGTTTTACGTTTTCCGACCAATAGTGATACTTTACCACGGGAGTTGACGAATCCAGCGTATAGTTGATTGTCTCCAGCGTATAATTGGTCGTACTGGTCCAGGTCCCGCCGAGGGAGATCCCGCGTGTGATAGTTGGTTTATCTCCGGTGATGCCGCTAGTGAATGTACCCGTCAGCGAAAAAGAGTGGCCATTGCTGTAAGACTTCGAGGTGTTCTGGTTCTCGGGAAGGGGGCGGTCGTAATACTCCAGGCCATTAAAAGGTTCTCCATTAATGTTAAGCAGGCTCGTCTCTACATCCATATCCGCGAACCAGAAACCGTAGATGCGGTTCCGGCAAGCGCCGTGTGCGCCGACATAAGGGCCCCACATGCTCTGGTTGTGCGGTGTGACCGTCGAGACTACACCATAATAATCACCGGCCTTGTCGCCGTTCGCCTGCAGCATGTAGATCGGAAAGACCCGGAATTCCACGGAGATGGAGCCGCTTTTGACCAGATAGTCCGGATCGCTCCAGGTCGCCTTGTCGATGTACGCGTTCAATGTGAAGGGGTAGTCGAAAGTCAGCCTCTGGCCGGATTGCTCGATATTGGCCCGCAGGTCATCGTAGTCCCAACTTCCAGGATCCTTGAAAGAGCGTTCCATATAACAGTTGTCGAGCCATTCCACGAAAGGATCCATCCTGGTCTGGAAATAGTTTTCGTTGTGGGTAGCATCGTTGTCGTAATCCATCAGGGAAATACCGCCGTCATCTCCCATTTTCTTGTTCTTTCGGATCAGTTCTGCCCACTCCTTCTCACTCATGCTCGATGCTCCCGGTGCCTCCGGAGCCACCTCCGGTTCGTCATACATAACGTATAACTGCCCGGCTCCCCATCCGCAGTAGCAGGTGATAAGCGGAGCCAGGTCTTTGGGGGCATCTGAAACGGAGAAGAGCCCGTTTTTGATCCAAGGCACGCTCAAGGTCGAGGGGACGATGACGAACGCTCCGTTTTCGGCAGCCTGCGCGAGCCTGTCGGTATTGGCGGCAAGGTCGCTTGCGCCGACGATAATGACGTTGGCCGCATCCATGGAGACCTGTTTGGGGAAACGCTGACGAATCACGGCCTGCAGATCCTTCGGAAAGGCGCTGATGTCACCGATGTAGGCAGGTTGCTTGCTCGTGTTCCACTGCTTGTATTGGTTTACCACGATATTGTTACCTTCCCTGATCGTTCCAGGGAGCTCTTTTTCGCAGGATTCAAACAGGGGCAGAAGGACAATAAGTCCCAGAATCCAAATGCTTCGTTTCATGGTCTTACTGATTCATCAAAGTGTTTAGCATATAAAAATACGCATTATTTCGGAGAAAAATCGAAATCAATCGTTCGTTTCGTATTGGTGCGATGAAAATGACCTTCACCGGTCACGAAGACAACGATTCCCTGAAACCCTATATCGCCATCACGGACAAGACCAGGAAGAATCTGAGGACGAGATTCCGCGGCGCTGCGCTTGCGGCATCTCGGGGCCGCCCGCGGGGGTCCTTGCAACCTTTTGGGACCCTGCAGCCGTCGGTCCTTCGGACCTCTTGTCTGTTTTCGTCGTCCGTCGTCCGGTGAGCGAGCTCCCCGTCCGCCGGACAACAAAAACAGCCAGCTGCTTGCGCAGCCGGCTGCAGGGCCCCAAAAGGGTTGCGGAGAGGACGAGATTCGAACTCGTGGTACGGAATGACCCGTACGTCGGTTTAGCAAACCGGTGGTTTCAGCCACTCACCCACCTCTCCGGGAGCCATTTGGCGAAACTCCGCCACGGGGGCGGACTGCAAAGTTACGAATAATTTCCAAAAAACAAATACGCAAGGGCAAAAAGGTCCAAATTTGCCCATCCGTCGGGCGGTATGACTGTTCGAGGGGCACAAGACCCTTGTTTTGCCCCGCGAGGGCCGGGAAATAACAATCGAGGGGCAAAAACCAAGGTTTTCGCCCCTCGATGAGGGTTGGATGTCGCTCCGAAAGGATTACCAGGTGTAGCCGGCGAACTCGACGTCCTTCTTGGCGCGGTCGAGGAGGTCGCGGTTGGTGATGGCACCCAGGTTCTCGCGGACGCCGGCGGCGTCACCCTTGCGGGCGGCGATGATGGCCTTCAGGTAGGTGACCTTCTGGTCCTTGCAGCTGACGGTCTTGGAGGCCTTGTCCAGCTGGCCGGTGAGGATGTAGGCGAGCACGGTGTTGTGGCAGCAGCCGTCCACGTCGGCGAGGGTCTTGGCGGCGTCCTCGTAGTCGCCGGAGAGGATCTGGACGATGCCCAGGTTCTTCTTGGCGTCGGGGGCGGAGGAGCGGCGGAAGCAGTTCGCGGCGGTGGCGAGGTCGTTCTTGCGGAGGGCGATCACGCCCATCGCGTTGAGGACGTCGGCGTCGCCGGAGTGGACCTTGGAGAGGGCCTCTTCGGCCTTGGCGAGCTTGCCTTCGTTGAGGTAGAGGGTCGCGAGGTTGAACTGGGCGCGCTCGGAACCGAACTTGCTGACGGCACGCTTGTAGATTTCTTCCTTCTGGTCGTTGTCCTTCACGAGGGTGGCGGTGCGGAGGAGGGCTTCCTCATCCAGGACATCGGCATTGTCGTTCAGGAGCTTCAGGAGTTCCTCGGAGGTGTAGTTCTGGTACTCGACGTTGGCGATGAGACGGGCGCGGCGGAGTTCCGGGAGGACCTCACCCTTGAGGGCGGTGAACACCTGGGACATGTTGCGGATCTCGTTCTCGCGGACGGCCGGGTCGCTGTACATCGAGAGGACGCGGAGGATGAGCTCCTTGTCTTCGATGTTGGACTCCTTCACGAGCTGCTGGAAGCCTTCCCAGTCCTCACCGAGGCTCTTGACCTGGGCGCCGGCGATGTTCTCGTGCTTCTTGCCCATTTCCTTGAGGGCCTTGTTCGCGGAGGCGGAGCGCTTGTCGGCGAGCTCGTTGTTCTTCCGCTCAGGGCCTTCCGGGGAGGCGTAGGCGAGGATTTCGGTGCCGGTGATGGTGGTGCGCTCGTCGGCGTTGATCTGGTCGATGGCGGCGAGGAAGTCCTTCACGGACTGTCCCTTGAGCTCGGAGTTGCGGACGTCGGCGCTGTTCACCAGGTACTTGATCTGGCCTTCGGCGGTGCTGGAGATGACATCCTGGTAGGCGTCGGCCTTCGGGGTCACGAAGCCGTCGCGCTTGACGAGCATATAGGTGGTGTTCACACCGTCGGCGACCTTCTTGACGGGCAGGTTCACGAACTTCTCACCCTTGCGGGCGACGCCGCGGAGCTCGAGGTGGCTCTTTTCCATGCCGGGAACATAGTCGAAATGGACGCGCTCGGTGACGGTCTGACCGTCGGAGGAGACGACCTTATAATTGTCCTTGACCTTCTCGCCCTGGTAGACGAAAGGCTTCATCGCGGCCTCGCCGCCCTCATACACGAGGACCGGGGTCACTTCGAGGATGGCCTTGGGGTTGAAGTAGTCGGCCGGGTAGGTGACGGAGACGACGGCGTCGATGGCGTCGTTCGTGGCTTCGAGCACGCCGGGGTCGCAGGTTACCTTCACGTTTTCAGCCATCTGCGCCATCTTTTCGATGGAAGCGCAGGAGACGGCCGCGGCGAGAATCGCGGCGGCGGCCAGGATTTTGAAAGATTTCATCATCATTATGAGTAATAATAGTTATCGTCAACCAGTTGTCTAATTCGCAAATATAGCATTTTTTTCGTAATTTTGCAGAACTATGGACTTACAGGCACTGAAAAACAAATATGACATCATCGGCAACGATCCGGCCCTGAACCAGGCGCTGGAGACGGCGGTGAAGTTCGCGCCCACCGACCTGAGCGTCGTGATCCTGGGCGAAAGCGGTGTCGGCAAGGAAAACTTCGCAAGGATCATCCACCAGTATTCGGCCCGCCGGAACAACAACTTTTTCGTGGTGAACTGCGGCGCCCTCGCCAAGGAACTCGTGAACTCCGAGCTCTTCGGCCACGTCAAGGGCTCCTTCACCGGGTCCACGGAAACCCGCAAGGGCTATTTCGAGGACGCCAACGGCGGCACGCTCTTCCTGGACGAGATCGCCGAGCTCCCGCTGGAGTCGCAGGCGCTCCTGCTCCGCGTGCTCCAGTCCGGCGAGTACCGCAAGGTGGGATCCAACAAGATCGAGCATACCGATGTCCGCATCGTCGCGGCCACGAACATCGACCTCTACGAGGCTGTCCGGCGCGGCAAGTTCCGCGAGGACCTGTATTTCCGCCTGAGCGCGGCGCAGGTCCGCATCCCTGCCCTCCGGGACCGTCACGAAGACATCTACCTGCTGTTCCGCAAGTTCACCTCCGACTTTTCGGAGACGAGCGGAATGTGCAAGATCTCCCTCCGGCCGGATGCGATCCGGCTGCTGTGCTCCTACCGCTGGCCGGGCAACGTCCGCCAGCTGATGGGCTTCACCCAGGCCCTCACGGCCCAGGTCTCCCGGAAAGTCACCCCCACCCTCCAGCGCATCGAGCTGACGGCGGCGGAACTCGCGCCGTTCATGCCGATGGAGCAGGGCGAGCCCATCCCGGTGGTCTTCTCCGGGGCGCAAAGCGGCCCGCAGGGCGGCGCCGGCGCCCCCGCGATGGACCTCCAGCCCATCGTCAAGGCCATCTTCGATCTGAACCAGCGCATCGACGACCTGGAGGCGCGGGTGGACCGCCGCTCGCTGCCGGCCCCGGCCGCCGCGCCCCGCGCGGAGGAGGCCGAGTGGCAGGGACAGGACTTCGCGGCCCCTTCCGGCCGCGTGGTCGAGTCCGTGGCCGACGAGCAGCCCCAGCAGGAGCCCGCGACCCTCTCCGTGAAAGAGCAGCAGGCCGAACTCATCCGCAAGGCCCTCGAAAAGCACGGCGGCAACCGCAAGCTCGCGGCCGAGGAGCTCGGCATGTCCGAGCGCACCCTCTATCGCAAGCTCCCGCCCGAATACCGCAAGAAATGAAGAAATTCCTCCTGCTCATCCTCCTCGCCGCCGCGGCCGTCTCGTGTGGGATCTATTCCTTCACGGGCACGAACATCCAGTCCGACGTGAAGACGATCACCATCCCCTTCGTGGAGTACAAGGCCCTCCGGGTGAACCCGTCCCTGTCCAACGACCTGACGGAGGCCCTGCAGGACAAGTTCCGCAAGCTCACCTCCCTGGAGCAGGTGGACCAGGACGGCGACCTGGAACTCGTCTGCGAGGTGACGGGCTACGACGTCAAGGCCACGGCCATCACCGCGGGCGAAGTCGCCGCGAAGAACCGCCTCACTGTCACGGTGAAGATCGAATTCACGAACCGGAAGTACCCGGAGGACGACGTGAGCCAGTCCTTCTCCGGCTACGAGGACTTTGACGCCACCCAATCCCTCGACGCCGTGGAAGGCACCCTGTGCGAGACCATCATCGAGAAGATCGTCGAGGACATTTTCAACGCAACCGTCGCGCAATGGTAAACGGAACTGACTGCATCGACCTGGGCTCCCTGACGATGGACGAACTCGCCGGGGTGGTCCACCTGTACCCTTGGTTCGCCTCGGCCCGGAAGGAGCTGTGCTCCCGGATGTCCCGCCTGGGCGGCGACGACTGGGGCGTGGAACAGTACGCCGAGGAGGCCCTCTACATCGGCGACCGCCGCAAGGTGGCGGCCCTCCTGCGCGCCGGGAACAAGGCCCGCTATGCCGACAAGGACGTGGAGCGCATCCTCCGCTCATACATCGCCCCGGCCCCGGAGGCCGAAGCCGCCGGCGAGCCCGGGCGCGAGGTCCATATGGTGGGCGGGGACTATTTCTCCAAGGCCCAGTACCAGGGCGTGGGCCGCACGGACGACAACATCTTCACCCGGTTCGCGGTGAAGATCAAGTCCGACGGCGCCAAGGACGAGAAGACCGGCTCGGACATCGCGGACCGCTACGCGACCGCGACCCTCGCCGAAATCTTTGCTGAACAGGGCTGTGTGGAGGAGGCAAGACGCATTTATTCCCGTCTGATTTTGGAAAATCCGGAAAAAAGTGCTTACTTTGCAGCCCTTATCGACAAATTGAATTAAAAGTAGTATAGATATGAACGTCGCATTCACCATCCTGGTCGTCCTGATTGTCCTCGCGGCCATCCTGCTGATCGTGGTCGTCCTCCTGCAGAACGGCAAGGACGGCGGCCTCGCCACCAACTTCACTTCCGCGAACCAGGCCCTCGGCGTCCGCCAGACGGCCACCATCCTCGAGAAGGCCACCTGGTACCTCATCGCCTTCATCCTGGTCCTCGCCATCGCCAGCACGCTGGTCATCAGCCGCGGCACCGGCAAGAGCGCGAGCGAAGCCGTGAGCTCCGAGATTCTCAACCAGTCCGCCCCGGCCTCCGAGACCCCGGCTTTCCCGGTGGAGATCCCCCAGGCCGATCCTACCCAGGAGTAATGTGAAGGCTGACAATTTGTCAGTCATCCCTTAAAGGAATAGCGTTTGAAGATAGCCGTTTGCCCGGTCGGGCGGACGGCTATTCCTGCATACCCGCCGGGCGAAAAGGAGACAACAACTATGGCAAATAACGAAAACTCTTTTCTGCAGCGGTTCGCAGTGAACCTCAACGAACGCGCCTCCCAGGGCAAGCTCGACCCGGTCATCGGCCGGGACGACGAGATCCGCCGGGTGCTCCAGATACTGTCCAGACGAACCAAGAACAACCCCATCCTGGTGGGAGAACCGGGCGTGGGCAAGACGGCGATCTCCGAAGGGATCGCCCAGAACATCGTGTCCGGCCACGTGCCGGAGAACCTGAAGTCCAAGCAGGTGTACTCCCTGGACATGGGCGCCCTCATCGCGGGCGCGAAATACCAGGGTGAATTCGAAGAGCGGTTGAAGGGCGTCGTGAAGGAGGTCGTGGACTCCGCCGGCGAGATCATCCTGTTCATCGACGAGATCCATACGCTCGTGGGCGCGGGACGCACCTCCGGCGCGATGGACGCGTCCAACATCCTGAAGCCGGCCCTGGCCCGCGGCGAGCTCCGCACCATCGGCTCCACCACGCTGGACGAATACCAGAAGTACTTCGAGACCGACAAGGCATTGGAGCGGCGGTTCCAGATGGTGATGGTCGACGAACCTTCCCCCGCGGAATCCATCGCGATCCTGCGTGGCCTGAAGGAGCGCTACGAGAACCACCACAAGGTGCGCATCGAGGACGACGCGCTCATCGCGGCCGTGAACCTCTCGCACCGGTACATCACCTCCCGGTTCCTGCCGGACAAGGCCATCGACCTGGTCGATGAGGCCGCGTCCAAGCTGCGGCTGGAGATGAACTCCGTGCCGGAGCCCATCGACGACCTGAACAGCGCCATCCGCCAGAAGGAAATCGAGAAGGAGGCCATCAAGCGCGAGGGCGTGTCTCTGAAGATGGAGAAGCTGGACGCCGAACTCAAGGAGCTGAACGCGAAGCGGGACGTGCTGATGAAGCGGTGGAACGAGGAAAAGGACATCCTCGCCAGTCTGCAGACGGCCCGCCAGGAGATGGAGAACTACAAGATCCAGGCGGCGAGCGCGGAACGCGCGGGCGACTATGGAAAGGTCGCGGAGCTGCGCTACGGCAAGATGGTCGCGACGCAGAAGACCATCGACGAGCTCACCGCGAAGGCCGCGGCCATCAAGGAGCCCATCGTCACCGAGGCGGTCACGCCCGAGGACATCGCCGAGGTCGTCGCGAAGTGGACGGGCATCCCCGTGAAGCGGATGCTCGAGAGCGAGAAGGAGAAGCTCTTGCGGATGGAGGCCGAGCTGCACAAGCGGGTCGTCGGCCAGGACCGGGCCATCCAGGCCGTGTCCGACGCCGTCCGCCGCAACCGCGCGGGCCTCTCGAACGAGAAGCGGCCCATCGGCTCGTTCCTGTTCATGGGCACGACCGGCGTCGGCAAGACCGAGCTGGCGAAGGCCCTGGCGGAGTTCCTGTTCAACGACGAGAACATGATCACCCGGATCGATATGTCCGAGTACCAGGAGCGGCATACCGTGTCCCGGCTCGTGGGCGCGCCTCCGGGATACGTGGGCTACGACGAGGGCGGCCAGCTCACCGAGGCCGTGCGGCGGAAACCGTACTCGGTGGTCCTGCTGGACGAGATCGAGAAGGCCCATCCGGACGTGTTCAACGTCCTCCTGCAGGTGCTGGACGACGGCCGGCTCACCGACAACAAGGGTCGCACCGTGGACTTCAAGAACACCATCCTCATCATGACCTCCAACGCCGGCTCGGACATCATCCAGAGCTATATGGAGCGCCTGCCGGAGGTGGACGGGGTCGATGCCCAGGCCATCGCGCAGCGCCGGTCCCTGCTGGACGAGTGCGGCGGCAAGGTGCTGGACGTCCTCAAGCAGACGGTCCGGCCGGAGTTCCTGAACCGGATCGACGAGATCATCATGTTCGACCCGCTGTCCAAGGCCGACATCCGCGACATCCTGCACATCCAGATGGACGACCTGCGCCACAAGCTTTCCGAGAACGGCATCACGGTGGTCTTCACCCCGGCCTTCGAGGACTACATGGTCGAGCACGGCTACGAGCCGTCCTACGGCGCCCGTCCGATCAAGCGGCTGATGCAGCGCGAGCTGGTGAACCTCCTGGCGAAGGCCATCCTGGACGGCACCGTCCACCGCGACAGCGCCATCACCGTCGACTCCGCCGGCGGCCAGATTCTCCTGCGGAACTAAAGAAAAATGCCCGGTTTCGACCGGGCATTTTTGTCATTTCGAGCGAAGTCGAGAAATCTACCTAACAGTAGAGACCGCCGTTGACGGCGATGACCTGGCCCGTCACATAGGAAGAGAGGTCGGACGCCAGGTAGAGGGCGGTGTTGGCGATTTCGTCGACGGTGCCGCCGCGCTTGAGCGGAATGCTTTTGATGTATTCCTCGCGGACGGCCTCCGGGAGGGCGTTGGTCATCTCGGACACGATGAAGCCCGGGGCGATGGCGTTGGCCCGGATGCCGCGGGAGCCCATTTCCTTGGCGACGGACTTGGCCATGGCGATGAGGCCGGCCTTGGAGGAGGCGTAGTTGACCTGGCCGGGATTGCCCATCTGGCCCGCGATGGAGGCCATGTTGATGATGGAGCCGCCCTTCTGGCGGGCCATCGACGGAATCACGGCGTGGATGAAGTTGAAGGCGCTCTTGAGGTTCACGGCGATGACCGCGTCCCACTGCGCCTCGCTCATCCTCAGGACGAGGCCGTCTTTGGTGATGCCGGCGTTGTTGACCAGGATGTCGATGTGCCCGAACTCCTTGAGGATCTCCTCGACGACGGCGTGCGTCTCGTCGAAGTTGGCGGCGTTCGAAGCGTAACCCTTGACTTTGTGCCCGAAGGCGGAGATTTCAGCGATGGTTTCCTCGGCCGCTTCGTTGATGGCGAGGTCCGTGAAGGCGACGTCGGCGCCTTCGGCGGCGAATTTCAGTGCGATGGCCTTGCCGATACCGCGCGCGGCGCCGGTCACGAGGGCCACCTTTCCGTCTAACATACCCATAAGTTCAGCGTTTTAGTAAATGGACTGCAAAGATAGGAAAATACTCCGGAATTCGGTAACTTTGCAGCCTTGAAACAAAACGCTTATGTCCAGTCACATCCGAGACATCAACCTTTGGGAGAGCGGTGCGCAGAAGATCGTCTGGGTCCGCAACCATATGCCGCTGCTTGACAGCATCGAGCAGGAATTTCTGAAAACCAAGCCTTTCATCGGTCTCAAGATCGCGCTGAGCGTCCATATGGAGGCGAAGACGGCGCGCCTGTGCCTGTGCCTCGCCGCCGGCGGCGCCGAAATGTACGCCACGGGCTGCAACCCGTTGTCCACCCAGGACGACGTGGCGGCCGCCCTGGTCCATGCCGGGCTGAACGTGTTCGCCATCCACGGCGCCACGATGGAAGAGTACGAGGCGGACCTCCGCCGCGTGCTGGAAGTAGGCCCGAACATCATCATCGACGATGGCGGCGACCTGGTGACGCTGATGCACAAGGAGTTCCCGCACCTGATCCCGAACGTAATCGGCGGCTGTGAAGAGACGACCACCGGCATCCTGCGCCTCAAGGCGATGGACCGCGCCGGCACCTTGAAGTTCCCGATGATGCTCGTGAACGACGCGGACTGCAAGCATCTGTTCGACAACCGCTACGGCACCGGCCAGAGCGTGTGGAACGGCATCAACCGCACCACGAACCTCATCGTGGCCGGGAAGGATGTCGTGGTCGCGGGCTACGGCCTTTGCGGCAAGGGCATCGCGATGCGGGCCAAGGGACTCGGCGCCCGCGTCATCGTCACGGAAGTGGATCCGGTCAAGGCCCTCGAAGCCTCGATGGACGGCTTCCGCGTGATGCAGATGTTCGATGCCGCCCCGATTGGCGACCTCTTCATCACCGCGACCGGCTGCAAGGACGTGATCACCGCTCGCGAACTGGAGAGGATGAAGGACGGCGCCATCTGCTGCAATGCCGGCCATTTCGACGTGGAAGTGGACGTGGCGTGGCTGCGCGCGAACGCCTTCCGGCGGAGCGAAGCCAGGCAGAACATCGAGGCCTTCACCTTTGAGAGCGGCCGTACGATCTACGTTCTGGGCGAGGGCCGGCTCGTGAACCTCGCCGCCGGCGACGGCCACCCGGCCGAAATCATGGACATGTCCTTCGCCATCCAGGCGCTCAGCGCCCGCTGGCTCCTGGAGCACCGCGACTCCCTGCCGGCCCTCCTGAACAATGTCCCGGCCGAAATCGACCGCGAAGTCGCCTTCCGCAAGCTCGAATCCGAACGCATCACCATCGATACCCTCACCCCCGAGCAGCACCGGTACATCTACGGGGAGTAAGAAACACATAAAATACATACTGAAACAACACGAGTTATCCACAACCCGTGTTGTTTTTTGTTTGTCTGGCCTAACTTTGGGACCCCACCCCGGGTGGGGGTGTGCGCCTCGCCTTCGCTCGGGAGCTGTGACCACGCCCTCGGGCGAGGGGGTGGGTTGAAGCACGTGCCGGGGCACGAATAGTGCCCCAAGCGTTCCCACAGCCGTGCTGGAGCACGTGTGGCGGCACGAAAACGCACAAATACGTCCCCTCAGCCGTGCCGGTAAAAGGTCGGGAGGGCGCGTTCAGTAAAATGAAAAACATGGAACGATGCGGATGATTGATTATGTAATCGCCCTCGGCGATCTGATGATGCCGCGGGCGTGCCTGGCCTGCGGACGCAGGCTGGGCATGCGCGAGCGGCATCTGTGCCTCTCGTGCGCAGCGGACGTGCCCTATACGCGCTTCTGGCTCGCGGCGCACAACCCGCTCGCGGACCGCTTCAACGCGGTCCTGGAGCGCCACCGCGGGACCGAGCCGATGGACTATGCCTATGCGGCCGCCCTGCTCTATTACAAGGGCGCCTACCGCTCCATCCCGCGCGCGTTGAAGTACCAGGGCGACCTGGCGGCCGGGCGGCACTACGGCGCCCTCCTGGGCCGCCGCCTCGCCGCCGCCCCGCACTTCGCAGACATCGACCTGGTCATCCCCGTCCCCCTCCACTGGACCCGCCTCCGCGCCCGCGGCTACAACCAGGCCGAAATCCTTGCCCGCGCCCTGGTCGACGCCTTCCGCTCCGCGCCCGCCGCCGTTTCGTCGGACACCCCTTCCACCGTTCCATCGGGCACATCTGCCGCCGTCATTCCGGGCTTGACCCGGAATCTCCCCGAGGTCCGGACGGATCTCCTCGTCCGAGCCCGCCGCACTCGCACCCAGACTCGCGTCTCCGTGGACCAGAAAGCCCAGAACGTGGCCTCCGCCTTCCAAGTCCCCGACCGCTTTTCCCTGTGGGCGAGAGTCATCAGCCGATTGTCCCACATATTCTCCTTCGATTCCGCCAGATGGCCGAACAAGGTCGGCCCTGACGGCGACGATTCCTCCGGGCGGGTCCTGAGCTTGGCGAGGGACGCGCCAGAGTCGCCGGCGGAGGTCCTCGCATCGGCCCGCCATATCCTCCTCGTGGACGATACGTTCACGACCGGAGCCACGTTGTACGCCTGCTACGCCGCCCTGCGCCCCTTCACGACCGCCCGCATCTCCATCGCCACCCTCGCCGCCGTGGAAGGCTCCCCTTCGGGAATCGGCGGCCCGTAATCCTCGGTAAGTGGTGACGCGAGACCCCAAGCACGTGGTGGGGCACGTAAAAGCCCAGAAACGTTCCCTCAGCCGTGCTGGAGTACGCGAGAGGGCACGCTAACCTACGAAAACGTTCCCCCAGCCGTGCTGTGACGAACTTTGACAAGAGAACCATCCCTGCGAGGAGCCGGGAAAAGAAATAGATCGAAATGGATAAAAGACAGAAAAGAAGAGCCGAGTACAAATCCTGGAAGAGGGGTTATTATCATCTATGTACGGATGGAAAGAAGGGGACTATCTGCCACGACGAAGCGGAATATGTGTATTTGGTCAACACGATATCCCTGCTGGATCTGCTGTTTCCCGTGAAAGTGCACTTCTACGAGGTGATGCGAAGTCACGTCCACCTGCTCCTTTCAGGGCGGGGGGAGCATTGCGTGGCAGTATTCGACTATGTGAGGAGCCGAATCAACAAGCGGCTGGTAGCAGATGGACACCCCCCGCTTCCCAAGGATTATGATTTCAAATTGATTCCTGTCGTGGATGAGGATCAGATGCGAAACAATGGCATTTATATCGCGCGGAACGCTTCCGAAGTATTGAACATCCGCCCGGGCGGATACTTGTTCGGTTCGTCCATGGCATTCTATTCCGATCTTCCCCGCCTGTTCGAGACGGTCCGGGCGGGCGACTTGTCCGTGCGGACGTTGAGAAAGATGTTTCAGACGCACGTGTCCATCCCTCCCGACCGCTTGATTCACCCGGGATTGGGAATGGTATTGCCGCAAAGCTTCGTGGATATGGACGTTTTGTATAAGGTGTTTCCCGCGGCGAAGGAATTTGAGACCCGCCTCGTGAAGGATTACGAAGCGTTCGTAGAAATCGCCGACGAGATGGGGGAGGAGATAACGTTTTCCGTGGAGGAGGCAAAAGACATCGTCAAGCAAGAGTTGATGATGGAGGGCCTAAAGCTGTCCGAACTCTCCAACGACGACCGTTGTGCCTTGGCAGTGCGGCTGAACAAGAAATACAGGTTGGATGCCGTTACCTTGTCACAAGCCGTTTTCATCCCAGCTCGTATCATCTCCCAGGCACTCAAGTCGAAGAAGTATAAAGAGTGAGCACGTGTCGGGACACGAAATAGCCCTGAAACGTTCCCTCAGCCGTGCTGGAGCACGCGAGAGGGAACGCTAACCTACGAAAATGTTCCCCCAGCCGTGCTGAACGGGTTGGGGGAACGGGAGGGGGTTGGATTCAGCGGGGCTTCCGGTCGGGGCGGGGAGGCAATCGGGCTGACGGGACCGCCTGGCCGGGAGGGCCTCACACTTTCAACGCACGCATGGCGTTGAGGACGGCGAGGACGGTGACGCCGACGTCGGCGAAGACCGCCATCCAGAGGGTGGCGAGGCCGAAGGCGGCGAGCAGGAGGACGAGCACCTTTACGCCGATGGCGAAGAGCATGTTCTCGCGGGCGATGCGGAGGGTGCGGCGGGCGATGCGGACGGCCTCGGCGACCTTCGAGGGCTTGTCGTCCATCAGGACGACGTCGGCGGCCTCGATGGCCGCGTCGGAGCCGAGGGCACCCATCGCGATGCCGAGGTCCGCGCGGGCGAGGACCGGGGCGTCGTTGATGCCGTCGCCCACGAAGGCGACTGCGCCGTCGGGAGATTCCCGGTCAGGCCGGGAATGACGGGCGGGCTGGCCGGCGCCCGTCGACCGGCCCTTCGACAGGCTCAGGGACCGGTCTTCCGACAAACTCAAGGACCGGTCGCCCAGCAGGGCCTCCACGTGGGCGACTTTGTCGGCGGGGAGGAGGCCGGCGTGGAAGGTGTCCACGCCGACGGCGGCGGCGACGGCGGCGGCGATGTCCGCCTCGTCGCCCGTGAGCATCACGGTCCGGCGGACGCCGGCGCGATGCAGGGCGGCCACGGCCTCCGCCGCGTCGGCCTTCACCCGGTCGGAGATGACGATGTGCCCGGCATAGACCCCGTCGATGGACACATGGATGACCGTGCCCTTGAGCTCGCAAGGATGCGAAGCCGACCCTTCCAGGCCCATGAGCTTTTCATTGCCCACGGCCACGCGTTTCCCGTTGACCGTCGCGGTGACGCCGTGACCGGCGGTCTCGCGAATGTCGGTGACGGAGCAGTCGTCCTGCTCGTCGGGGTAGGCGAGGCGCAGCGCGGCGGCGATGGGGTGCGTGGAGTGGCGCTCCACGTGGGCTGCGAGATGCAGAAGTTCCTTTTCGTCAATGAGTTCGGGATGCACGGCCGTCACTTCGAAGACGCCTTCCGTGAGCGTGCCGGTCTTGTCGAAGACGACCGTCTTCACGCGGCTGAGCGTGTCCAGGAAGTTGGCGCCCTTCACGAGGATGCCCTTCCGGGAGGCCCCGCCGATGCCGCCGAAGAACGTGAGCGGCACGGAGATCACGAGGGCGCACGGGCAGGATACCACCAGGAACATCAGCGCCCGGTAGATCCACGTGGCCCATTCGCCCGTCAGCAGGGAGGGTACGATGGCCAGCAGGACGGCCAGGCCCACCACGATGGGCGTATAGACCTTGGCGAACTTCGTGATGAAGCTCTCGCTGCGGGACTTGCGCTCCGCGGCATTCTCCACGAGGTCCAGGATCTTCGAGGCCGTGGACTCGCCGAACGCCTTCGTCACACGCACCCGGAGCACGCCCGACAGGTTTACGCAGCCCGACAGGACTTCGTCGTCCGGGCCGATGCCCCGGGGCACGCTCTCGCCCGTCAGGGCGACCGTGTCCAGGTTCGAGCGGCCCTCCAGGACGACCCCGTCCATCGGCACCTTCTCGCCGGGCTGGATGACGATCACTTCGCCCCGCTCGACGGTCTCGGGGGCGACCGTCACGAGGGCGCCGTCCCTTTCCACATGGGCCGTATCGGGCCGGATGTCCATCAGATGGGCGATCGATTTCCGGCTGCGGCCTTCCGCGATGCCCTCGAAGAGCTCTCCCACCTGGAAGAACAGCATCACGAACACGGCCTCGGGGAACTGCGTCTCGGCGCCCGGCAGGAAGCCGATGGCGAGCGCGCCGATCGTGGCGACGGCCATCAGGAAATTCTCGTCCAGGGCCTCGCCGTGCACCAGCGCCTCGGCCGCCTCCGTCAGGGTCTCCCAACCGACAATCAGGTACGGGATCAGATAAATGAGGAGATAGGCCCATACCGGCCAATCTGTCTTCTTCTCGATGAGGACCGCCGCGACGAGCAGCACGGTCGCGAGTGCGATCTTGAGGATGCTCTCCTTGACGCCGCCCTCTTCGTGGTGGTGATGGTGCTCGTGGTCATGCCCATGGTGCTCGTGATGCTCGTGCCCATGGCAGTGCTCGCAAGCCTCCTCGTGATGATGGTGATGGTCTTCGTGTATCATAGTTCAGTTCATTTTCCGAAGGCAAAGGTACGGCGCCCCGCGTGCAACCGGGTTGCAATATTCGCGGGGAATGGCTAACTTGCAGTGCTTAAACTGAAAAACAAAATGCGAAAAAACGCCATTTGGTGCATTCCGTGCGCCTTTTTCCTGGTCGCGTGCATCCTGAATCTCCTCGGATGCATCCTGGGAACGAACCTGGACGATGCGGTGAAACCGGCCCTCCTGCCGCTGCTCTCCGCCACGACGCTCGCCTACCTGCTGGGTCGGGACGTGCCCGACTTCCGGCCGGTCGGCCTCCTCGTCGCGGCGCAGCTCTTCGGCTGCGCGGGCGACGTCCTGCTGATGCCGGACGGCTTCTGGCTCTTCGTGGGAGGCATCGCGGCCTTCCTCGTCGGCCATCTTTTCTATATCACCCTCTTCGGCGGTCAGTCCTGGAAAGGCCTGACGCTGTGGCAGTGGGTCATCTCCCTCGTGATCATGCTGGCCATCGTGCTGGGCCTGGTGAAGGCCATCGGCATTTCCGGAGAGATGTTCTGGCCGATGACGGTCTATGGCTGCGTGCTGATGCTGCTGATATTCAGCGCCTTCGCGGGCGTGCTCCGCATGCCCCGCGGCCACCGCGCGACCTGGTGGATCCTCCTCGCGGGCGCCCTCCTTTTCACCTTCTCCGATTCCTGCATCGCGATGAGCACCTTTGGCGTGATGACATTCCCCCTCCGCCATTTCCTCGTGATGAGCACCTACCTGGCCGCGCAGTCCTTGCTGGCGGTCGGGGGAGTGCGTCTGATTCTGGGGAGATAGATTCTCACGTCGGTCTTCGACCTCCTCAGAATGACAGGAGCAATACGTTCCTTGACCTCCTCGGAATGACAAAAGTATATCCTTTGTCATTTCGAGCGAAGTCGAGAAATCTGTTTATTCCTTATTTTTCGTGTCGATGCAGATCGTCACGGGGCCGTCGTTGACCAGGGCGACTTGCATATCGGCGCCGAAGGTGCCGGTGGGGACGGGCTTGCCCAGGGCCGCCGAGAGGGCGGCGCAGAAGCGCTCGTACAAAGGAATCGCCACTTCCGGCCGGGCGGCGCGGATGTAGGAGGGGCGGTTGCCTTTCTTGGTGGAGGCCATCAGGGTGAACTGGCTCACGACGAGGACGTCGCCGCCGGCGTCGCGGACGTCGATGTTCATCACGCCGGCCGCGTCGTCGAAGACGCGCAGGCCCACGATCTTCTTCACGAGCCACTCGATGTCCTCGGCCCCGTCCTCCTCGCAGATGCCCAGGAGCACGAGAAGGCCCTTGCCGATGGCGGCCGTCACCGTGCCGGAGATGGACACGGTGGCGTTCAGGACGCGTTGGATGACGACTCTCATAGGTGTTCGGTCAGTTTCGGCAGCAGGCCGTAGTCGGCCGGGAGCCAGTTGACGGAGAGCAGCTCGTCGGCGGAGAGCCAGCGCGCCGCTTCATGTTCATTCAGGTGCGGCGCCTCCCCGTCCAGCGCGCACAGGAAGCAGTGCATCGTGAGATGGAACTCGGGATAGTCCCATTCGACCGTGTCCAGGAGGTCGCCGACGACCAGGCTGCAGGAAAGTTCCTCGGAGATCTCCCGGCGCAGGGCGTCCTCCCGGCTCTCGCCGGGCTCCATCTTCCCGCCGGGGAACTCCCACCAGTCCTTCCAGGGGCCGTAGCCCCGCTGGGTGGCAAAGACGCGGCCCTCCTTGACGATGAGGGCCGCGACGACTTCGATCCGTTTCAAGGGATTACAGTTCGATGACCAGGTCCTCGAGGGGCTTCCGCTGGTCGTGCAGTTCCGTGGGCTTGCCTTCGCCGGCGGCGGGATGGCCGATGGCGAGGAGCCCGTAAATGCCGTGCTCCCGGGTCTCGGGGAGGACTTCGCGGATCTTGCTCGGGTCGAAATCCCAGATCCACATATTCGCCAGGCCCACGTCCGTGGCCGTGAGCATCAGGTGCGTGAGGACGACGGCGGCGTCCGTCTTCGCGGCGTTGATGCCGTCGTACGGGCGCACCCAGGCTTCCTCGTTCCGGCAGCCGACGATGAGGACGACCGGCGCGCCGTAGCAGGGATGCACCTGGTGCAGCTTGGCGAGGGCCTCCTCGCTCTTGACCACCCAGATGCGGGCGGGCTGCTGGTTCGCGGCCGACGGCGCCATCCGGCCGGCGTCCAGGATCATCTGGAGCTTGGACTCGGAGACGGGATGGTGGGTGAAGGCGTGGCAGGAATAGCGGCTTTCCAGGATCTGCATGAACGCGTCGGAGCCGTACTTGTATTTCTTGATCTGGTGCTCCATGTCGGAGAACGCGGCGCGACGGGTGATCTTGGAAATGTCGTTGAGTTTTCGCAGAAGTTTGTTCATCGGGTCACAGTTTTTCGTGTTGGGGACAAGATAATAAAAAAACGGGAAAAATATTGCTATCTTTATAGGAAACGGCGAAAAGATGGTGGGATGGGCTAAAAAAGTTTGGCTTTTCTACCGGGATGGTTTCGGCAACCAGACCTGGGGCCGCCCGCTCATCTGGCTCGTCGTGCTGAAGTTCTTCATCCTGTTCGCGATCCTCCGCGTCTTCTTCTTCCGGCCCGCCCTGGCCGGCAAGACCGACGCCGAGAAGAGCGAGACCGTGGGGGAGAACCTCACCCGCAACCGAAAGAACACTGAAACTTATAACCTGGCTGAAAAACAATGGAAACTGTCCTCTGGTCCCGACTCCAGTTTGCCATGACCGCCGCCTACCACTGGCTCTTCGTCCCCCTGACGTTGGGCCTGGCGTTCGTGATGGCCATTATGGAGACCCTGTACGTTGTCAAGAAAGACAACTTCTGGCGCAAGACCGCCCAGTTCTGGATGAAGGTCTTCGCCATCAATTTCGCCGTGGGCATCGCCACCGGCATCATCCTCGAATTCGAGTTCGGCACGAACTGGAGCAACTATTCCTGGTTCGTGGGTGACATGTTCGGCGCCCCGCTCGCCATCGAGGGCATCCTGGCCTTCTTTATGGAGGCGACCTTCTTCGCCGTGATGTTCTTCGGCTGGGACAAGGTCTCCAAGCGGTTCCACCTGGCGTCGACCTGGCTCACCGGCATCGGCGCCACCATTTCCGCCTACTGGATCCTCGTCGCCAACGGCTGGATGCAGAACCCCGTGGGCACGACCTTCAATCCGGACACCGTCCGCAGCGAGATGGCGTCGGCCCAGGCCTTCTGGGAGGTCGTGACGAACCCCGTGGCCGTGTCCAAGTTCTTCCACAGCATCTCCAGCGGCTGGGTCACCGGCGGCGTTTTCGTCGTCGCGGTGAGCGGCTGGTACCTGCTGAAGGGTCGCGAGAAGGAGTTCGCCCGGAAGAGCATGCTCATCGGCGCCATTGTGGGCCTCGTCGGCACCGGCACCGTGATGCTGTCCGGCGATTCCTCCGGCGTCCACGCGGCCAAGTACCAGCCGATGAAGCTGGCGGCGGCCGAGGGCCTCGAGAACGGCGGCCCGCGCGCCCCCTTCTCCATCGTCCCGGGCGTCGAAATCCCGGGGATGCTGTCCATCCTCGCCACCCACGACCTCGACGGCGTGGTCCCCGGCATCAACGACATCCTGAACGGCTACACGGACAATGAAGGGAACGTCATCCCGTCCGTCGAGGAGAAGATGGAAAGCGGCCGCAAGGCGCTGGACGCCCTGGCCGCGTACCGGGAGCTCAAGGACGTCAACCCGCTGGCCGCCGAAGCGGCCCGGGCCATCCTGGACGAAAACGTCCAATACATGGGATACGGCTACCTGACGAGTCCCGAGGACGTGATTCCGCCCGTTCCCGTCGTGTTCTGGGCCTTCCGCCTGATGATCGGCCTCGGAATGCTGATGGGCCTGCTGCTGGTTCTGGCGCTCATTTTCGCCTGGCGGGACACGCTGGAGAACAAGAACTGGTTCTTCTGGGCGGGCCTGGTCTGCATCCCGCTCGTGTTCATCTGCGGGCAGTGCGGCTGGATCGTCGCCGAGGTGGGCCGCCAGCCCTGGACCATCCAGGGCCTGCTGCCCGTGAACGTCGCCATCTCCAGCCTCAGCGCCGGCGCCGTGAAGACGACCTTCTTCCTGTTCCTCGCCATCTTCGCCCTTTTCCTGGCCATCGAGATCCGCATCATGCTGCGCGCCATCCGGAAAGGACCGCAAATCAAGGAGGGTTAGACCATGACCTATACGTTGCTGCAAAACTACTGGTGGATCCTCGTCGCCCTGCTGGGCGGTATCCTCGTGGCCCTGATGTTCGTCCAGGGCGCCAACATCCACCTCGTGAACCGCAAGCTGGACGATGCCCAGAAACGGATGATCCTGAATGCGACAGGCCGCAAGTGGGAGCTCACTTTCACCACCCTCGTGACCTTCGGCGGGGCGTTCTTCGCCTCCTTCCCCCTGTTCTACAGCACCAGCTTCGGCGGCGCCTACTGGGTGTGGATGCTGCTCCTGGTGACCTTCGTCTTCCAGGCGGTCTCCTACGAGTTCTACGCCAAGAAAGGCAACCTGCTGGGTGTGAATGCCTTCCGTGGCGCCCTGATGGCGAACGGCGTCCTGGCCCCGTTCCTGGTGGGCACGGCCGTGGGCACCTTCTTCACGGGCTCCGGATTCACCGTGGACAAGACCGCCATCGCGGACCCGTCCGCCCCCATCATCAGCACCTGGGACAGCGCCTGGCACGGCCTGGAGGCCCTGGCGCACCCCCACGCGGTGATCCTGGGCCTGACCCTGGTCGCCCTGGCCTACCTGCTGGGCGCCCTGTACCTCCTGAGCCGCGTCAACGACCCCGGTGTCCGGAAGGAAATGTACGAGGCCATCCACCGCGTCTTCTTCCCGTTCGTGGCCCTGCTCGTGGCCTGGGTGGTCCTCCTGCTCTTCCGCAAGGGCTACGCGGTGGAAGTCGATGGCACCGTCGCCCTGGAGCGCGGCAAATACTTCGCGAACCTGCTGGCGATGCCCGTCGTGCTGGGGATGTTCGCCGTGGGCGTGGTCCTGGTCCTCATCGGCCTCATCCGCGGCGGTTTCTCCCACGAGCTGGACGGCTTCTGGTACGCCGCCCCGGGCACCGTTCTCGTGGTGATGGCCATCTTCTTCGTGGCCGGCTTCAACAATACGGCCTACTACCCGTCCTATTCGGACCTCCAGAGCTCCCTGACCATCCGGAACAGCTCCTCCAGCTTTTTCACCCTGCAGGTGATGTCCTATGTGTCGCTTCTCATCCCGTTCGTCGTGGCCTACATCGCCGTCGCCTGGCGGGCGATGGACAGGCACAAGATCACGAAGGACGAGCTGGAGCAGACGAAACACAAGTATTAGTCCCCGCGACATACGCATAAAAAACGGGCGGCCCCGAGGGGTCGCCCGAATTCGTAGTCGGGGAAGAGGTCCTTACTTGATCGCCCACCACAGCGGGGTGATGGTGTTCTCGTTGGTCATGCCCATCAGGGAGAGCGCGTTCTTGTACTGCTCCGGGCTGGCGTTCTTGAAGGAGTTCGGGTAGTTCATGCGCTGGGCATAGCAACCCGGCTTCTGGCCAGTCAGATAGGCGGTCTTGGCGCCTTCCATCAGATACGGGAAGTCCGTGGTGGTCACGGGCAGCTCCCAGAACGGCAGGCCCGTACGACGGTGGTCGCACCAGTTCTCCTGGGGCAGCCAAGGCGTATTGGCGATGAACTTCTGGGTGATGATCTTCGTGAGCTGGTCGTTGAGCTTCTTGCCCTTGTACAGGATCTTGTTCGCATCCGGGTACTTGTACTCGGTCGTCTTCATGTCACCGGAGACCGGATCCTTGTAGTAGATCGAGTAGTTGGCCGGTTCGGCCGTGTGGATGAACTTCACGGAGGTGCCCACGCGGTTGTAGTCCTCGGAGTTGATGTAGGCCTCGTAGTTGGCCTCCACGTTCAGGTACTCGAAGCTGGCCTTGATGCCGGCCTCATAGGCGGCCTGGGCACCCATACCGGCGTTCCAGCCGCGGACGGCGGCCTCGGCGAGGAGGAAGTAGGTCTCCCAAGGGCCGAAGAACACGCGGAACTCCTTGCTGTTGCGATAGCGCTCGGCGAGGGCCGGGTAGGTCTTGCCGTAGTTGCCGCCGCTGGCGTCGACCAGGCCGTTGCCCTTGGCCTTGTCGTCGCGGCCGTAGCCGGCGATCAAGCCGTTCCAAGCGAAGGAGGTGTTGATCTGAAGCGAGTTGTTGGCCTTGTCCAGGGCGACATTCAGCGGCGCCGTGGAGTTCGGGAAGCTGGCGTAACCGGTCTCGATGCGGTTGCTGTAGTCGCTAGGCAGGGTGAAATACACCAGGGCGCGGGGATCCAGCTTGGACGGGATGCCGTCGAAGAAGTAACCCCAGGTCGGGCTGTCGGTGTTGGACTCGTACAGGTTGTTGCCGTCCTTGTCCACCATGTGGACGCCCAGGTACGCGGACGCGTCCTTGATGTACGCGCCATACATTTCGGAAACCGTCTCCGGCTTCAGGGGAGCGTTCTTGTAGAAGCGCTTGCCCGGGTCCTTGAGGATGTCCTCGGCCTTCGCGCCGCCCAGGTTGGTGGTGAGGTTGGCGAAGGTGTGGGAGGCTTCCTGCCAGTCCCAGGTGCGGCTCATCACGCCGGCCAGGTCGTTCCAGGCGTTGCGCTCCTCGATGCGGAAGATGCCCTCCTTGGTCCGGATGCCCGGGCCGGCGGCGACGGCGGCCTCGAAGTTGGCCTTGGCCTTGGCGGCGTCCACCTCGGACAGGCGCATCGCGCAGCGCATCCACATCGAGATGCCGAAGTTCTTCCACTTGGTGGCGTCCAGCTGGAAGGCGGCGTCGGCGTCCTTCTCGGTGGAGGACTCGCCGGAGTAGGCCGTATTGATGGCGGGAACCGCCTCGCTGAGCTCCTTGAGCATGAAGTCGTAGCATTCCTCGACGCTCTTGTATTCGGGCGTGTTGGCCTCGAAGTCGAAGGTGAAGGAGCCGAAGGAGTCGACGAACTCGGTCATCAGATAGACTCTCCAGATGCGGGAGAACTGTTTCACGTTGGCGAACAGGCCGGCCTCGTGCTCACCGAGGTTGCCCCCTTCGAGAGCGGCGTCGGCGATCTTGATCGCAAGGTTGGCGGAGTTCACGCAGTTGCGGGTGAGGTTGTACAGGCAGCCGGCCCACTCGTCGTTGGATCCGCCCACGGAACGGCCGCTGTTCTCACCGTCCTGGCGGGCGATGTCGGCCCAGTAGAGGACGAAGACACGTTCGGCGTCGTTCGGGTTCTGCTGGTCGCTCATGATGGCCTTGTTCAAGGCCCAGTAGGGCATCAGGTCCTCTGCGTTGGCGGCTTTCGGGTTCTTGTTGATCTCCTCGAAATCGCTGCAGGAGGCGAAGAGGGCGACGACGCCCGCGGTCAAAGCAAGTATTTTGTTCAATTTCATGGTAGTGCAGAGATTAGAATCCGAAGGAAACATTGAAGACATAGGCACGGGAAGTCGGCGCGGCGCCGTACTCGAAGCCGATGGCGTTGGTGGAAGTCGCGAAGATGGATTCCGGATCCAGACCGCGCATCTTGCTGTAGATCATGAAGACGTTGGTGCAGGAGAATCCGAGCTTGATGGACTGGAAGATGTCCTGGCCGGCCAGGAGGCGCTTGGGCAGGGAGTAGGCGATGGAGACGTTTCTCAGACGGACGTTGGTCGCGTCGTAGAGGTTCTCCTCGGTGATGCCCAGGTTGGAGCCGGCGGCGCCGGAGATCTGCTTCCAATACTTTTCGCCGGTGGTCTCGGTGGTGTTCACCTTGTAGCCGTCACCGTCCTTCTGGACGCCGTCGACGAGCATCTTGTCGCGGTTGTCCACGGTCCAGGCGGCGGTACCGGCATATTCCATGGTGCCAAGGGTACCGGAGAACATCTTGCCGCCGATGCGGGCGTCCACCTGGAAGCTCGCGGTGAGGTCCTTCCACGTGAAGCTGTTGATCCAGCCCAGCTGCGCGACCGGGTTCTGGTTGCCCAGGTACTGGCTGGAGCCGTCGGACGTCGGGAGACCGTCGGTGTTCAGGATGAGCTTGCCGTAGTACGGGCTGCTCTCGTCCTCGACGCGGGCGTACTTGGTGCCGTAGATGTCACCGTAGCCACCGCCCACGTGGGCCTTGATGCTGAGCTTGTCATAGCCGCCGAGGTTGTAGTCCTCCACGCCGTCTGCGAGTTCGAGGATGGTGTTCTTGTTGGTGGAGAAGTTCACCGTGGAACGCCACAGGAAGTCGCGGTTGCGGATGGGCTCCACATTCAGGACGGCTTCCCAACCGGTGTTCTGGATGTTACCGGCGTTGACCTTCTTGCTGGAGTAGCCGATGGCGGCGATGGGGAGGTTGATGAGCTGGTTGGTCGCGTTGGTCTTGTACCAGGAGAGGTCGAGGCCGACCCGGCTGTCGAAGAAGCGGAGGTCGAGACCGGCTTCCCAGGACTTGATGAGCTCGTTCTTCACGTCGGCGTTGTACAGGGTGCCCTGGGAGTTGATGACCGGCTTCGCGTCGGCGCGGGCGTCGGTGCCCATGGTGTACACGTTGTACAGCTGGTAAGGACCCATGTCGTTACCCACTTCCGCATAGGAGACGCGGGCCTTGGCGAAGGTCAGCCAGCCGGGGAGGCTGGAATACTTGTTGATCATGTCGGTGATGACCCAAGCCAGGGAGACGGACGGATACAGGTAGGAACGGTTCTGCGGGCTCAGGGTGGAGGTCCAGTCGTTGCGGAGGGTCGCATCGAGGAAGATCCAGCCGCCGTAGTTGAGCTGGGCCGATCCGAACAGGGAGTTCATCTTGCGGTGGGAGTAGCTCTCGGAGACGCTCGGCTTGTCGCTCTTGGCATTGCCCAGGTCGAACAGGTTCGGGATGAGGAGCTGGCTCTGGGAGGCGGAGAGGCCGCGGTTCTCACGGTCCATCAGGTTGCCGCCGAAGGTGGCGGAAGCGCCGAGGTCGCCCCAGATGTTGTCCTGCTGCGCCTTGAAGAGGAAGGAGAAGTTGTTCTCGTAGAAGCGGCTTTCGCCCACCCCGTAGGAACCGGTCACGGAACCCGCGATCTTGTTGCCCGCGTAGAACTTGTTCTCGGTCTCGGTGAAGTACATGTCGGAACCGGCCTTGAGTTCCAGGCTCAGCCAATCGGTGAAGTCATAGGCGAGGCTGGCGTTCATCAGGAAACGGTTACGGACGTCCTGGTTGGTGCTGTACTTGGCATACCACCAAGGGTTGGAACCCATGCGGTCCTTGTTGCCGAAGAAGAACATTTCGCCGTTGGCGTCGACGGCATCCTTGAAGTCGAGGATGTTCACGGACACCGGCAGGGTGTACATCTTCAGCATGTAGTTCGCGTTCACGTTGGAACCGGAGATCGGACGGTTGTTGGCCTGGATCCGGATGTACTGAATCTTGCCGTCGAAGTGCCACTTCTCGTTCTTGCCGAAGGTGGAGGTGCCGCGGAGCATCATGTTGTTACGGCCGAGGGTGGCGCCGGGAACCTGGCTCTGGTCGTAGGTGCGGGTCCAGGAGGCGTAGATGCCGGTCTTGCCGTACTGCTGGGAGAAGGTGACGTTCTCGGTGTCGGTGATGCCGGTGCCGAAGAAGCCCTTCACGTTGTCGAAGGCCTGCAGCGGGGCGGAGGAGCCGTCCCACTTGGTGACCATCTGGCTCTTGATTTCCGGACCCCAGCTCTGGGAGTCGGCGTTGTCGTACACGCCCAGGGAGCCCTGGCCGTACATGGACTGCATGGCCGGACGGGTGAACTCGGTGGTGAAGGCCACGGTGCTGTTGAACGTGATGCCCAGACCCGGAGTCTGACGACCCTTCTTGGTGGTGATGAGGATGACGCCGTTACCGGCGCGGGAGCCGTAGAGGGCCGCGGCGGAGGCGCCCTTCAGGACGGTCATGGACTCGACGTCTTCCGGGTTGATGTCCTGCAGGCCGCTACCCATGTCGGCGGAAGGATTCCAGAAGTCGTTGTTGGAGGCGCCCACGAAGTTGTCCATCGGCACACCGTCCACGACGATGAGCGGCTGGTTCAGGCTCGTCAGGGAGTTGTTACCGCGGAGGACGATACGGGAGGAAGCGCCCGGACCGTTGGAGGAACGGATGATTTCCACACCGGCGACCTTACCGGTCAGCGCGTTGGCGAGGTTCGCCTCGTGCGCGTCGAGGAGGGTGGCGCCGCCGACGTCCTGGATGGCATAGCCCAGCGTCTTCTTTTCGCGGGTGATGCCGAGCGCGGTGACGACGGATTCCGTCAGGAACTCGGAGTCGGGCGCGAGGGTCACGTCGATGTTTCTGCGGCCGCCCACGGCCACGTTCTGGGTCTCCATGCCGATGAAGGAGAACTCGAGGACGGCGTCAGGGGCGCAAGCGAGGGTGTAGTTACCGTCAATGTCGGTGGAAGTGCCCCTGGTGGTGCCCTTCACGACGACGCCGGCCCCGATGACGGGTTCGCCGGTGTTGTCTTTCACCGTACCCTTGACCGTAATGTCCTGCGCATTCAAGCCCAGGGCCACGAGGAGGCCCGCCAGGGCGAGAACAAATCTTTGTTTACGCATTACAGTTGGTTTTTTGGTTAATGAAATAGGTTGGTGGTTATAAAATAGTTGTTAGTTGCGCGTATTTAAGTGGTTTTCTTTATGTTAGGCGAAGATAAATAAAAAATTTGAATGCAGGCACATTCTCTTTAAAAAAACGTCATTTTCTTTTGTTTTTCGTTCACGGGAGTGGGGAAAAAGCGTACATTTGTTGACCTAAAACATATAAACGATGAAACGTACCCTTCTTTTTGTCCTCCTGTGCGCATTCCCGCTCCTGTCACTGTCCAATGCCTGCGGATCGAATGGAATCCAGGGGAACGATCCGGAAAATGATGCTTACGAGCCCGACCTGAGCACCCTCGAGGGCCAGTGGCGGGATTCCGTCCATACGGCCCTGTCGTATGCCTATCGGGGCCACCTCCTCCAGATCGGCCAGAACAAGATGCCCATCTGGTGGACCGTCTACGGCAACAAGCCGGCGGGGGGACGGTCTCTGTACATCTCCCTGCACGGCGGCGGCCAGACGGACGCGTCGGAGAACGACGGGCAGTGGGAGAACCAGAAACAGCTCTATACCCCGGCGGAGGGCGTGTACCTGTGCCCCCGGGCCATCACCAACACCTGGGACCTGCATTTCCGCCCCGAATCGGACGCGTTCTACGAGCAGATCATCCAGATGGCCGTCGTGTTCCTGGACGTGAATCCGAACAAGGTGTACCTGATGGGCTATTCCGCCGGCGGCGACGGCGTGTGGCAGGTGGCGCCGCGGATGGCGGACCACTGGGCCGCCGCCTCGATGATGGCCGGCCACCCGAACGGGGTGCGGCTGGAATCCCTCCGGAATCTCCCGTTCATGATCTGGTGCGGGGCCGAGGATTCGGCCTATGACCGCAACAAGGTCTGCGCCGAGTACATCGGGAAGCTGGACGCCCTGCAGGCGGACGATCCCGAGGGCTATGTCCACGAGGGACACATCGTTGCGGGAAAGGGACACTGGATGGATGGCAAGGACGCCGCAGCCGTTCCGTGGATGGCGAAATACGCCCGCAACCCCTACCCGAAGAAGGTGGTCTGGGTCCAGAACGACGTGGCGAAGGAATACTTCTACTGGCTGGGCGTTCCGGCCGGGGAGGCCAAGAAGGGAAAGACGCTTTATGCCGACATCGACGGAAACACCGTCGCCATCGGCGATTGCGACTATTCCTCCGTCCGGATCTATCTGAACGAGAAGATGGTGGACCTGGGCAAGCCCGTCCGGGTCGTCCACGAGGGCGCGACCCTCTTCGAGGGCACCCTGACCCCTTCAGATGCGCTCCGCAAGAAGACCCTCTACACCCGCAACGACCTCTCCTACTCCTTCCCCTGCGTGATCGAGGTGAAACTCTGACCTGTCATTCCGGGCTTGACCCCCTCTGTCATTCCGGGCTTGACCCGGAATCTAGAGACTGAACTTCAGCGCGACAGGCTCCTGCGCCAGCCCCTTCGGGAGCTTGACCGTCACTTGACCGTCCTTGACCTCGGCTTTCACTTTCTTGCCGTTGTTGAGGACGGTCACTTTTCCCTTCGGGAGATTGTCAGTCCAGGTCAATTCCGTCGGCAGGTTCTCGCCGTCGGGAAGGGCGTAGACGGCGTACAGCGTCTTGCCGTCCTTGGAGGCGTTGAACCAGAGGTTTCCGTCGTTGTAGTGGTCCGTGATGCGGGTGCCGTAGATGGCCTCGCCGCAGCGGCGCAGCCAGGCGCCAATCTCCTGCAGGATGACGACGGCCTTGTCTTCGATGACGCCGTCCGGGGTCGGGCCCACGCCGAGCGCGAGGCAGCCGCCCTTGGCGGTGATTTCGGCCAGCGTGCCGATCACCCGGCGCGCGGTCTTGAACGGCGGGTCCGGGGTCCATCCCCAGTCGGCGCCGAGGGTCATGCAGGACTCCCAGGGGTGCTTCAGCTGCGTTTTCGGAACGGACTGCTCCGGAGTCTGATAGTTCTCGTTCGGGCCCTGGATGGTGCGGTCCACGCAGATGAGGCCGGGGCTCACTGCCCGGGCCTGGGGCAGGACCTCGTTCAGGCCCACCTCGTCGCCGGTGATCCAGCCGCCGTCCAGCCAGAGGATGTCCAGCTTGCCGTAGCGGCCGCCGGTGAGCTCCGTGAGCTGGTTCTTCGTGTAGTCCACGTAGTTCCGCCACCAGTCGGGGTGCAGGTCCACCGAGTAGTTGACGCCGCGGCGCGCGGTGGCGTAGTAGGGGTTCCAGAACCACTCGCAGTGCCAGTCGGGCTTGGAGAAATAGGCGCCGATCAGGAAGCCTTTCGGGCGGAAGGCGTCGAAGACGTACTTGGCGATGTCCTTCCTGGGATTGTCGGAGAAGGGCCCGGCCTTCGCGACGGTGAAATCCGTATATTCCGAGTCGAACAGGCAGAAGCCGTCGTGGTGCTTGGTCGTGAAGATCATATACTTCATCCCCGCGTCCTCGAACACGTCGGCCCATTGTTCCGGATCGAAACGGACCGGGTTGAACACCTTCGAGAGGCCCCAGTACCACTGTTTGTAGCCTTCGTAGGTGGTGCCTTCCGGCCGGACGACCCAGTCCTCGTTGCAGAGGTTCCAGGATTCCACGATGCCGGGGACGCTGTACAGGCCCCAGTGCATCAGGACGCCGAACTTGAGGTCCTGCCACTGGTCCAGCTTCTCGAGGACGGCCGGGTCGTCGGGCCAGACGTACCCGTCGGACTGTTGGTGGAGAGCGTTGTTTTGGGCGAAAATCGCGGCGGCCGCGAAGAGGCTTGCTGTCAGGAGAAAGAATCGTTTCATAGGGATCGGCCTTTTTACAAATATCGGCAAATTCCCGGAAAATATCTTAACTTTGTCCCCCAAACTATGATGAACGTGAAGAAAACGATGCTTCTGGCGGCCGTCGCCGCCCTCCTTTTATCCGTCTGCCTGGTGAGCGGCGCCCGCGGCACCCGGTCCGCCGGGTCCGCTCCGGCCGACACCCTGGTCGTCAACACCACCGAACTCTGCAAGGACGTCATCGGCTATGACGGTCCCACCCCGCTCCTCATCAAGGTCGTCAAGGGGGTCGTCGTCAAGGTCGAGGCGCTCCCGAACACGGAGTCGCCCAGCTATTTCGATCGCGTGGTCAAAGGCGGCCTCCTGAAGGCCGTCGTGGGCAAGAAAGTGGACGAAGCCGCCAAAATGCAGCTCGACGCCGTTTCCGGCGCCACTTACAGCTCGGAGGCCGTGATCGAGAACCTCCGCGCGGGGCTCCAGGAAGCTTCGAGAAGATAGCAGTTTTCGCGCGCGAAAGATTCTGTCAATCCACGAAAAGTTCTATCTTTGTGGAGATTGACCGCTGCATCCGGTCGGTCTCCACAAAGCGATGAAACGATTTTTACTCCTTCTCTCCCTCTTCGCAGGCCTTTCCGCCTTCGGCCAGGAGGCCCGGGGCGACATGCCGGCCGACGTCTTCTACCTGCTGCCCGAATTCCGGCAGGGGATGGTCTATTTTTCCGGCCAGGGACCGGGCCAGGGAGAACTGAACATCTGCGCCGTGGACCAGACCCTCCGGTTCATGGACAAGGGCCAGGAACTCTCCTCCTCCGCCGACAACATCCTCCGGGTCGTCATCGACACCGTCGTGTTCGTCCATGTCGACGGCGCCTTCTATCGGCTGTATCCCGTTTCCGACGAGGTGACGCTCGCTTACCGGCGGGACGTGGAGATCCTCCGCGACGTCAAGACGGGCGCCTATGGGATTCAATCCCGCACAAGCTCCATCCGGGAGGTGGGCTCGCTTCAGTCCGACGGGATGATGTACACCCTTCAGTCGTCCAAGAGCTATCCGTACAACGTGAAAGAGTCGTGCTACCTGTACGTTGCCGGCAACGTCACGCCCGTCAACAAGCGCACCATTCGGAAACTTTTCCCGGCCCGCAAGGACGACCTGGACGCCTGGCTCAAAAACCACGCGCTCCCCAAGACCCTCGACGACACCCGTGCCTTCCTGGCCCGCCTGAGCGCGGGGGAGGCATTGTAATATGACGAACCGAGAAATATTCCTTGGTATGAAAAATAGATGGCTGCTTCTGGCCGCCTTTGCGGCCTTGACCGTCTGCGCGTCCGCGCAGGTCCGGAATTACGGGATGGTCAATGACGGAACCCGGCGGTTCCTGGAAGAGGTGGATTATTCCGCCGACACCGCGTATGTCGTTTCTTACGCCCGGGATTACCGGAAGAACCTGGGGGCGTCGGACCGGCCGAAACCGGTGACGGTCGCTTGGAAGGAAGGGAATGCCGCCAAGGTGGCGGTTTCTTCGTCCCCGCTTTTCGAGGCGGTGACGGAGGTCCCGATCGAGGCGGAGGAAGCCAAGATCTATAACCTCGTCCCCGGGGTGAAGTACTTCTACAAGGTGCTGGACGGCGACGGGAAGGTCCTGACCACGGGCAGTTTCACGCCCATCGGCCCGCTGCGCATGATCGCCGGGGTCGCCTCCAACATGCGCGACCTGGGCGGCTGGAAGGCCGATGGCGGGCACATCGCCTATGGCA